>DATBET010000141.1:0-8579 GCA_036558885.1 Gaiella sp.
CAACCGGATGATGGACGCGGGCATCGCGCAGGTCGACTTCGTGGCGGTCAACACCGACGCGCAGCAGCTGGAGCTCTCGGACGCGCCCGCGAAGATCCACATCGGCCAGTCGATCACGCAGGGTCTCGGCTCCGGCTCGGATCCGGACACCGGGCGGCGGGCCGCCGAGGAGGGGTTCGATCACGTCAGAGCGGCTCTACGCGGCAGCGACATGGTCTTCGTCACCGCGGGCGAGGGCGGCGGCACGGGCACCGGGGCGGCCCCGGTCGTCGCCCGCATCGCGCGCGACCTGGGTGCGCTGACCGTCGGAATCGTCACGACGCCCTTCAAGTTCGAGGGCACGCGGCGGCGGATCGCGGCCGAGTCGGGCGTCGAGGAGCTCCGGGCGGCATGCGACACGGTGATCGTGATCCCGAACGACCGGCTGCTCGAGGTGCTCGACCGCTCGACGTCGATGATCGACGCATTCCGAATCGCGGACGACGTCCTCCGCCAGGGCGTTCAGGGCATCTGCGACCTGATCACGATGCCCGGCCTGATCAACCTCGACTTCGCGGACGTCCGCACCATCATGTCCGACGCAGGCTCGGCGCTGATGGGAATCGGCTACTCGGAGGCGCAGGACGGCCGTGCTCGCGAGGCGGCGGAGCGCGCCCTTCGCTCGCCGCTGATCGACACCGAGATCGTCGGCGCGCGCGGAATCCTGCTCTCGATCGCCGGCGGCGAGGATCTCACGCTGCTCGAGGTCAACGAGGCGGCCGAGGTCGTCCGGCAGGCCGCGACGGACGACACGAACATCATCTTCGGCGCGACCGTCGACGAGCGGCTCGCGGGCCAGGTCTGGGTGACGGTCGTCGCGACGGGCCTGGGCAGCCCGAGGCGCACCTCGTTCACGCCCTCGTTCCCGAGCGCACGCCCGACGGCGGAGAGCGCCTCCCGGCCTTCGTCCACGTCGCACGGCGAGGGCGAGCTGCCGAGCTTCCTCCGCTGAGCACGGCGCTCATTGCGTGAGGTGCCCGGCGACGTCCCACGTCCAGAACTCGACCACGTTCCCGTCGGGGTCGTCGACGTACGCGGCACGGCCCTGGTCGTCGAAACAGTGCTCCTCGGGCTCGTAGCCGAGACTCCGTAGCCGCGCGACCGCGTCGTCGTACGCGTCCTCCCCGAGGTGCAGGGCGAAATGGACGTGCACCCCGCCGCGGCCGCCGGCGATGCCGACCTGCGGTCGCCACAACCCGATCCGGGTGCCGGTGCCGGCCATCAGCCACGCGCGCTCCCCGTCGTCGCGCCGAGAGATCACCGCGAGGCCGAGCACGTCGGAGTAGAAGCGGAGGGCGCGCTCGAGATCGAGCACCTCGAGAACGATCTCACTCACCCCGGTGACAGGGATCGGGCCGTCGCTCGAGGCTGCGCGAGCCACACGGACAGCGTCGCATACGGTCTCCATCCCACGCGTACGATCCCGACTCGCCTGGGCGGTCGTTCTACGCTCTCCACCATGCGCGGTGCAGTCGCTGCGGGAAACCGCCACTCGGCCGACGCCGGGGCATGGGCGCTACGCGAAGGCGGGACCGCGGTGGATGCCGCCGTCGCGGCGACGCTCGCCGCATTCGTCACGGAAGGGCCGCTCACGGGCCCGGCCGGCGGGGGCTTCGCGCTCCTGTACGAGCCCGGCCTCGGCGCGACGCTCCTCGACTGCTTCTTCGCCGTCCCCGCTCGCGACGCGGACGAGATGGAGGAGGTGGAGATCGACTTCGTCGGCTCGTCCACCCAGGTCTTCTTCGTCGGGGAGGCGTCGGTCGCGGTACCCGGGCTCGTCCCTGGCCTCGTGGAGGCGCACGCACGCCGAGGCAGGCTGCCCTGGGAGCGCCTCTTCGTGCCGGCCCTCGAGCTCGCGGGCCGCGTGCTCGAGGCGACGCCCGCCCAGGTGTTCCTGCACGAGATCCTGCTCCCGATCCTCCAGCGCGAGGACGGTGGTCGGCGCGTCTACGGCGTGCCGGGGCACATCGACGCGAGCGACCTGGTGCCAACGCTGCGCCTGCTGCAGCAGGCTCGCGCAGAGGCGCTCGCGATGCTCCTGCCGGACCTCGCGGAGGATCTGATCGCCTACGCGGTGGAAGCGCGCGCGCCCCTCGAATGCGGATTCGCGGGCTCGACCGTGCTGACAACACCCGCCCCCTCGCTGGGCGGGGCGATCGTGCGGGCCGGGCTCGAGACTCTCGAGCAGCGCGAGGACGATGCGACCGGGTCGGCCGACGAGGCACGGTCGCTCGCGGCCGCGCTGGCGGCGGGATACGGCCTGGCGGGCCCTGGCGCCGCGGGCGGTACGCGGCCGACGGGCACGACGCACGTCTCGGTCGTGGACGCGGACGGAGTCGGCGTGGGCCTCTCGTCGACGCTGGGCTCCGGGTCGGGCGTGTTCCGGCACGGGTTCCAGCTCAACAACATGCTCGGCGAGCTCGACGTGATCGGCACCGAGGAGCGCGAGCCGGGCACGCGACTGCCGAGCATGATGGCGCCGACCCTCGTGCTCGACGAGGGCGCCCCGCGCCTCGCCGTCGGGAGCGCGGGCTCGGTCAGGCTTGCAGGCGCGATCCTCCAGGTCGTCGCAGGAGTCGCGCGGCAGGGCGTGTCGGTGGAGGAGGCGATCGCCCGCCCGCGCCTCCACGTCGACGGGAGCGTCGTGCACGTCGAGGGCGGCTGGGCCGACGGTGTCGCGGAGGCCCTCGCGGACGATGGGTACGACATCGTCCGCTGGGACGGGCGCAACCTCTTCTTCGGGGGCGCCTCCGCGGTGGAGCGGCGCTCGGCGGCCCTGCTCGGCGCCGCAGGCGACCCGCGGCGCGGCGGCCACGGGGTCGTCGTCCCGTGATCACGGTCCGACGGGCCGAGCCGCACGACGCGGACCAGCTCGTGCGCCTGGCGGCCGCCGTTGGGCGCGAGCCTGGCGAGTGGCTTCTGACCACGGAGACGTGGCGGAGCGTGGCCGACGAGCGGCGCTACCTGAAGGCCGTCAGGCGGCACTCCGACGCCGCCGTGTTCGTCGCGGTCGACGGCGAGCAGGACATGGTCGTCGGGCGGCTGTCGCTGGCGAGAGACCCGCATCCGGCGAGCGCGCACGTCGCCGACCTCGGGCTCATGGTCGCCGCGAAGTTCCGCCGCCGGGGGATCGGGCGTGCGTTGCTGGCCACGGCTGTCGACTGGGCCGGCTCCGCCGGAATCCGCAAGCTGGAGCTGCACGTGTTCCCCTGGAACCGTCCCGCGATTCAGTTGTACGAGAGCTTCGGGTTCGCGCGCGAGGGCGTGCGACGCGGCCACTACAGCCGTGACGGAGCCGATGTCGACGCGCTGCTCATGGCCTACCACCTCCCCTCGGGACCGGGAGCCCCTCCATCTCGAGCGCTCTGATCAGAAAGCGGCGCATCTCCGCCTCGTAGCGCGGGTCGTAGAGTGCGGCTCCGCCGACCATGCCGCCGGCGGCACGGACGGCATCGACGAGCTCCGCGATCGTCGGGCCGCTGTCCGCACGGCCCACCGGGAGAGCGACCCATCCGGGGGCGGAGGCGAGCCGCGAGCTGACGGCGCGATCGCACGGGTCATCTCCGTCGAGTGCGCTCCTCAGGCGCGCGTCGTCCTGTCTCGGTGCGTCGTCGGGCATGCATTCAGCGTGCCCGCGAAGCCGTCACGTGACTGTGCCGTCTTCGTGCCTAATGCGCGCCAAGCGCTCCACAGCCGTTCCGGGAGGCAGGGGTCATGCACCCCGCAGACATGCACGCCCGGGCGGTCCTGCACCCGGCGGTCCCATGTCCCGGGTCATGCGCCGGCGACGGACGCGACAAGGGCACCCCACGCCGGTGGCCCGTCGCTGCGAAGCAGCCCGGCTGCGGCGAGAGGCGCGTCGCCGCGCGCTGCCCGTGTCGAAAGAAGGGCCGGTCGCGGCCGGATCGCCACGCGCGGCAGGTGCAGCCGGTCGGCATCCCAGCACGTGCCGGTCGTCGGGTCGCCCGAGACGAGCCCACTCGAATGGTGGACGAGCGCCGACTCGAGCTGCGCGAAGCGCTCGTCGTCGAGCGCAAGCGTCCCTTCGCCTCGGAGCTCCGCAGCGAACGAGGCCGCCCGCGCACCGTGCTCCGGATCGACGGAGTCGGTCAGCCGGCGCGTGTCGTGGAGGAGCCCGAAGCAGAAGACGAGCGTCCGGTCGACGTTTCCGACCGCCGGCGCGAGCGCGATACCGGTCGCGGCCACGCAGCGCCAGTGGTCGTCGCCGTGAAGTGTCGAGTCGCGCCGCCACGCACGAGGCAGCACGACCTCGACGAGGGAGCTCAGCGTCCCCGCTTCCACGACGTCACCATCGCACGCTGCGCTGCCGTCTGCGGGGATGCGGCCCAGGCATCGGGGACGCCGCGGCGGAGGCGGGCGATCGCCCGCAGCGGGTCGCCGTCGTCGAGCCCGTGACGCACGAGCCAACAGCCGACGACCGTGCCCGTCCGGCCGATCCCGCCCCAGCAGTGCACGTAGACCGACCTTCGGGCGTCGAGCGAGGCATCGACGTCGTCGAGGATCGTCGCCATATGGGGGATCGTCGTCGTGCCGAGGTCGACGATCGGGTGCGAGACGCGCGCGGCGCCGTCCGCCAGCAGATACTCGTACGGCACGAGGGCATCGGCCGGATGCGTGAGGTCGACGAACACCGTGACGCCACTCTCCGCGAAGGCCCGCAACCGCCGCTCGGCCGCATCGGGGTCGGATGCGCCCGGATACTCGCCGGCCAGCAAGCGTTCCGTCACGAGGTAGCTGCTCAGGATCGGCGGGCTCACCTGTCGTGCACGCTAGTCGGCGCCGAGCCGCCCGCCGACGCTACCCGGGGGTCCGCCCCGCTTCGTCCCGGGGCGGCCGCGTACCCTCTCGGCATGGACGCCGACACCGTCGAGCTGCGGGTGCTCGGCTGCCTGCTCGAGAAGCAGCGGACCACCCCGGACCAGTACCCGCTCTCCCTCAATGCGCTGCGCCTCGCGTGCAATCAGACGACGAACCGCGACCCAGTCGTCGCGTACGAGGAAAGCGAGATCCACGAGGCGCTCCAGCGACTCGCGCGCAGGGGCTGGACGCGGCTGGCGAGCGGCGCCGGAAGCCGGGCCGCGAAGTACCGGCAGCTCTTCGATGACGAGCTCGGCCTCGAGGACGACGAGCTCGCGGTGCTGTGCGTCCTCATGCTGCGTGGGCCCCAGACCCCCGGCGAGCTGAAGCAGCGCACCGAACGGCTCCACCACTTCGACGGGCTCTCCGACGTGCACGCCACGCTCGAGCAGCTCGGCGCACGAGAGCTCGTCCAGCGGATCGACCGTCGGCCGGGTCAGAAGGAGGAGCGGTACCGTCACCTCCTCGGCGGCGAAGAAGGCCCCGAGACTCGCGCCGTCGCGCCGGCAGCCGGTCCGGAGGCTGCGGATCTCGAGGAGCGCGTCGCACGTCTCGAGGCGCAGCTCGGAAGCCTGCGCGACGAGCTCGCGGCGCTTCGCGCCCAGGCGGTGGGCTGACCTGGCGTCGCGTGCTCGACGGGCTTCCCGATCTGGAAGGGCAGCGCGGGGGTGCTCGAGGCGACTCCTTTCTCGTTGGAGATGAGTCACCGTCCTCCTCCACCGCCGCGGAGGCCAGGGCGACCGGGATCCGCCGGCGCGCGAGTGCCGGGGCGGCCCGGCGCGGCCCATGGCCGTCGCGCGAGACCCACGCGCGAGCTGTCCCGCCAGCTCGCCGTCGTCCAGGTAGCCAAGAGGCAACGCCTCGACGACGGCGGCGCGGGCCTCGTCTCGCGCCACGCCGCGCGTCGCGAGCTTCGGCTGCATCTCGGCGACCGACGGCGCCCTCGCCGCGAGGGCGTTGCAGACGAACGCGCCCGGATCGCGCTTCCGGCTGCCCGACGGCCGACCCGACCGCCCACGCGACGCCGGGCCCAACCCCTGGCGCGAGCGTTCAGTTGTCTCCCCTGACGACGACATGACGCCGTCGTGCCGGAGCAGCCGGACGGCAGCCGTCGGCGGACGGTGTGCCTGGCCCGACGGCTAGCTCGCGCTCTCGCGGATGACGCGTCCCTCGCCGAGCGCGATCGCGGCCTCGACGAGCGCGAGGTGCGTGAAGGCCTGCGGGAAGTTCCCGAGCTGGCGCTCGGTTCGCGGGTCGTACTCCTCGGCGAGAAGGCCGACGTCGTTCCGGAGCGACAGCAGGCGCTCGAAGAGCTCGGAGGACTCGTCGCGGCGTCCCTGCAGCGCGAGCACCTCGACGAGCCAGAAGGAGCACGCGAGGAAGACCCCCTCGCCGCCCGGCAGGCCGTCCACGCCCTCGTCGTCGGTCCGGTAGCGGAGCAGCAGCCCGTCGACCAGCAGCTCGCGTTCGAGCGCGGCCACCGTCGAGACCATGCGCGGGTCGGTCGCGGGCAGGAACCCGACGAGCGGCATCACGAGCGCGCTCGCGTCGAGCGCCTCGGAGTCGTACGACTGCGTGAAGGACTGCTTCGCGTCGCTCCACCCGCGCGTGTGTACCTCCGCCTCGATCTCGTCGCGGATCGCCCGCCAGCGCTCGATGGGGCCGTCTCGGCCGAACTCGTCGTGCGCCCGCACGCCGCGGTCGAAAGCGACCCACGCCATCACCTTGGAGTGCGTGAAGTGGCGGGCGGGGCCCCGTACCTCCCAGATCCCCGAGTCCTCGCGCCGCCAGCCGTCCTCGAGCCAGCCGAGCAGCGCCTTCGCGAGCGACCAGATGTTGTCGTCCGCCGGCGCGCCGTGCACGCGTGCCTGGTAGAGCGCGTCGAGCACCTCGCCGTAGACGTCGAGCTGGAGCTGCGTCGAGGCCGCGTTCCCGACCCGCACGGGCACCGAGCCCTCGTACCCGGGCAGCCACTCGAGCTCCCGCTCGTCGAGCCTGCGCTCGCCGGCGATGCCGTACATGATCTGCACGTCCGCGGGGTCCCCGGCGACGGCGCGCAGCAGCCAGCTGCGCCACGCGACGGCCTCGTCCTTGTAGCCCGCCTGCAGCATCGCGAGGAGGGTCAGCGTCGCGTCGCGGAGCCAGCAGAAGCGGTAGTCCCAGTTCCGGACGTTGCCGATCCACTCGGGGAGCGACGTGGTGGGGGCGGCGACGATCCCGCCCGTTGGCCCGTACGTGAGCGCCTTCAGCAGCAGGAGGGACTCGTGGATCTCGTCGTGGTACGGCCCGTAGTGGACACAGTTCTCCGCCCACTCGTGCCAGTAGCCGATCGAGTCCTCCAGCGCCTCTTCCGGATCGATCTGCTCCGGGACCTTCTCGTGCGAGGCGTACCAGGTGAGAACGAACGGCACCCGCTCGCCCGGCGCGAGCGTGAATTCCGAGACCGTCGTCATGTTCTCCCCGCGCACTTCGACGGGGGTGCGGAAGCACAGCGCGTCGGGCCCGGCGATCGCGACCCTCGCGTGGTCGACGCGACGGACCCACGGCACGATCTGGCCGAAGTCGAAGCGGATCACGAGCTCCGAGCGCATCGGCACGGACCCCTCGACACCCTCCACGATTCGGACGATGTCGGGCGCCTGGCCGCGAGGCGGCATGAAGTCGATCGCGCGGACAACGCCCGACTCGGTCTCGTACGTCGACTCGAGCACGAGCGTGTCGCGCATGTACGCGCGCGAGCAGCGCGTGATCGGGGGGTCGGGGGCCAGCGACCAGCGCCCGTGGTCAGGCGTGCCCAGCAGCGCCGCGAAGCACGCGCCCGAGTCGAAGCGCGGGAAGCAGCACCAGTCGATCGACCCCTCGCGGCTGACGAGCGCGGCGGTCTGCAGGTCGCCGATCAGCGCGTAGTCCTCGATCCGCGCCACGTGGGAATCCTATGGAGCGGCAACGAGGTGGCACTGCCTGCTCGGGCCGTTCGGGCATGTCCGGTTCGACCGTGGCCATGTGCCCTGGCACAAGGCATCCGTTGCTTCCGCCGCGCCGAGCCACGGCGAGACGCCGCCTCAGGCGGCGGCGGGGGCGACCGCGGCGTCCGCGTAGGGCGCAAACATCGCGGCGAGGTGCTCGAGCTCGCTCGCCGAGCCCTCGAGCAGGCGAACATGCCCCTGGGAGACCGCCGCGCGGGCGCTCACCGTGCCGCTGATCACCTTGTGGAGCTCCTCGGGCGGCGCCTCGACCACGAGGTCGGGGCTCTCCGCCGGGAGCTTCATCGCGGTCAGCTCCCCACCGCGTACCTGGAGCGAGATCGTCTCTCCGCCGACGAAGCGGATCTCGTACGTGCCGTCGACCGCGTCCGCCGGGCGGAAGCGGGCGTGGACGGCGTACATGCTCCAGCAGTCGCCGGCCTCGGGCGGGCCGAGGGTGCCGGCGCCCCATTCCGCGAGCGCGCGCAGCACCGTGTCGAGCTCGCGACCACGCTCCGTCAGCTCGTAGACCGTGACGGCCAACGGGGGCGGGAGCTTCGTCTTGCGGACGATCCCGGCGGACTCGAGCTCGCGCAGGCGCGTGGCGAGCACGTTCGAGCCGATGCCGGGGAGCGCCTCGGCGAGATCGGTGTACCGCCGCTGGCCGAGCATCAGCTCGCGCACGATCAGGAGCTCCCA
>DATBET010000142.1:0-27643 GCA_036558885.1 Gaiella sp.
GCGGCGGAGGGCATGACCAGCGCGAGCGCGAAGCCAACGAGGATCAGGAACTTCCTTGTCACGGTTTTCACTCCCTTCGTCATGTCCGTCGTTGCGATCTCGCCCGCCGAAACCCGGTTCGGCGGGTGCACGGAGATGACGAGACGTCAGACTGGGACGTCTAAGGGAGCGAAGACGGAAGCCGGGCGCCTGACGTCCGCTTCCTCGCGCATGCGCCGCAGGAACGACGGCGTGAGCACGAAGGCGAAGAGGATCGCCACGATCCCCGAGCCTCCTGACCCAGCCGCGCCCTGGGCGAGCGCCAAGACCCACGTGAGTGGGCCGTCCGTCGAGGGGAGTGGCGACTCCCGATCGACGCCTTTCGTCCCCGCCGAGCCCTCCGGGCGCGAGTCGAAGCGCGCTTGCGGAGAGGCCGGGGACGAAACCTGTGACGACCGAATCGTGGTGCTGCCCGACGCCACCTGGGCGTCCGGCGCACGCTCGGTCGAAAACTCTCTTGCCACGGCAGGAGGCGGCACGTGCCGGATCGGGCTGCTCGCAGCCCACGTGTTGCCAGGATCGGCAGCAAGCTCCTCCTCGCTGGTCGAGCTGACTACGACGGACGCGACCTGCTCGATGGAGCTCGCGCCCGCAGGGGTGCTTTCCGAGCCTTGCGACGAGCCTTCCGACGAGCCTTCCGGACCGCCGCCGTAGGCTGTCGGCGCCGGACCGACGGGCGGCGTGCAGAACGCGGTCAGGTCGCCCACGCCGACGGCCATCCCGACGCCGATTCCCTGGCTCGCGGCCTGCTGCGTCGTCGCGCAGTTCACGGTCAGGGCTGATCCGCCGATCCCGCCGGAGGATGTCGACGAGGCGTAGGCCAGCTGGACGACGGTCGTCTCCTGGACGAGATCCTGGATGTCGACCGCCGCAGCGCCGTTCATGACCTGCACGCCCGTCTGCAGCACGAGGGAGCGATTGAGCGCTGCGGCGTTGCTCCGCGCGAGCTTTGCGTCGGCCGGCGAGGAGACGGTCTGGCCCGTCGTGGCCTCGGCCGCCGCGCCCTGACCGACCTGCGTCAGCTGTGCGGCGGTCTGCGTCCCCAGCCCGGCGCCGCGAGCTCCCTCCTGCCAGGTGGTCTGCTCGCCGAGCGAGAGATCCCCGGAAAGGGCCTTCGCGGTCGCGGAGACGTTGCCTGCATTGCGAACCTTCTGGCTCGTTCTCGCGTGTGCGTCGACCAGCTGGACAACGTCCGTCAACTGCCCGGCCCACTGGCTCAGCTCGCCGCCGCCGAGGAGCGCGCCCTGGAATGCGGACTGCTCGTTGTCCGAGTCGGCGACGGCGCCTGCGGTGGCCCGGCCGTCGACCTCACCCGTCCGGCCGAGCTGCTGATCGCCGGAGGCGGCCGCCGAGACGAGCTGTTCGACCTCCGTCTGCTGACCCGCCCACTGTTGTGCGTTGCCCGAATCCGCAACGTTGCCTTGCTGGACGATGAGCTGATCGACTGCGGTGCTCGCGGCGGCTGCGGCGAAGACGGAGACGGAACGCGTACCGGCGCCGCCCGGCTCGAGGAGACCGCCGGCGGCGTCGAGCTGCTGGCGCGCAGCCGCGAACGCGTCGACCGCCTGGAACACGTTCACGATCTGTCCCGCGAATCGGTCCACGTCCGCGTCGTCCTGCTCGACCTGCTGGCCGATGCTCGCGTCGGCCTGCGCGACAGCGGAGGCCGACGCGATCGTTGCCTGATCTGGCGGTGGCAGTGCCTCGCTGGGCGTTCCCGCTGCCTGGTCCGGCTCGGCCGGCGGGCCTCCGGCGGAAGCCGCCGTCGTGTCCCCGTCGGAGTCGGGCTGACCCGACCAGCTCCAGTCCCAGTTCCAGATCCAGGCGCACGCGCAGGCGAGGGCGGCGGTCTGACTCCAGTCCCATGCCCAGCCTTCGACGTCACGTTGCCACGTCCAGTTCCACGTCCAGGAGCCCGGCTGCACGTCCGTCGCCTGGCGCTCGACCAGCGTGCCGCCCGGCAGGTCGTTCCAGTTCCAGCTCCAGCTGTCGCCGCTGACGGGGAACGGCGGGGAACCGTCGAGCGTGGACTCGTCCGCGTGCCAGACCCAGATCCATTCCCACGTCGTCGTCGCGCCCGGAACCGTGAGCTGCGGTGCGGTGACGTCGACGGCGACGGCGGTGTCGAGCCCGTCGGTTGCGACGGAGATCGTGCCGCCGGGGGTCGTATCGGCGTCTGCGCTGCTCGACTGCTCGATCGCGCCGCGCTCGCCCGGGCTCTGGACGCGGATTCCGACGTATGTGTTGCGGACGTCGTCCTGGACGGCGGTCGCCGTCGCGTCGTCGGCAGAAGCGTGGGCGTCCGCCGTGTTCGCCTGGGTCACGGTGCCGTCGGCGCCCGGGCTCAACACACGCACCGAGACGACCGTGTTCGCGACCTGCTCCTGGGTCGCCGTCGCGTCCGCGTGCGATGCGCCGGCCGTGTCGACGGCCGCGCTGCTCGTCGCGGCCGCGTCGTTGACCTGCGTGACGTTCCCGTCGTCACCGGGGCTCCCGACCCGCACCGAGACGTGGACGTTGCCGATCCCGTCCTGCGTTGCGGTCGCACTCGCGTCGGCGGCTTGCGAAATCGTCGGATCGCCGCCCGAATCGACGGTCGTGCTCGCCGTCGCGTCCGCGTCGGCACTCGCCTGGTTGAGCTGCGAGACGCCGTCCGCGGAGCCGGGCTGGTCGACGCGGACCTCCGTGTGGACGTTGCCGTTGCCGGTTCCGTGTCCGTACGCGTTGCCGTTGCCGTCGTGACCGTTTGCGTTGCCGTTGCCGTTGCCGTTTGCGTCGTCGTTGCCGGTGTCGCCGCCGGGCCCGTTTGCGGCGCCGTTCCCGTGCTGTTCTGCGGTTGCCGTGGCCGAGACGGCCTGGTCGACCGAGGCGTCCTGCTGGGCGGGCGCGGACGAGGACTCGTCGGCCGACGGCTCGGCTGCGGGCTGTGGGGCGTTGTCGCTGCTATTGGCGTTGATCTCGTTTCCGGCGTCCTCCTCGCCGCTTCCGCTCGCCGCGGCCTGGTCGTCGCTCTCCTGCGCAGCCGCCCCCTCCGTCTGGGCGGTCGAATCGTGGTCGTCGGTGGGCTCGTTGGTCGCCTGCGCGGGGGCATTCGCCTGCGTCTGGGTCGAGGTGTCGTCCGTGCCCGTGGTTCCGTTGGTCTGGTTCGCGCCGCTCGCGACCTCCTCTGCCGTTGATTGATCGGGGTTTGCGCCGTCGCCAGAGGGGTCGGCGACGGCGATGCCGGGGAGCGCCAGGGAACCGACCACCAGCGTGGCGAGGAGGGCGATTCTCGCCCTCCTCGACCCCCCGTGGTGCCGGCGCCAAACCACCGACGCGTCCACCCCCCTTTGCACCCTTTGTGCGGCGGAGTCCCCTCTCCTCTCCGCACCCCCGAATTCGTCCTCCCAACGGAATAGCAGGCCCTGGAGGCCAGGTCAAGTAATTGCTTCTCGGCTGGCACGCCACCGTCGGAGGCGGGGAAAACGGCTTGAAATGGTGGAATTTGCCTCGGTCAAAGAATTGTTCTATCATCGAAATATCGTGAGCCAGGAATCGTTCGATGATGGAAGCGTTGTGGAGGTCTTCTCACTCGTCGAAGAACCCCCGCTCCGCGACGAAAGCCCCGTCACGCGGGCCGATCTGCACCTGTTCGAGGCCCTGCTGTCGCTGCTGCGCGCGAAGGAGAGCGCGACAGAGCTCCTCGAGGAGCAGGCGGCGTTGGCTCTCGGCGTGCACAGAACGGCCGCACGTTGCGTAGAAATTCTGCTTGAAGAGAGCTCGCTCTCGGCCGGAGAGCTCGCCGAGAGGGCCGGAGTCTCGAGAAGCGGCACGACCCCCCTCCTCGATCAGCTGGAGGAGGCAGGCATCATCCAGCGCCGCCGGCCGTCCGACGAGGATCGCAGACGGGTCGTGATCGAGCTCACCGCCGTGGGCCGGGCCGCCGCCGAGCGGTTCTGGGACGATCTCTTCGATCGGCTCGCACGGCTCGCGCAGGGGTACTCCCGCGAGGAGCTCCACGTCGTACTGGACTTCCTCACCCGGGCCAACGTGATCCTGAGCGGCCACGAGCCGCCCGTGAGGACGGTGATCCAGGCCGGCGCACCTCCGTCCGACGAGGTGCGGGCGCCCGGGGTCAGGCCGCCGACGCTCGGGAGCGATTCTCCGGCGCGCGGGAGCCGCTCTCGGACGACGCTCGGGAGCCCGGCTCAGGAGGCGTGAGCTCGCGGGCCGGCGCCGCCGGGCGTCGCTACGTCAGGTGGAAGTACAGGGCGTAGAGCAGCTCGACCGCGGGGTTCGACGTGTGCACCTGCACGTCCGACGGCGTGTCGATCAGCGCCGGCGAGTAGTTGAACACGATCTTCACTCCCGCGCCGACGAGGCGGTCGGCCGCGTCCTGGGCGGACTCGGCCGGCACCGCGAGCACGCCGACCACGATGCTCCGGTCGTGCACGATGTCGTCGAGGGCATCGAGCGAGCTGATCGGCACTCCGCCCAGCGACGTGCCGATCTTCGCCGGATCGACGTCGAAGACCGCCGAGATCGTGATCCCGTGCTCTGCGAAGATCGGTGAGGAGGCGATCGCGGCGCCGAGCCGGCCCGCACCGATCAACGCGATGTTGTGCTGGCCCTGCGTCCGGAGGATCTTGCGGATCTCCGCGAGGAGCGAGTCGACGGAGTAGCCGACGCCGCGCTTGCCGAACTTGCCGAAGGTCGAGAGATCGCGGCGGATCTGGGTCGCGTTGATGTTCGTGTACTCGGCGATCTCCTGCGAGGAGATCCTGTCCTTGCCCATCTTCCTCGCCTGCGTCAGCACCTGGAGGTACCGACTGAGGCGAGCGGCGACACCGACCGTCAAGCGTTCCGCCACCAGCATCCTTCCCGCGGGGTTCGTGACAACGCGGCGCATTCTGCCGACGGCCGTCGCGCGGCCGACGGGGGAACCGTCAGCTGGCACATCGGCTACGCCGATGTGCCAGAGACCGCCGCTCGGAGGGCGTGCTCGTCGACCTCGAAGCGGAAGCGCTCCTCGCCGTCGATCTCGACAACTGGTATCAGCACGCGGTATCGCTGCTCGAGGTCGTCGTCGCCGGTGATGTCGACGAGCTCGAAGTCGTCCACGCAGACGGTGCGCACCACGTCGACCGCGGCCTCGCACAGGTGGCACCCCTCGGCCACGTAGATGCGAACCTCCGCCATGAACGGTGTGGTGGTCTGGCACTTCTCGGCGTAGCCGAGAAGTGCCCTACGGGTAGAGCCCTCGCGTCGTCGTCGCCTCGGCGACTCGCTGGACGGCGAGGCCGTACGCAGCGGTGCGCATGCTCGTCCCGAACCGCTCGCGGTTCGACCACGTCTCCTCGAAGGCGCGCACGACGATGTCGTTCAGCTTCGCGTTCACCTCGTATTCCTTCCAGAAGTACTCCTGGAGCCCCTGCACCCACTCGAAGTACGAGACGACGACGCCGCCGGCGTTCGCGAGCACGTCGGGCAGCACGAGGACACCCCGGTCCTCGAGCACCTCGTCCGCGCCGGGCGTCGTGGGGCTGTTCGCGGCCTCGCACACCATGTGCGCGCGGACGCGGGGCGCGTTGTCGGCGCTGATCGCCTGCTCGAGCGCCGCCGGGACGAGCACGTCGCACTCGAGCTCGAGCAGCTCGTCGTTCGTCGCATCCTCCGCCCCGGGCAGGCCCGTGAGGACGCCGTGCTCCGCCTTGTGGACGATCGCCGCGGGCACGTCGACGCCGTACGAGTTGACGACCGCGCCGCGCGAGTCGGACAGCGCCACGACCCGTGCTCCCTCCTCGGCGAGGAGCCGTGCGAGGTTGCGGCCGACGTTCCCGAAGCCCTGGATCGCGACCCGCGTGTCGGGGAACCGCTTGCCCTCCTTCTGGAGCGCGGTGCGGATGCAGTACAGGACGCCACGTGCGGTCGCCCCGTCGCGCCCCACCGAGCCGCCGAGGGCCAGGGGCTTGCCGGTGACGACGCCGAGCACCGAATGACCCACGTTCATCGAATACGTGTCGAAGATCCACGCCATCACCTGCGCGTCGGTGCCGACGTCCGGGGCGGGGATGTCCTTCTCGGGGCCGATCTCGTTGATGATCTCGGTGGTGTAGCGGCGCGTGAGGCGCTCGAGCTCGCTCGCCGAGAGGCTCTTCGGGTCGCAGATCACGCCGCCCTTCGCGCCGCCGAACGGGAGGCCCATGAGGGCGCACTTCCACGTCATCCCCATCGCCAGGGCCTTGACCTCGTCGTGCGTGACGTTCGGGTGGTACCGGATGCCTCCCTTCGCCGGGCCGCGGGTCACGTTGTGGACGACGCGGTACCCCTCGAAGACGCGCACGCGACCGTCGTCCATCGACACCGGCACGGAGACCTCGACCGACTTCTTGCAGCCCTGGAGGACGCGGACGAGGTTGGGGTCGACGCCGAAGGCCTCTCCGACCCGGACGAGCTGGTCGCGCGCCAGCGAGAACGGATTCTCGCGCAGGTGGGTCGACGTCTCGGTGGCGCTCATCGGCTCGGTGCTGCCTCGCGGCTCGACTCTAGCGGAGCGTGAAGGGCGCGTTGACGACCGTCGGGCGACCGCCGCCGACCGGGGCCCCGACGACGCGGAGCACGTATGCCCCCGGGCGCAGCCGTGCGCCGAGCGGCCCCCGCCCCGTCACGCCGAGCGCGTAGCGGCCCGGCAACACGTCGCGGAGGCGGACGAGGCGGCCGAGCCGGCGCTTGCCCCGGTAGAGCTCGACGTCGAGCCGGGCGAGCGGCAGGATCTGGGGACGCTCGGGGGGCCCGTCGACGCGGCCCGCGACGAGCGAGAGCACCGTGGGCGAGCGGTCGCTCGGCGCGAAGCTCTCGTCCGAGAGCGCGACGCGGCTCACGACCGGACGCTCCGTGACGGGGACGGCGGCAGTCCACGGGATCCGCAGCCGCACGCCTCGTCCGGCGGACGCGACCAGCGCGCCCGCGAGCGCGCTCGGAGCCGACGGACGCGTCGCGGCGCTCACCGTGACTCGGATCGTCGCGTCGAGGCCGGGGCGGATCACCAGCCGGCGGCGGCTCGTCTCCACGCTGACGCCCGCCGAGCCCGCGCCGACGCGCAGCCGCACGACGAGCGGCCGGCGCGACACGTTGCGAAGCGTGAGCTCTCCGGTCGCACTGCCACGCCCTTTCGGGAGCGCGCCGAGCGTAACGGTCGGCGGGTCGGCGATCAGCTCGACGGCAGACGCGCCCTCCGGATTGACGAGCCCGACCGCCGAGCCGCCCGCGCCGCGGCGGGTCGCGGCAACGAGGGCTCCGCGCAGGCCCGCCGCGTCGAGGTCCGGCCGCGCGTCGGCGAGCAGCGCGGCCGCTCCGGCAACGACGGCCGCCGCGGCGCTCGAGCCGCTGATCGTGCCGTACCGGGCCGAGCCTCCCTCGTTCCTCCCCGGCACCGACGTCACGAGGCCGACCCCTGGCGCGCCGAGCTCGGGCTGGGCGCTCCCGTCGAGCGCGAGCCCGGTGCTCGAGAACGGCGCGACGGCGCCGAACACCGTGTTCTGCGCGAAGGCGGAGGCGCCGACGGACAGGTTGGCCGGGATGCGGGCGCGCAGCGCGGCTCGCAGCTCCGCGGCGGCGTCGACCGGAATACCGACGATCGGGACGTCGACGGGATCGTCCAGCCCGAGCGAGCCGGCCGGCAGCGGCCCCTGCACGAGCACCGCCCGCACACCGGCGGCGGACAGCTCGCTGACCACCTCCGGCGTGGTCGGGCCGGGCGGCAGCAGGGCCGCCGAGCCTGCGACCCGGCTGTATCCGTCCTCGTCGAACAGGCGGTCGAGGGCGTTTCCCTCGGTGACCGCGACGACCTGGCGGCGCGGGAGCGCGACCACGGGCGCGTCGACGACCTCGCCGGGGCCGAAGGCGCCGCCGAGCGCTGTCTCGCCGGAGGCGAGCACCCCGAGCCCCACCCGCAAGAGGACGTGCGCGGTCGGGCTGCGGCGGCGCGAGTCGGTCGCTGCGACGCCGAGCGCGCCCGACGTCCCGCCGGGCGAGGCGACGCTCCCGTAGGCCGGCCCTGCGGCGCCGTCGTTGCCGGCGGCCGCGACGACGAGGGTGCCGAGCGCGAGCGCACCTCTCGCGGCCCGCGCGAGCGGATCGTCGGGGAACGACGCGAAGGGCTCGACGACGCCGACGAGGGCGACGCGGGCGGCATCGTGCGCGTCCCCGTCGGCGTTGGGGTCGACCGCTGCCTCAAGCCCCGCGAGCAGCTGGTCGGTGCGGCCGTAGACCGAGACCCCGCCCTCGGCGTCGGGCTGCCAGCCCGCGACCCGGATCGGGAGCAGCGAAGCGCCTGACGCGACGCCGTGGAGCCCGTCGGGGCCGCGCGAGCCGGCGACGAGGCCCGCGAGCTCCGTGCCGTGGCGCTCGGGCCGCCCGGGCTGGGTGGGGTTCTGCTCTGCGGAGGCGTCGCTCCCCGGGTCGAGCACGTCGATCCCGGGCACGAGGCTGCCGCGGAGGAACGGGTGCCGCGTGTCGACGCCGGTGTCGAGGAGCGCCACCGTGATACCGGTGCCGTCCGAGCCGGGAAGCGAGACGTCGACCCGTGTGTCCGCGCCCGGCTCGAGCACGTCGGCGTCGACTGCCGGGTTGGGCACCGCGGCCGGATATACCGCTCGGACGGGGTAGACGCCGGCGACGCCCGGGTCGCGCTCGAGCGCGGGCAGGAGCCGGGCATCGAGCGCCGCCGCGAAGCCGTTCACGACCCTGACGTACGACTGCTCAGGGTCGATCGGCGCGCCGTGGAAGGCGAGTCGCGTCACGGTGCGGCGCTGGGCCTCGGTCGCCGCCGCGGTCCACGCGCGCATCTCGCGCTCGGTCGCCTGTCCCCCTGCACGGCGGACGCGATCGGCGAGTGACGGCGCCCTCAGGATCACGATCCACCGCCCGCCGAGCTGAGGAAGCGGCCGGCTCCCGAGCAGGCCCTGCCACCCGGCCGCGCCACCCGAGTCGTCGTCCGCTGCCCCCGCCCCGCCGCCGGCGGCGAGGGCGAGAAGCGCGACGAGGGCGCCGAGCGCCGCGACGACGCTACGCGGAGGCGTACGCATCGAGCCCAAGGTACCCGGGCGATTCGATGGGTCGGGCGAAGCGGGCGGCGGACGCGACCATCGCGGCGTTGTCGGTGCAGAGGGCGAGGGGCGCGAACCGTGCGTCCGGCAGCGCCGCGCGGAGCTCGGAGTTCGCCGCCACACCGCCCACGACGGCGATCGTCGCATCACCGGTCTGCTCCGCGGCCTCCCGCAGGCGGCCGACGAGCGCCCTCACGATCGCACGCTGGTACGAGGCGGCCAGGTCGGCGCGTCGTGCCTCGAGCTCGGCCTCGTGGAGGTCGCGCACCGCATACAGCAGCGCGGTTTTCAACCCGGAGAAGGAGAAGTCGAGGCCGGGCACCCGGGCCACCGGGAACGCGAAGGCCTCCGGATCGCCCTCGCGCGCGAGGCGGTCGAGCTCTGCGCCGCCCGGGTACCCGAGCCCCAGGAGACGCGCGCCCTTGTCGAACGCCTCCCCCGCGGCGTCGTCCACGGTCGAGCCGAGCACCTCGAACCCCGAGCGATCGCGCACCGACAGCACCAGCGTGTGGCCGCCGCTCGCGAGCATGCACGTGAAGGGAGGCTCGAGCGGGCCGGGCTGGAGATAGAGCGTCGCGACGTGCCCGCGCAGGTGGTCGACGGGCACGAGCGGCAGGCCGCGCGCCCAGGCGAGCGCCTTCGCGGCGGAGAGCCCGACGAGCAGCGCGCCGACGAGGCCGGGCCCCTGCGTGACGCCGACCCGCCCCACGTCGTCGAGGGTGCTACCTGCCTCGGCGAGCGCGGTCTCCACGACCGGCGCGACGAGCTCGAGGTGGCGCCGGGAGGCGATCTCGGGCACCACCCCTCCGTAGCGCGCGTGCAGGTCGGCCTGCGAGGCGACGATCGATGAGAGCACCCTGCCGTCCTCCGTGACGATCGCCGCGGCGGTCTCGTCGCACGA
Source organism: Gaiella sp. (assembly GCA_036558885.1). GTDB lineage: Bacteria > Actinomycetota > Thermoleophilia > Gaiellales > Gaiellaceae > Gaiella. Next base: position 10,027 of record DATBET010000142.1, read on the forward strand.
CGTCTCGACGCCGAGCACGAGCTTCCTCACGGGCTCGCGTCCCCTTTGCCGTCCGGGTCCGCGTCGCGCCACATGATCAGCGCGTCCTCGCGATTGTCCGTGTAGTACCCGCGTCGGACGCCCTTGGGGCGGAAGCCGAAGCGCTCGTAGAGGTTGATCGCGCCCACGTTCGAGACGCGCACCTCGAGCGTGTAGCCGCGGCGGGCGTCGTCGCGGGTCGCCTCGAGCAGCGCCCGCAACAGCGCCGAGGCGATTCCCTCGCGCCGCCGCTCGGGCGCGACGGCGACGTTCATCACGTGCCAGGCGTCGACGTAGCGCGAGAGGACGAGGTAGCCGACGAGCAACCCTGCGTCGTCGACGGCGCCGAGCGAGAGCGAGCTCGGCTTCGCGAGCTCGCTCGCGAACATCGAGCGTGACCACGGGGTCGGGTACGAGGCCTGCTCGATCCGCTCGATCTCGTCCAGGTCTCCGAGCTCGAGCCGCCGCAGCCTGACGTTCACCGCCCCCGCCTCACGACGTTCGGGGCCTCGCGTCGGGCTCGCGCACGTACACGGGCTCGATCGCCCCGACGGGGCCGAAGTCCGCCGCGAGCGCCGCATGGATCGCCGCGCGGGGAAGGTGACGGGGGTCGTCGTCGGGCGGGACGACCGCACCGCGCCCCTCGAGGACCTCCCGGTACCGCACCGCGCCGCCGCCGACGCACAGCCTGCCGTCGACGTCGAGCGCGTCGGGCGGACGCGCCTCCGGGCCCGGGACGAAGACCTCACCGCGGCGCGCGTCGATCACGGGCAGCGCCCCCTGAGCGCCTGCCGCGAGGGCGTCGAGGGTCGAGACCCCCGCCCCCTCGACGTCGAGCGCCAGCGCGAGGCCCCGCGCGACCGCGAGGCCGACGCGTGTCGCCGTGAAGCTGCCCGGCCCGGTCCCCACCACGAGCCCGTCGAGCTCCCGCGGCCGTGCCGACGCCTGCCGGAACAGCGCGTCGACGTCTTCGAGCACCGTCGCGGCGACCGAGGCGCGCTCGCCGAGGACCTCGCCGTCGGCGACGAGCGCGCTCGTCGCGACGTCAGTCGCCGTGTCGAAAGCCAGGATCAGCACCGCTGAGAGCTTGTAGCAACGCGTCATCGCCTGCGTCCACGTGGATGCGGCGGCGGTCGGGCGCCACGTGCTCGAGGCGGACGTGCGCCCGCTCGGACGGCAGGGTCCCGCTCCCAGCCTCGGGCCATTCGACGAACACGACCGCGTCGTCGAAGTACGGCTCGAGATCGCCCCACTCGGCCGCGGAGAGGCCACGGAACCGGTACAGGTCGAGGTGAGAGACGTCCGGCGCGCCGCGATAGCGATGCCCGATCGTGAAGGTCGGGCTCGTGACGCGGCCCGTGACACCCAGCGCGCGGCACGCGCCCCGCACGAACGTCGTCTTCCCGGTGCCGAGCTCGCCCGAGACCAGCACCACGTCGCCGGGAGCCAGCCGCTCGGCGAGACGCCCTGCGACTGCCTCGGTCTCCTCGGGCGACCGCGACACGAGCTCGACGGTACGCACCGCTAGAAGAGGCCGAGCTGGGCAGGCTCGCGTGCGACGGGGCGCTCGACGACGAGCGGCGCGGGCTCCGGCCGTGCCGTGGCCTCGGACGGCCGCCCAAGGATCTCGCCGAGGCGGCGGACGTCGCGTTCCAGCACCTCGAGCATCGTCGGCGTGTACAGCGCGGCGGCCGGGTGGTAGAGCGGCACGAGGGTGACGCGGCGGCCGCCGAGCGTCACGTCCTGCTCCTGCCCGTGAACGCGCGTGATCCCGAGCGCGCGACCCGAGAGCAGCGTCGTCGCGAAGCTGCCGAGGCTCGCGACGACGGCCGGCCTGACGAGCTCGAGCTGCCGGTAGAGGTACGGCTCGCACGCGGCGGTCTCCTCGGGCGAGGGATCGCGGTTCGCGGGTGCGCGGCACTTGAGCACGGTCGCGAGGTACACGTCCTCCAGCCCGAGGCCGATGCCCGCGAGCAGGCGCGCGAGCAGCTCGCGCGAGCGTCCCGCGAACGGCGTCCCTTCCCGGTCCTCGTGGAAGCCGGGCGCCTCCCCGACGAGCGCGAGCTCGGCATCCGGGTCGCCCTCGCCGAACACGACCGCCGTCCGGCCCTCCGCGAGCGCGCAGCGCACGCAGCCGGCGGCCTCGACGGCCACCGCGCGGAGGGCGGCTGCCCGTTCCGGCGCATCCACGAGCCCAACTCTACGGGCGGGCCCGGCCGGGCGGGCGCGCCCCTTGACGCGGCCGCCCGAGTGCCGGAGGATCGCGCGGCGGCCAACGACTGAGGGGAGACGACGTGACCTGGTACGAGTTCCTGCTGTTCGTCCACGTGTGCGGCGCGATCATCTGGATCGGCGGCGCGTTCGTCTTCCAGGTCTACGGGATGGTGGAGCTGCGCTCGCGTGACGCGGCCGTGATCGCGCGCTTCGCCGGCAACGCGGGCCGCATCGGAGAGCGGCTCTTCGTCCCGACCTCGCTGATCGTCGTGCTCGCGGGGATCGGCCTGATGATCGACGGGAACTGGCCGTGGGGCAGGCTGTGGGTCGTCTTCGCGCTCGTCGCGTTCACCGGCTCGTTCCTGCTCGGCGTGGGCGCGCTCAGCCCGACCGCGAAGGGCATCGAGGCGGTCGGGCCAGAGACGGACGAGGGCCAGCGCCTGATCCGGCGCGTCTTCGCGCTCCTGCGCGTCGACCTGCTCTTCATGTTCGCGATCGTGTTCGCGATGACCGTGAAGCCGACCGCCGACGACGTCTGGGCGATCGTCGTGGTCGCGGCGATCCTCGTCGCGGGCACCGCGTTCTTCCTGCGCGGCATGCGCGAGACGGGCGCACCGGAGGCCTCGCCGACCCCGACCGGCTGAGGAAAGGAGGCCGCGGCCGCTAGTGGGCGCAGCCGCAGCCGCCGCCGCAGCACCCACCGTCGCCCGAGGCCGTGACGCCGGTCGACTTGGGCGTCGAGGCGTGGACCGCGAACGACGAGAACTGCTTCAGGACCTTCGCCGCCCCGCAGCTCGGGCACGTGACCACCTGCTCGTCCGAGCGGACTAGCTCCTCGAAGTGGTCCTCGCATTCCATGCACGCGTATTCGTAGATCGGCATGACCGTAGTGTAGTGCCGTGGGCGGCACGCGCTGGGAGACACCCACGCTCGAGGGGCAGATCGTCCGCCTCGAGCCGCTCGACGCCCGGCATGCGGACGGGCTCTGGGAGGCCTCGCGCGATCCGCGGACGTGGCGGTGGTTGTCCGTCGTGCAGCCCTCGACGCGACCGTCGTTCGACGCCTGGATCGAGGAAGCAGTCGCCGCCCGGGACGCCGGCGCCGAGCTGCCGCTCGTGACACTGTGTGGCAGGCGCGTCGTCGGCTCGACGCGGTTCCTGGCACTGCGGCCGGAGCATCTCTCCGTCGAGATCGGCTGGACGTGGCTCCACCCGTCCGCGTGGAGCACCGGGGTCAACGTCGAGGCGAAGCTCCTGATGCTCGGCCATGCGTTCGAGGCATGGCGCTGCAGGCGGGTCGAGCTGAAGACGGATGCCCGCAACGACCGGTCGCGCGGCGCGATGGAGGCGATGGGCGCGACCTTCGAGGGGATCCACCGCCGGCACATGCTCGTCCGCGGCGGGGAGAACCGTGACAGCGCCTGGTACTCCGTGCTCGACGACGAGTGGCCGCGCGTGCGGGACGGGCTGGCTGCGCGACTCGAGCGCCTGTAGCAGCCCCGGGTTCGACTATCCTTCGGGGTGCCCGGTATCCGCGAGGAACTGGAGCACGTGAGTGATCGAGAGCGTCGACGTCATCGGTGCGCGGGGGCGCGTCGGAAGCGCGGTGAGCGCTCGGCTGGCCGAGCGCGGTGTGACGCGGTCCGGTGCGCCGGACGTCGTGCTGCTCTGCGTACCCGACCGCGCGATCGGCGACGTGGCCGCCGTGATCGAGCCCGGCCCGTGGGTCGGGCACGTCAGCGGAGGCACCCCGCTCGCCGCCCTCGCACCGCACCGCCGGCGCTTCTCGCTCCACCCGCTGCAGACCTTCACCCACGACCGCGGGCCGGAGCAGCTCGACGGCGCCTGGGCTGCCGTCAGCGGCGAGACCCGCGACGCAATCGCCGTTGCGACCACTTTCGCGGAGGTTCTCGGCCTGCGGCCGTTCGTCCTCGACGACGAGCGGCGCGCGCTGTACCACGCGGGGGCCGCGATCGCCTCGAACTACCTCGTCACCCTGCGCCGAGCGGCGGGCGAGCTCCTCGCGGCGGCGGACGTCCCGGCCGAGGCCCTCGATCCCCTGATGCAGCGGGTGATCGAGAACGGGTTCCAGCTGACCGGCCCGATCGAGCGCGGCGACTGGGAGACCGTCGAGCGCCATCGCGGCGCGATCGCGGAGCACGCTCCCGAGCTCCTCGCCGCCTACGACGAGCTGGCGCGCCTGACGGCAAGTGACACAGTGTTGCAAGGACAGCGCGCGTGATCGTGGCGCGCACCGTTGCCGACGTCAGAGCCGCGCTCGCCGACCGGCGGTCCGGGACGATCGGCCTCGTGCCGACGATGGGCTCGCTCCACGCCGGACACCTTGCGCTCCTGGAGACCGCCCGCCTCGCGTGTGACACGGTCGTGATGAGCCTCTTCGTGAACCCCGCCCAGTTCGGCGACCCCGACGACCTCGACGGCTATCCCCGCGAAGAGGCCCACGACCTGGAGCGGGCGCGTGATGCCGGCGTCGACGTCGCCTTCGCGCCCTCGACAGCCGAGCTCTACCCGCCCGGCTACCAGACCTGGGTCGAGGTGACGGAGCTCGGGGCGATGCTCGAGGGCGAGCGACGCGGTGGGCACTTTCGCGGCGTCGCGACGGTCTGCCTCAAGCTCTTCACGATCGTCCGCCCGGACGTCGCCTACTTCGGCCAGAAGGACGCCCAGCAGGTCGAGGTGCTGCGCCGGATGATCTCCGACCTGCATCTCGAGCTCGAGCTGTGCGTGGTGCCGACCGTCCGCGACGCGGACGGCCTCGCGCTCTCGTCCCGCAACGTCCGGCTGACGCCCGAGCAGCGGGCCCGCGCCCTCGCCCTGCCGCGCGCGCTCGCGACGGGCGACCCGGACACCGCCCGCACGATCCTCGAGGACGCGGGGCTCGACGTCGACTACGTCGCGCTCGCGCCCTTCGCCCCCCCGGTCCTCGCCGCCGCGGTCCGCGTCGGCGGCACCCGCCTGATCGACAACGTCCCGCTGGAGGAGGAACTGTGAGCACACGTCCCCGCACCCCTGCACCGGGCACGCCCGCGCCCGGCAAGCTGCCGATCACGGAGCTCGCCGCGCTCGTCGAGCGCGGACAGCCGATCGTGATGATCACGGCGTACGACGCGCCGTCGGGCCGCCTGGCGGACGAGGCGGGCGCCGACCTCGTGCTCGTCGGCGACTCCGCGGCGATGACCGTCCTCGGCCACGACTCGACGGTCCCCGCGACGGTGGAGGAGATGCTCGTGCTCACGCGCGCCGTCACACGGGGCGCGCGCCGGCCGCTCGTGATCGCCGACCTGCCGTTCGGCTCGTTCCAGGTCTCCGACGGCGCCGCCGTCGAGAACGCCGTCCGGTTCGTGAAGGAGGCGGGCGCGGACGCCGTGAAGCTCGAGGGCGCGGGTGCCACGCTGTCGCGCGTGCGGGCGATCGTCGGCGCCGGCATCCCGGTGATGGGGCACGTCGGCCTCACGCCGCAGTCCGCGACGATGCTCGGGGGGTTCAAGGCGCAGGGACGGACGGCGGACAAGGCTGCGCGCCTGCTGGCCGACGCCCTCGCGCTCGAGGAGGCGGGCTGCTTCTCGATCGTGCTCGAGGCCGTGCCCGCGCCGGTGGCGGACGAGGTCACGCGGCGGCTCGACGTGCCCACGATCGGCATCGGCGCCGGTGCCGGCACGGACGGGCAGGTGCTCGTCTGGCACGACCTGCTCGGGCTCTACGACGGGCAGTCGCCCCGGTTCGTGAAGCGCTATGCCGATCTCGCGACGACGATTCGCGACGCGGTCGCCGCGTACGCCGAGGACGTCCGCGAGCGGCGGTTCCCCGAGGAGGTGCATACCTACGCGATGTCGGAGGAGGAGCGCGCCGCTTTCGGGGCCGCGGTCGGCGCGACCGCCCACGACTCGACGGCTCGGTGAGAGCGACACCGGCTGCCGCGAGGCGGCGCGAGTAACAGTCTGTAACTGGCATCCGCGCACCTCACGCTCCGCCCCGCGGGATCAGAGCACGCTCGGCAGCACCGCGAACGCAGCGACGAGCACCCCGGCGAAGAGGAGCGCGCCGACGACGCCACGCCACGGCAGCCGGAGCGTCGTGCGCACCCCCAGCGCCACGAGCACCCCCGACCAGGCGACGAACACGAGGCCGAGCGCCGTCACGACCGCCCGGCCCGTCCCCTCGTCGGAGCCGCCCGTCCGGAACCAGTCGTTGCCGAAGGCGACGGCGATCACCGGGACGAGGGCGACGAGGAGGAGCGCGAGCGGCACCGCCGAGAACGCGACGACCTGCCGCGCGATCTTGAACGGCGGATCGACCCCGACCGCCTTCGCACCCAGCCAGAGCGCGAGCCCGAGCAGGAAGTAGCCGGCGGCGCCGTAGAAGAGCCCGCCGATGAAGGTGACCACGAGGAGGACGAGCGTGTCGACCGAGCCGTCGTTCATCACCGTGCCCCACGCCGGGGTGAGGAGCACGCAGGCCATGCCCGCGAGGATCGTGATCGCGAGGACGGGCTCCGCACGTGCGTCGACGTCGGCGTCGTCGGTCTCGGCGAGCGCCGCGAACACCGAGCGGGGGGCGGTCACGACGCGGGGAACGCGCCGCCACCACTCGCGCGCGGCCGCCTCGCCGGCGATCGCGCGCTCCGCGCCGATTCGGTCGGCCCGCTCGACTGGCTTGACGGGATGGTGCTCGCTCACATCCCGAGAGTACGTGCGGGTGGCCGACAGCGGGTGTTTCGGCGATAGTGCGCACGTGGGTCTGGTGAAGTGCGAGGTCTGCGGGGAGAGCAACGAGGCGACCCGCAAGTTCTGCGGTGAGTGCGGGGTGCCGCTCCGGCACTCCTGCTCGTCGTGCGGCACCGCAAACCCCCCGGGGGTCAAGTTCTGCGGGGAATGTGGAACCGCGCTAATTGCAGTCGCGCCCGCAAGGACAGCGCCGACACTGCGGGCCGAGCGGCGACTCGTGTCCGTGTTGTTCGCCGATCTCGTCGGCTTCACCGCGGCGTCCGAGAGCCGCGACGCGGAGGACACCCGCGAGCTGCTGACCCGCTACTTCGAGCTTGCACGGACGACGATCGAGCGCTATGGCGGCACGGTCGAGAAGTTCATCGGCGACGCGGTGATGGCCGTCTGGGGCGCGCCGGTCGCGAACGAGGACGACGCAGAGCGCGCCGTCCGCGCGGCGCTCGAGCTCGTCGCCGCGATCCCGAGCCTCGATGCGGCGCTCCAGGCCCGCGCCGGGGTGCTCACCGGCGAGGCCGCCGTCGATCTTGCGGCCGAGGGCCAGGGGATGGTCGCCGGCGACCTCGTCAACACCGCCTCGCGGATCCAGTCGGCCGCCGAGCCGGGAACGGTGCTGGTCGGCGAGACGACGAAGCACGCCGCCGAGGCCGCCGTCGCCTTCGAGGACGCGGGAACGTACGCGCTGAAGGGCAAGACGGAGCGTTCGCAGCTCTGGCTCGCGGTCCGCGTCGTCGCCCTACGCGGCGGGTCGGTCAGGTCCGCCGGCCTCGAGCCGCCGTTCGTCGGCCGCGACCGCGAGCTCCGCCTCGTCAAGGAGGTCTTCCACGTCTCGGCGGAAGACCGACGGGCGCACCTGGTCTCGGTCGTCGGCATCGGCGGGATCGGCAAGTCACGGCTTGCCTGGGAGTTCGAGAAGTACATCGACGGGCTTGCAGGCGCCGTCTGGTGGCACTCGGGGCGGTGCCTCGCCTACGGCGAGGGCGTCGCGTTCTGGGCGCTCGCCGAGATGGTGCGCGGCCGGGCGGGCATCGTCGAGGACGAGGATCCCGCCAGCGCGTCGACGAAGCTCGACGCGGCGCTCGAGCAGCACTTCCCGGATGCGGAGGAGCGCAGGTTTGTTCGCCCTCGTCTGGGACACCTCCTCGGTCTCGAGGACCGGCCCGCCGGGGACGAGCAGAACCTGTTCGCGGCGGCGCGGATGCTCTTCGAGCGGCTCGCCCAGACCGGTCCCACCGTGCTCGTCTTCGAGGACATCCACTGGGCCGACAGCGCGCTGCTCGACTTCGTCGAGTACCTCGCCGAGTGGTCGCGTGAGGCGCCGCTCTTCATCCTCACGCTCGCCCGCCCCGAGCTCTCGGAACGACGGCCCACGTGGGGCTCGGGGACCCGCAACTTCACCTCGGTCTTTCTCGAGCCACTGTCGCCGGACGCGATGGGCGTGCTCCTCTCCGGCCCCCTACCCGCCCTCTCCGACCAGCTTCGAACCCGTATCCTCGATCGCGCCGAAGGTGTTCCGTTCTACGCCGTCGAGACGGTCCGGATGCTTGTCGACCGCGGCATCCTCGTGCGCGAGGGGCACGCGTACCGGCTGGCCGGCGAGATCGAGACGCTCGAAGTGCCCGAGACGCTGCAGGCGCTGATCGCCGCCCGGCTCGACGGGTTGAGCCCCGACGAGCGGCGTCTCGTCCAGCAGGCGTCCGTGCTCGGGCGCACCTTCACGACCCACGGCCTCGCCGCGCTCTCGGGCCGCGGCGAGCACGACCTCGAGCCGGTTCTCGCCTCGCTCGTCCGCAAGGAGGTCGTGTCGCTCACGGCGGACCCCATGTCCCCGGAGCGGGGCCAGTACGCGTTCCTCCAGGATCTGGTCAAGAAGGTCGCCTACGACACGCTCTCGAGGCGGGACCGGAAGACCATGCACCTCGCGGCGGCGACGCACCTGCGTTCGCTCGCCGACGAGGAAGAGATCGTCGAGGTCGTCGCGGCGCACCTGCTCGACGCCTACCGCGCCGCCCCGGACGACCCCGACAGCACCGAGGTCAGGTCGGAGGCGCACGCGATGCTCGAACGGGCGGGCGAGCGGGCGGCGTCGCTCGGCGCGTTCGCGGAAGCGCGCTCGCGGTTCGAGGAAGCCGCGGCGCTCGTCGACGAGCCCGAGCTCCAGGCAGCGTCGCTCGAGCGAGCAGGCGTCGCCGCCGACTCCGACGGCGACTCGGGGGCGGCGATGGAGTTGTTCGCCCGCACCGTGGAGCTGCTGGAAGGCGAGGCGAGCACGCACGCCGCGGCACGCGTCTCGGCGCGGCTCGGCGGGGCGATGTGGAACGCCGGCCGGGTCGAGGAGTCCGTCGCGATGATGGAGCGGTCGTTCGAGGTGGTCTCGCGCGAGGAGCCGGACGCCGATCTCGCGCAGTTGGCGGCGCAGCTCGGACGTATCCTCTTCTTTGCGGGCCAGACGCAGCTCGCCGCCGAGCGGCTCGAGGTCGCGCTCGATGCCGCCGAGGCGCTTTGGCTCCCCGATATTCTCTCCGACGCGCTGAACACGAAGTCCCTGTCGCTGCTCGCGCGCGGACGGCCGCAGGAATCCGTGGCACTGCTCGAATACGCGCTGCAGGTCGCGCTCGAGAACGACGTTCCCTCGGCAGCGCTACGCGCGTACTACAACCTCGCGGAGGTCTCCATCCATCTCGACCGCTTCGAGGACGCGCGCGGCTACGTGCACCAAGGCCTCGATCTCGCGCGGCGGGTCGGCGACCGGCGCTGGGAACGGACACTGACCGGCCAGACGTATCTGCTGGTCGCGCTCGGCGAGTGGGACGAGGTGCTCGTGACGGCAGGCGAGCTGGATACGAGCGACCTCAACGAGGTCCGTGGCTCGTTTCTCTTCCTCCTCTACGACATCCCGTTCATCCACGTCGCGCGGGGCGACCTCATCGAGGCAAGGCGGAGGTTCGAGCAGTTCGCGGTCGCAGGCATCTCGGCGGACGTCCAGGAGCGCGCGTCACACTCCGCGGGGCATGCGATGCTGCTGCACGCGGAGGGTCGTCACCTCGAGGCGCTCGTGCACGCGAAGGCGGCGCTGACGCACGCCGAGGAGCTGGGCCGCGGGAGCCAGCCCTTCCGCGAGGGGTTCTCGGTCGCGGTGGATGCCGCCCTCGGCCTCGGATACACGGAGCAGGCGGAGGCGCTGGTCGACGACCTCGACCGGTTGCCTCCGGGGAAGGTGCCGCCCTGGCTCCGGGCCCATACGGCCCGTACGCGCGCGCGCCTCGCGGCCCTCCGGAACGAGACGCAGGAAGGGGAGGCGGGCTTCAAGCGGGCCGCCGCGATCCTCCGCGAGATCTCGACGCCCTTCCCCCTGGCCGTCGTCCTGCTCGAGCACGGCGAGCTGTACGCCGCGCAGGGTCGCGCGCCCGACGCGGAGCCGTTGCTCGCAGAGGCGCGAGAGATCTTCGGCCGGCTTCGCGCGACCCCCTGGCTCGAGCGCCTCGAACGAGTGGACACACGCGCAGGCGTCGCCGTCTGAGCTGCTGCCCTTACGAGTCCTCGGTCGCGAGGCGATCGGCGACGCGCTTCGCCTCCACGCGCAACTCGGGCACGGCGGTGTGCTCCCAGAGGCGGCCCTTGCGGAGCGGGCCGATGAGCGTCAGCCGGTCGCTCGCCCTCCCGTCGGCGCCGACGAGGCGCCCGTCGTCGTCGGTGTCGAGCCCCAGCCCGAGCTCGTCCGGCCGGATCAGGCTGTCGCGGCGGAGCGAGGCGACGAGCGGGTCCCGGACCCGTGCGAGGTCGGTGTCCGGGCCTGTGCAGTTGATCACCTTGCCGACTCGGAACGTCTCGCTCGCGGACGCGCCGCGGCGACGGATCGACGCGACGACGCCCCCGTCGTCCTCGGCGAGCGCTTCGAGCCGGCCGGCGACGAGCTCGAGCCTGCCGGTCTCGACGAGCTCCTCGATCGCATGCGCCGTCTCGGGAGACGACCGGTGCCGATGCGTCTCCCAGTACGGGCGTGCGTGGCGCAGGAACCGCCGCCGCTCTTCCGTGCCGAGCCGTTGCCAGAGCGCCGGGGTGTCGGCGCGGATCGAGGTGACGACCTCGCGCCAGTCGACGTCCTCACCCGCCTGCACGCGCACCTCGCGGCGGAGTCCGCGCAGCAGCCCGACCGCCGTGGAGGGCCAGTCGTCCAGCGTTGCCGGCCGGTCGAGGTGCGGCGGCGGCTTCGCCGAGAGCCGGTGCGGCTGAGGAAGCAGGCCACGCCGTGAGATCGCGACGATGCGCCCCTGCTGGTCGGCGTCCCGGAGCCCGAGCGCGACGTCGCACATGGTCAGGCCCGTGCCGACGAGGAGGACATCCTCACGCCGGTCGAGCTCGAGCGCGTCTCCGGCCCACGGGTCGCGCGTGTAGCGCATGCCGGTGAAGACCGCCCCGTCGTGGACGGGAGGGTCGGAGGGCGGGTAGTTCCCGATCGCGAGGACGGTCTGGTCGGTCAGGAGCCGCCGTCCGTCCGCGAGCTCCAGCACGACTCCGTCGCCCACCTCCTCGACCGAGACCACCTCGCCCGCGACCCGCAGCAGTAGAAGCCGGGACGAGCGCCGAGCGTCGTCGAGCGTCTCCGCGAGGTACTCCCCGTACTCCCGGCGCGGCACGAAGGAGCCGCCCGTCAGCGCCGGCTCGCGGCGGCGGGCGAAGCGGAGGAAGTCGTCGGGATCGTCCTCGAACGCGCTCATCCGACCCGCCGGGACGTTCAGCGTGTGGCTCGCAGACGGCGTGCGGTAGGCGACGCCGCCGACGCGTCGGCCCCCGGCGCGCTCGACGAGGTACAGCCGGTCGAGGCCGGGCGGGGCGGCACGGAGGAGGTGGACGGCCACCGTCGTCCCGCTGAACCCCGCTCCGACGATCGCGATCGTGCGCATGCCCAATACCCCCTCTCCCGCCCCCGCGGGACGCGCTACGCGGCAGCGGCGGCCGGCTCGGCGAGCACCGCGCGGAGGAACTGCCCCGTGTACGACTCCTCGACCGCGGCGACCTGCTCCGGCGTGCCCGTCGCGATCACCTCGCCGCCGGCCTCGCCGCCCTCGGGCCCCAGGTCCACGACCCAGTCGGCCTGCTTGATCACGTCGAGGTTGTGCTCGATCACGAGAACGGTGTTGCCGGCGTCGACCAAGCGCTGCAGCACCTCGAGCAGCTTCTCGATGTCCGCGAAATGGAGCCCGGTCGTCGGCTCGTCGAGGATGTAGAGCGTCCGCCCGGTCGCGACCTTCGACAGCTCTGACGCGAGCTTGACGCGCTGCGCCTCGCCGCCCGAGAGCGTCGTCGCCGGCTGTCCGAGCCGGATGTAGTCGAGCCCCACGTCGTGCAGGGTCTGCAGCCGCCTGCGGATCTTCGGGATCTTCGAGAAGAACTCGAGCGCCTCCTCGACCGACATCTCGAGCACGTCTGCGATCGACTTGCCCTTGAACCGCACCTCCAGGGTCTCGCGGTTGTAGCGACGCCCGTGGCAGGTCTCGCACGGGACGTAGACGTCGGGGAGGAAGTGCATCTCGATCTTGATCTGCCCGTCGCCCTTGCACGTCTCGCAGCGACCACCGCGGACGTTGAACGAGAACCGGCCCGGCTTGTAGCCGCGAACCTTCGCCTCGGGCGTGAGCGAGTAGAGCTCGCGCACGTGCGTGAAGAGGTCGGTGTACGTCGCCGGGTTGGACCGCGGCGTGCGGCCGATCGGGGTCTGATCGATGTCGATCACCTTGTCGAAGCAGTCGATCCCCTCGACCCCGTCGTGCGCTCCCGGCTTCGTCCGTGTGCGGTTGAGCCGGTTCGCGAGCGCCTTGAACACGACCTCGTTGACGAGCGTCGACTTGCCCGACCCCGAGACGCCCGTCACCGCGATCAGCTTCCCGATCGGAAACTCGACGTCGATCGCCTTGAGGTTGTGCTCCCGCGCCCCGAGCACCGTGAACGTGCCGCGGTCGTCGGTCCGGCGCGCCGGGACGTCGATCCGCCGCCTGCCGGAGAGGAAGTCGCCCGTCACCGAGCGCTTGTTCCGCGTCACCTGCGCGGCCGTGCCCTCCGCGACCACTTCCCCGCCATGCTCTCCGGCCCCGGGCCCCATGTCGACGAGCCAGTCCGCGGTGCGCATCATCTGCTCGTCGTGCTCGACCACGAGCACGGTGTTGCCGAGGTCGCGCAGCCGCTCGAGCGTCCCGATCAGCCTGCTGTTGTCTCTCTGGTGGAGACCGATCGACGGCTCGTCGAGGATGTAGAGCACGCCGACGAGCTGCGAGCCGATCTGCGTCGCGAGGCGGAGGCGCTGCGCCTCGCCGCCCGACAGCGTGCGCGCCGCGCGGTCGAGGTTGAGGTAGCCGACGCCGACGTCGTCGAGGAACGTCAGCCTCTCGCGGATCTCCTTGAGGATGCGCCGCCCGATCAGCTCCTCCGTCGCCGTCAGCTCGAGCTCGTCGACGAACCGCAGGGCGGCCGTGACGGACAGCTGCGCGAACTCGTGGATCGACCTGGCGCCGACGGTGACCGCGAGCACCTCGGGCTTGAGCCGCGCGCCGTGGCAGACCGGGCAGGGCCGCATCGACATGTACTCCTCGATCCGCTCGCGCTGCTGCGACGAGTCCGTCTCCCGATAACGGCGCTGGAGGCTCGTCAGCAGCCCCTCGAACGCCATCGTGTACCGGCGGGTGCGGCCCATCCGGTTGCGGTACGTGACGAGGATCCGGTCGCCCCCCGTGCCGTGCAGGAAGCGGTCCTGATCCTCGCGCGACAGGTCCCGCCACGGCGTGTGCAGGTCGATCTCGTACCGGTCGGCGACCGCCTTGATCACCGCCTCGTAGAACCCCTGGCCGCCGAGCGTCCACGGCACGAGTGCACCCTCGTCGATGGACAGGCTCGCGTCGGGCACGAGCAGGTCCGGGTCGATCTCGAGCTGTGAGCCGAGCCCGGTGCAGCGCGGGCAGGCGCCGTGCGGCGCGTTGAAGGAGAAGATCCGCGGCTCGAGCTCGGGCAGCGAGACGCCGTGCTCGGGGCACGCGAAGTTCTCGCTGTAGAGGAACGTCTCGCCGTCCACGACCGCGATTCCGACCAGGCCTTCGGCCAGGCTCGTGGCGGTCTCGATGCTCTGCGTCAGCCGCTGCCGCAGGTCGGGCTTCATCACGAGCCGGTCGACCACGACCTCGATCGTGTGCTTGAACTTCTTGTCGAGGACGATCTCCTCCTCGAGCAGCCGCTGCTCCCCGTCGACCTTGACGCGCGTGAAGCCGTCGCGGCGGAGCTCCTCGAGGACGTCGCGGAACTCGCCCTTGCGGCCGCGAACGATCGGCGCGTCGACGGTGAACTTCGTGCCCTCCGGCAGCGCCAGCACCTGCTCCACGATCTGGTCGAGGGACTGCCCCGCGATCGGCCGCCCGCAGATCGGGCAGTGCGGCCGGCCGACGCGCGCGTAGAGCAGGCGCAGGTAGTCGTAGACCTCCGTCACCGTGCCGACGGTCGAGCGCGGGTTGCGCGACGTCGTCTTCTGGTCGATCGAGATCGCGGGCGAGAGGCCGTCGATCGAGTCGACGTCCGGCTTCTCCATCATCTGGAGGAACTGCCGGGCGTACGCCGAGAGCGACTCGACGTAGCGGCGCTGCCCCTCCGCGTAGATCGTGTCGAAGGCGAGGCTCGACTTCCCGGAGCCCGACAGCCCCGTGACGCAGACGAGCGCGTTCCGCGGGAGCCTGACCGTGACGTTCTTGAGGTTGTGCTCGCGGGCGCCGTGGACGACCAGTTCCTCAGCGGGCATACGCCCTGGAGTCTATCGGCAGAACATACGTTCGTCCAGGCGTACGTTCGACGGTCGCGATTGTAGGTTTCCGCTTCATGGGTCTCAGCCGCTGGAGGCGGGTCGCATGCGGGCCGGCTGTCGCATTGGCGTTCTGTGCACTCGCGCTTTCAGCGGCGGGCTGCGGCTCCGATCAGGAGGCGACTCCGGCGTGGGCCGGCCCGTCGCGCCCGTTGCCGGCGAACGGCACCCTCCCCGTCGATGCGTTCGACGCCTACCTCGACGCGGTCGGAGAGCCGCTGACGCGGTCGCGCGTGGCGATCGCGGCCGCGTACGTGCTCCCGCTCGTCGGCGACGCGTCGCGCATGACGGTCACGCAGCTCACCGAGTCGATGGGCGGCGCACCTCCCGTCGTCGTGATGGTCGACGCGCTCGACAAGTACGTCGACGCGCAGCGTTACGAGCTCGCGATCGAGGACGGGATCGACGGGCTCCGGCTCGTCTCCGGCCGCTGGTCGCAGCGCTGCCAGGCCGGACGCGGGCACCAGGACTGGTCGCCCGAGGCCTGCGGCTGAGCCGATCAGGCCTTGCGGGCTCGGCGGCCGAAGACGAGGCCGCCGAGCGTGAAGCCGAGGCCGAACGTGCCGACCGCGAACGCGCCGACCGCGACGGCCTTGCGCCACATCGCCATCTGCTGCCAGCGGCCGATCGCCTCGCGCTCCTGCTCCGTCAGCTCCTCTCCCCGGCGCTGCTTGCGAAGCGCGCCGCCGGCCTGGAGGCCGAGGTAGAGGTCGTCGAAGATCTCGGGGCCGTCCGACACGTCACGAGTGTATAGCCTCGTCCGGCCGTGCCCGAACCTCGCTCCCCGCGTCCCGTGGTGGCGGCCTTCGACGTGGACGGGACGCTCACGACCGGCGACTGCGTGCTGCCGTTCCTGCGCCGCGCCGCCGGAGCGCGGCTGGCCACCGCCCTGCTCCGGCATCCGCTCACGCTCGCACGCGGGCTCGTGCGGCGAGACCGGGACACCCTCAAGGCGCTTGCCTGCGCGTCGCTCGCGGGACGCCCCGCGACGGAGATCGATCGCCTGGGAGCCGAGTTCGCGAGCGACGTCGCCGCGTCGAGGCTCCGCGAGGACACGACGGCGCGCCTTCGCCGGCACCGAGAGCTCGGACACACCGTGGTTCTCGCGTCCGCCTCCCTCGACGCGTACCTCGTGCCGCTCGGGGAGCTGCTCGGGGCGGACGAGGTCGTGTGCTCGCGGCTCGAGCGCGGCGCCGACGGACGACTCACGGGGCGGCTCGACGGCGCGAACTGCCGCGGCGCCGAAAAGGCCCGCCGTGTCCGTGCGCTGCTCGCGGCACGAGGGCTCGAGCATGCGCTGCTCTGGGCGTACGGCGACTCGTCCGACGACGAGCCGCTCCTCGAGCTCGCCGACCACGGCGTGCGGGTGGGGCGGGCGCCGATACCGTCCGATTCGGACAACTGGTGGCGGACCACCGCCGCTCGGTAGGATCGAAACCCGTGTCCGACGCCCTGACCGAGCTGCGGCGCGAGCTCGCGCAGATCAACGATCTCCGCACGGCCGCGCGGGTCCTCGAGTGGGACCAGCTCGTGATGATGCCGCGCGGCGGTGCGGCGACCCGCGGCGACCACCTCGCGACGGTGGGGCGGGTCGCGCACGAGCTGTTCGTGCGCGAGGAGATCGGCGAGCTCCTCGACGCCGCGGCCGCGGAGCTGGACGGCGCCGCGCCGGACTCCGACGAGGCCTGCCTCGTCGCCGTCACCCGGCGCGACTGGGAGAAGGCCCGCCGCGTGCCGCCCGCCCTGCAGGCCGAGATGACGAAGCTCGCCTCGGAGGCCGTCGAGGCGTGGGCGGCGGCGCGCGCGAACGACGACTTCGCGAGCTTCCGCCCCTGGCTCGAGCGGACGCTCGAGGTGAAGCGCCGCTACGTGGATTGCTTCCCGGCCACCGACGACCCGTACGACACGCTGCTCGACGACTTCGAGCGCGGCATGCGCACGGACGAGGTCCGTCGGGTCTTCGACCGGCTCGAGCCCGCCCTCCGCGACCTCGTCGCCGAGGCCGACCCGGAGGAGGACGAGCCGTTCGTCACGGGCCCGTTTCCGGAGCCGGCGCAACAGGAGCTGTCGCTCGCGGTGTGCCGCGCGTTCGGCGCGGAGGAGGAGTTCTTCCGGCTCGACTCGACCGTGCACCCCTTCTGCACGTCGTTCTCGACGCAAGACGTGCGCCTCACGACGCGCTACTCGGAGGACGACCTCCACGCCTCGTCGGTTTTCTCGACGATGCACGAGGCGGGACACGGCCTCTACGAGCGCGGCGGCGACCTCGCGCTCGACCGTACGCCGCTCGCAACCGGCTGCTCCTCGGCCCTGCACGAGTCGCAGAGCCGACTCTGGGAGAACGTGATCGGTCGCTCCCTCCCGTTCTGGCGCTGGTTCTACCCCCAGTTCCGAGACGGGTTCGCGAGCGTCCTCGCGGACGTTCCGCTCGAGACCTTCCACCGCGCGGTCAACCGCCCACGGCCCTCGCTCATCCGGGTCGACGCCGACGAGACGACGTACGGGCTCCACATCATCCTCCGCTTCGGGCTCGAGCAGGAGCTCCTCTTCGGCGGCCTCGAGACGAAAGACCTTCCCGAGCGCTGGAACGCGCGGATGGACGAGCTCGTCGGCATCCTGACTCCCGACGACCGCCGCGGCTGCCTCCAGGACGTGCACTGGGCGGGCGGCCTGTTCGGCTACTTCCCGACGTACCAGCTCGGCAACGTGCTCTCCGTGCAGATCTGGGAGCGGCTCCTCGAGGACGTCCCCGACGCGTACGCGCAGATCGAGCAGGGCTCGTTCGGCGAGGTCTACGAGTGGCTGCG
>DATBET010000143.1:0-3182 GCA_036558885.1 Gaiella sp.
GATCTTCGGGCCAACCGGCAGCGGCAAATCGGCCGTTGCGGAGGCGCTGGCCGAGCGCCTGCCGGCCGAGCTCGTCTCCGCCGACGCCATGCAGGTCTACCGGGACCTGCCGGTGCTTACGAATCAATCGCCACATCCAACCCATCTCGTCGGCATCTTCTCGCTCGACCATGATGCCTCGCTCGGCGAGTACGCGGGGCTCGCACATGCGGCGATCGACGAGATTCTGGCCTCCCGGAGGGTTCCGATCGTGGTCGGCGGCACCGGGCTCTATCTTCGGGCCGCTCTCGTCGACCTCCTGCTGCCGCCGCCGCCGGCGCCGGGCGCCCGGGAGCGCTGGCAGCGCATGTACGACGAGGGCGGGTCTGCCACGGCCCACGAGCTGCTCAACGACCTCGATTCGGCGGCGGCGGCGAAGGTGCATCCGAACGACCGGCGCCGCGTCGTCCGGGCCCTCGAGCTGGCGGAGCAGGGGGCGTCGCTCGCCCCCGAGCGCGCCCGCCTCTGGGACGAGGAGACGCGGCACCCGACGCTGATCGTGGGCCTGGACGTTCCGAAGGACGTCCTCCGACGCCGGATCGAGACGCGCACGCGCCGGATGTTCGAGTGCGGCGTCGAGGAGGAGGTCGAGCGGGCGCTCACGCGGCCGCTCTCCGCGACCGCGCGCAAGACCCTCGGGCTCGAGGAGATCGCGACGCTCCCGCGCGCCGCGGCCGAGGCGGCCATCGTCCGGCGCACGATCCAGTACGCGGCCTACCAGCGGAAGTGGATGCGGCGGATTCCGGGCCTTGCTAGCGTCGCCGCGGATCGGTCGCCCGACGAGGTCGCGGATGCAATTCTCGCGCTGGGACGCGAACGGGAACGTCTACGTGCTGACGGAGGACGCGGGTCTCACGCCTGAGCGCGTCCGCGCGGAGGTCGGCGACGCGGACGGGATCCTCGAGGTCGTGGGCCGCGGCGCCGACCGGATCGAGGTCGTGATCTGGAACCCGGACGGCTCGACTGCCGAGCTCTCCGGGAACGGGACGCGCATCGCGGCCGCGTGGCTCGCGACGGTGACCGGGGCGGAGACCGTCCGCGTACAGGTCGGCGGTCGCGAGGTCGTCGCGCGACGGCTGCCGGACGGCGAGATCGAGCAGGCGATGGGCCGGGTCGAGGTCGGCGAGCCGGAGACGGTCGACGGGATCCGGTTGACGACCGTCTCCGTCGGCAACCCGCACGCGGTCGTCGAGGGCGATCCGGCCGAGATCGCGTCGATCGGGCCGCGGCTCGAGACGCACGCGCGCTTCCCGAACCGCACGAATGTGCAGATTGTCCGCGTCGACGCGCCGGGCGAGGTGACGGCGCGCGTCTGGGAGCGCGGGGCGGGGGAGACGGCTTCGTCCGGGACGAGCGCGGTCGCGGTCGCGGCAGCGACCCACGGCGAGGGCGACGTGCTCGTGCACTTCCCCGGCGGCGACTTGCGCGTGCGCCTCGAGAACGGCCGCGCGTGGCTCACCGGGCCCGCGCGACGGATCGACTAGCGGACGATTTGGCGCCAAATCGGCTCGATAGCGTCACGACCGCGGCGCGCAGTCGCCGGTAGCGTCCGCCGTGAGGGCGGGGGGAAGCGGCCCCGCCCTTGTTGGGTGGGGGTGCGGTACCCCGCAGGCTTCACGCCTGCCGGGGCTGCCAGATGTTGATCCCGCTCTCCGTCGCGTACCGGTCGATCTCCGCGAGCTCGTCGGCCGTGAAGTCGAGCCGATCGAGCGCGGCCACGTTCGCCTCGAGCTGCTCGACGCTGCTTGCACCGAGGAGCGCCGAGGTCATGCGCTCGTCGCGGAGCGTCCACGCGATCGCCGTCTGCGCGAGCGTCTGGCCGCGCCGCTCCGCGATCTCGTTCAACCCGCGCACCTTCGCGAGTGTCTCCTCGGTGATCGAGCTCGGGTCGAGCGACGCGTTCCGGCTCGCGCGCGAGCCCTCCGGGATTCCCGCCAGGTACTTGTCGGTGAGCACGCCCTGCGCGAGCGGCGAGAAGCCGATGCAGCCGACTCCCTCCTGCTCGAGCACGTCGAGCAGCTCCGGCTCGATCCAGCGGTTCAGGAGCGAGTACGACGGCTGATGGATGAACAGGGGCGTTCCGAGCTGCCGCAAGATCCCGGCTGCCTCGCGCGTCTCTTCCGGCGGGTACGAGGAAATCCCTGCATAGAGGGCCTTGCCCCGCTGGACCGCCGTGTGCACGGCGCCGAGCGTCTCCTCGAGCGGCGTCTCCGGGTCGAGCCGGTGCGAGTAGAAGATGTCGACGTAGTCGAGCCCCAGCCGCCGCAGGCTCTGGTCGAGGCTCGCGAGCAGGTACTTGCGCGAGCCCCAGTCGCCGTACGGGCCCGGCCACATGTCGTAGCCCGCCTTCGTCGAGATCACGAGCTCGTCGCGGTAGGGACGAAGGTCGTCGCGGAGGATCTTGCCGAACGTCTCCTCCGCCGACCCGTACGGCGGGCCGTAGTTGTTCGCGAGGTCGAAGTGCGTGATCCCGAGGTCGAAGGCGCGGCGGATGATCGCGCGGCTGCGCTCGAGCGGAACCGCGCCGCCGAAGTTGTGCCAGAGCCCGAGCGTGATCGCGGGCAACTTCAAGCCGCTGCGTCCGCAGCGACGGTACTGCATCCGGTCGTAGCGGTCGGCGGCGGCGGCGTACGTCATCTCAGCTCGCGATCCCGTGCTCTCGCAGCGCGTCGTTGAGCGACATGCGCAGATCGTGCGACTCGTCGCGCCAGCCGACGATCAGCGGCGTCGGCAGCCCGTACGCGCCCGCCGGGAACTCGCGCTCGCGCACGCCCGGGACGACGACCGCGCGCGGCGGCACGAAGCCGCGATGCTCGACGGGCTCCGAGCCGGTGACGTCGAGGATCGGCACCGAGGCGGTGATGACCACGCCCGCGCCGAGGATCGCCTGCTCGCCGACGACGCAGCCCTCGGTGACGATCACGCGCGAGCCGACGAACGCGCCGTCCTCGACGATCACCGGCCGCGCGTTCACCGGCTCGAGCACGCCGCCGATGCCCACCCCGCCGGCGAGATGGACGTCCGCGCCGATCTGCGCGCACGAGCCGACCGTCGCCCACGTGTCGACCATCGTGTTCGGGCCGACCCACGCGCCGATGTTGACGTAGCTCGGCATCATCACGACGCCGCGCGAGAGGAAGGCG
>DATBET010000144.1:0-2436 GCA_036558885.1 Gaiella sp.
CTGCGGACTTGCGAGGAGGCGCCACTACTTCGCCTTCTTCCCGCGCCCGACGGTCTTCTTCGGGCCCTTGCGCGTCCGCGCGTTCGTCTTCGTCCGCTGGCCGTGCACGGGCAGGTTGCGGCGGTGCCGCAGGCCGCGGTATGCACCGATCTCGGAGAGGCGCTTGATCGCCTGGGTGCGCTCGCGGCGCAGGTCGCCTTCGACCTCGAGGTTGCCGTCGATGTAGGTGCGGAGCTTCGTGACCTCGTCGTCGGTCAGGTCCTTCACCTTCTCGTCGGGATCGAGGCCGAGCTCCTTGCAGACCTTCTGCGCGGTCGACTGGCCGATCCCGTAGATGTACGTGAGCCCGATCTCGAGCCGCTTCTGGTTTGGGAGGTTGACGCCGGCGATGCGTGCCAAATGAGCGCTCCTTAGCCCTGCCGTTGCTTGTGCCGGGGATTCGTGCAGATGACCACGGTGCGTCCGTGCCGCTTGATCACGCGGCACCGCTCGCACATGGGCTTGACCGAGGGACGGACTTTCACGTGTGGCTCCTGAGCTGGTCGGCTACTTGAGGCGGAAGGTGATGCGGCCGCGGGTGAGGTCGTAGGGCGACAGCTCGACCTTCACCCGGTCACCCGGGAGGATCCGGATGTAGTGCTTGCGCATCTTGCCCGAGATCTTCGCGAGTACCGTCTGGCCCCCCTCGAGCTCGACGCGGAACATCGTGCTCGGCAGGGCTTCCACGACCTCGCCCTCGACCTCGATCTTCTCTTCCTTGACTGCCAACCGACTCCTCGCGCAGGGTTCGCGCCCTGCCCGTCGTGGGTGTTCATGAGAGCGCGCACGCAGGCAAAGGGCCGCGGCGCGGGTCGCTCACTGTAGCAAAACCGGCCCTCCGGGGCTCATGCGGACGCGTGGTGCCCGAGCGCGGCGACGCTCTGGCGCTCGGTCGCGATCCCGACCCGCGGCGTCAGGATGCGTGGGCCGTCGCCGAGGATCGCGACCGTGTGCTCGAAGTGCGCCGCGAGCGAGCCGTCGGCGCTCGAGATCGTCCAGCCGTCCTCGGCGAGGACGACCTCGGGACGGCCCATCGTGATCATCGGCTCGATCGCGATCGTCATGCCCTCCGAGAGGCGCGGGCCGCGGCCCGGCTCGCCGAAGTTCGGGACGTGCGGGTCCTCGTGGTAGTGGCGGCCCACGCCGTGGCCGACCAGGCTCTTCACGACCGAGAATCCCGCGTCCTCGACCAGCGTCTGCACCGCGTGCGAGATGTCGCCGATGCGGTTGCCCAGCCGCGCCTCGGCGATCCCCGCCGTGAGCGCGTCCTGGCACACGTCGAGGAGGCGCTGTGCCTCGGGGTCGATCGCTCCCACGCCGAACGTGTACGCGCTGTCGGCGATCGCGCCGTCGAGGGTGGCCCCGACGTCGATCGTCACGAGGTCGCCGTCCACCACGACCCGGTCGTCGGGGATGCCGTGCACGACGACCTCGTCGACGGAGATGCAGATCGCCCGGGGGTAGCCGCGGTAGCCGAGGGACGTCGGCACGCCGCCGCTCGCCCGGATGAACTCGTCGGCGATCTCGTCGAGCTGCAGCGTCGTGACGCCCGGCTCGATGCGCTCGCCGACGTGGGCGATCGTGCGCGCGACGAGCTCTCCGGCCCGGGCGATGCGGGCGATCTCCGCCGCGCCCTTGCGGATGATCACGCCACCGCCTCCTCGTCGAGGAGCTCGAGGGCCTCCGCGATCTCGGTGGCGACCTGATCGATCGAGCGCTCTGCGTGGAGCGGCACGAGCTTGCCCGTCGCGCGGTAGCGCTCCACCACCGGCTCGGTTTGCTCGTGGTACAGCCGGAGCCGCCGCTCGATCGCCTCCGGGGTGTCGTCTTCCCGGCCCTCGTCCCGTCCGCGCCTGCGCAGCCGCTCGACCGCGATCTCCTCGTCGAGCGCGAAGAACAACACCGCGTGGAGCTCGCGGCCGATCTCGACGAGCATCTCGTCGAGCGCCTCCGCCTGAGCGGTGTTCCGCGGGAATCCGTCGAGGACGAAACCACGCTCCGCGTCCGGCTCGGCGAGGCGCTCGCGGATCAGCGACACGGTCAGGTCGTCGGGCACGAGGTCGCCCGAGGCGAGGATGGGCTCGACCCGGCGACCGAGCTCGGTGCCGGCCCCGATCGCGGCCCGGAACATCTCCCCCGTCGAGACGTGTGGGATCCCGTGGGTCTCCGAGAGTCGCGCAGCCTGAGTGCCCTTGCCGGAGCCCTGGGGCCCCAGCACGAGCAGGTTCACCGGAGGAAGCCCTCGTAGTTGCGCATCATCATCTGCGACTCCATCTGGCGCATGGTGTCGAGCGCGACGCCGACCGCGATCAGCACCGACGTGCCGCCCAGCGCGCGCGAGGTCGCCTGCGAGAAGCCGCCGTAGCGGATGAAGAGGCTCGGCGCGACCGCGACGGC
>DATBET010000145.1:0-23371 GCA_036558885.1 Gaiella sp.
CGCTCCTCCTCGACCTCGTTGTCCTCGATCGAGCGGGAGTGCGGGAAGATCCCCTCCTCCATCCCGATCAGGAACACGACGCGGTACTCGAGGCCCTTCGCGTTGTGGATCGTCATCAGCGTCACCTGGCCCTCGTCCGACCTGATCGTGTCCTGGTCGGACTGGAGCTGGACACCCTCGAGGAACCCCGCAAGCGATGGCTCCTCGGCGCGGCGGCGATACTCCTGCGCCGAGCCGACGAGCTCCTCGAGGTTCTCGATGCGGCCGCGCGCCTCGATCGTCCGCTCCGCCTCGTATGCCTCGAGTGTGCCCGAGCGCTCCAGCACCGCCTGCACGAGCTCGTCCACCGCGAGCTCCTGCGCAGCCGACAGCAGGCTCTCCATCACCGTGCGGAAGCCGCGGATCGCCCGCGCGCTGGCGGTGGCGACGCCCGCCGCGTCGGGATCGGCCGTCGCGTCCCAGAGCGAGATGCCGAGCGAATCCGCGTGGGTGACCATCCGCTGGATCGACGTGTCGCCGATGCCGCGGCGCGGCCGGTTTGCGATCCGCATCAGCGAGACCGCGTCGTCGGTGTTGTCGAGCACCGAAAGATACGCGACCGCATCGCGGATCTCCGCCCGCTCGTAGAACCGCGGCCCGCCGATCACCTGATAGGGCACGCCCTGCCGCACGAGCACGTCCTCGAGCACGCGCGACTGGGCGTTCGTGCGGTAGAAGACCGCGATCTCCGCGGCCGACGTCCCGGACTCGACGAGCCGCGCGATCTCCGCCGCGACGAAGCGCGCCTCCGCGTGCTCGTCCTCGACCTCGACAACCTCGACCGGATCGCCCTCACCGAGCTCCGACCAGAGCCGCTTCGGCTTCCGGTCGCGGTTGTTGTCGATCACCGCGTTCGCAGCCTCGAGGATGCGGTTCGTCGAGCGGTAGTTCTGCTCCAGCGCGACGACCCCGGCGCCGCCGAAGTCCCGCTCGAAGTCGAGGATGTTCCGGATGTCGGCCCCGCGAAAGGCGTAGATCGACTGATCGGGGTCCCCGACGGCGAACACGTTCCGGTGCTTCTCGGCGAGGAGCTGGAGGAAGCGGTACTGCGCGTGATTCGTGTCCTGGTACTCGTCGACGAGGACGTGCCGGAACGCGGTCTGCCATCGTTCCCGCGCCTCGGGGAAGCGCTCGAGCACCTGCACGGTGAGCATCAGGATGTCGTCGAAGTCCACCGCGTTCGAGCGGAACAGGCGGCGCTGGTACAGCTCGTAGACCTCGGCGACGGTCTGGTCCCAGAACGAGGAGACACGCGCGGTGTACTCGTCGGGCGAGACCAGCTGATTCTTCGCGTTCGAGATCTGCGCGTGGATCCCGCGCGGGGTGAAGCGCTTCGGATCTTTCCCGAGCTCCTCCAGGCAGGCCTTGACGAGACGCACCTGGTCGGCCTGGTCGTAGATCGTGAAGTTCGACCGGTAGCCGAGCCGCTCCGCCTCGCGCCGCAGCATGCGGCCACAGGCAGCATGGAAGGTGAGGATCCAGATCGCGCGCGCGGTGTGCCCGAGCATCCGCTCGAGTCGCTCGCGCATCTCGGTCGCGGCCTTGTTCGTGAACGTGATCGCGAGAATCTCGTTCGGCTTGATGCCATGTGCCTCGATCAGGTGGGCAACCCGGTGGGTGAGGACGCGGGTCTTCCCCGAGCCCGCGCCGGCGACCACGAGGAGCGGCCCGTCGACGTGGAGCACAGCCTCCCGCTGGGCGGGGTTGAGGTCGGCGAGGAGCTCGTCGTGGGGCGTCACGGCCACGCGTCGATGCTAGCCGCGGCCCTCGGCGACCCTGAGGCCGGTCAGCCCCGGAGAGACGCGACCGCGACCGCGATCCACCACCGCTCGAGCGGGACCGACGTGTCGCCGGCGTTGAGCTCGACCGTGCCGTCGACGCCGGGGCTGGTCACGCCCACCTGAGGGACGTTGTGGTGGGCCTCCATGATGGAACGGCGCGGACGGGGCGCGGTCGAAGGCTACGCGCGGTCGTTCAGCGCGACGACGAGCGGGACGTCGTCCACCCATTCGACGACGGTGCGCGACGCTGGGTCGACCGCGAGCCGGAAGATCCGGTCGTCCGTGATCCCGAGTGCGTCGGCGAGCACGGCTCGCACCACCCCGCCGTGGGTGACGACGACGACCGTCCGCCCGGTGAACTCGTCTCGGAGCGCCCCGACGGCTCGAAGGGACCGCCGCGCCAGGTCGGCGTAGCACTCACCACCCGGGAACCGCACACGCGTCGGACGTGTCATCCATTCGGCGTACAGGACGGGCATCGAGGCCGCGATCTCGTCGTACGTCCGTCCCTCGAGCTCGCCGAAGTCGAGCTCCTGGAGCTCCGGCTCGGCGCGGACGTCCAGACCGTGCCGCTCCGCGATCGGCCGCGCGGTCTCGAGCGCCCGGATGCGCGGGCTGGAGACGACGGACGAGACCGGGTCTCGAGCGAGCGCGTCCGCCAGCAAGGCGCGCTGCCTCATGCCTCTCGCCGAGAGCCCGACGTCCAGCGATCCGTAGCAGCGGCCGCGCGCCGACTCCGCCGCCTCCGCGTGCCTGACGAGGACGAGCCGCATCAGCGTGCGGCGAGGAACGCGACGAGCGCAGCGGTCTCGCAGAGCGCGGCGGTCGCTCCGAGGCAGTCGCCGGTCACGCCGCCGAGCCAGGCGCGGAAGAAGAGCAGCAGGAGCGCGGCCGTGAGCGCCGCAGCCACGGCAGCGGTCATCCCAGGTGCGCCCGCCGAGACGGCGAAGGCGAGCGAGAGCGCGACACCGACCACGACGGCGGCCCAGCCGACGCCCTCCAGGACGCGGCCCTGCCCCCCGCCCACGCGGGCGTAGGGCAAAGCTCTCGCGAGCGGGAGGATGGCCGCCCGTCCCGCGGACCCCGCGACGAAGCCCGCGAGCCATGCGTCGTCCTGCACGGCAAGCGCGCCGAGCGCGGCGGCGTTCACCAGGCACACGACGACGAGACCGACCGCGCCGAACGCGCCGATCGAGTGGTCGCGCATGATCTCGAGCGCCCGCTCACGGGTGGAGCCGCCCAGCGCGTCCAGCGTGTCCGCGAGAGCGTCGAGGTGCATCGCACCCGTCACGAGTGCGGCGAGCCCGACCGCAAGGCCGCCCGCCACGAGCCCGGGCACGCTCGGGACGAGCAGGTCGGCCAGGACGCCCGCGGCAGCGCCGACCGCGGCCCCGACGAGCGGGAAGAGAACCGCGCCGCGCGCGACGTCGCGCGCATCGAAGGGTGCCAGCCGGCCGACGGGGATGCGCGTCAAGAACGCGACCGCGGCGAGCCCCGCCCGGACGGGCTCCGACGAGGTCATCTGCCGGTGTCGCTCACGCCGGCGTCGGCGAAGGTCGCCATCTCGACGAGGATCGCACGCGCCGCGGCGAGCAGCGGCAACGCGAGCGCCGCGCCGCTGCCCTCCCCGAGCCGCAGCTCGAGGTCGAGCAGCGGACAAACGCCGAGAGCCTCGAGCACGAGCCCGTGGCCGGGCTCGGGAGAGCGGTGCGCGGCGACGAGGAAGGCGCCGAGCGGAGGCGCGACCCTTGCGGCGACGAGCGCGGCGACGCTCGAGATGAACCCGTCGAGGAGCACGACTGAGCGGCCCGCCGCCGCGCCGAGCGCAACGCCGGCGAGCACGGCCAGCTCGAACCCGCCGACCGCCGCAAGCGCGCCGAGCGGATCGTCGGAGCGCGGCCGGTTGACCTCCAGCATCCGGTGCACGACGCCGACCTTGTGCTCGACCCCGGCCTCGTCGAGGCCCGTGCCTCTCCCGCAGACCGTGCGTGGGTCGCAGCCGAGCAGCGCGCACGTCAGCGCCGCGGCGACGGTCGTGTTCCCGATGCCCATCTCTCCGAGCGCGACAATCCCCGCCCCCTCGTCGGCCAGCTTGCGTCCGAGGGCCGCCCCGCGCACGAGTCCGGCCTCGGCGAACTCCCGTGCCATCGCGGGCCCCTCGGCGGCGTTCGCGGTGCCGCGGCCCAGCGAGAGGTCGACCACGTCGGGGAGCGATGGCGGCTCGAGGACGCCCGCGTCGACGACGACGAGGCGCGCACCGGCGTTGCGGCACAGCACGGCGACGGCGGCGCCGCCGGTCTGGAAGTTCGCGAGCATCTGACCGGTGACCTCGCGCGGGTAGGCGCTCACCCCCTCGGCCGCGACGCCATGGTCGGCGGCAGCCACCACGACGACCGGATCGAGCGGCATGGGCTGTGGATCTCCGCGCACGACCGCAATCCGGATCGCCAGCTCCTCGAGCCGGCCCAGGCTGCCGCGCGGCTTCGTCTTCGCGTCGAGCCGAGCACGGGCCTCGAGCCCGACGCTCGCCCCCAGCGCGACGACGCTGCGTGCCAGCTGCTCGACGCCGACGGTCACGGGCGCTCACGGTACGAGCGGACGAGCTCGTCCGCGCCGTCGAGTTGCAGGATCTTTCCTGCGACGACGAATCCGGCCCACTTGGCGGCGCCGACCCATGCCTTGTTGACCGCACCGAGGGCGTCGCGATACGTCCGGCCGAGCGGTGTCGCGGGGACGATCCCGAGCCCGACCTCGTTCGAGACGGCGATCGTCAGACCCGGTCGCGCGGCCGCCTGCGCCGCGCACGCGGCGCCACGCGCTGCGACAACGCGGACGTCGTCGCCGCGGAGGAGCAGGTTCGAGACCCACAGGGTGAGGCAGTCGACCACGCAGGTCGCCGCCGGGTCGACGGTGTCGAGCGCACCCTCGAGCTCGAGGGGTTCCTCGACGGTGGCCCAGTCGCCCGGCCGCTCGGCCCGGTGTGTGGCGATGCGCGCCGACATCTCATCGTCGAGCGCCTCGGCCGTCGCCACGAACATGACGGCCGCTCCGGCCGCACTCGCGAGCTCGAGCGCGAGCGCGGACTTGCCGCTCCGGGCGCCGCCGAGCAGGACGACCAGGCTCATCGACTCGGCCGCGCCGGGACGATCGCGAGCCGGTCGTCGACGCGCACGACGCGGATCCGGGCGTCGTAGTGCCGGGCGATCGACTCCTGCGTGAGGATCTCGTCCGGCGGGCCGTCCGCTGCGATCCGCCCGTCCGCGAGGAGGACCATCCGGTCCGCGTACTGCGCCGCGAGGGTGAGATCGTGCATCGCGGCGACGAGCGTGAGCTCGGATTCCGCGCGGAGCGCGTCGAGCAGCTCGAGCGCCTGCTGCTGGTGCCCGATGTCGAGCGCGGCCGTCGGCTCGTCGAGCAGGACGATGCTCGCCTCCTGTGCGAGCGCCCGAGCGACCACCACCCGCTGGCGTTCGCCGCCGCTCAACGTCCCGAGCAGCCGGTCCCGGTGCTCCAGCAGGTCGAGCCGGGCAAGGGTCCGAGCGACCGCCCGCCGGTCCTCCCTCGACTCTCGGGCGAGCGGGCCCAGGTGAGGCGTTCGGCCGAGCAGGACGTACTCCGCCACGGTCAGCCACGGTGGCGTGACCGGCTCCTGCGGCACGACCGCGACCGCCCGCGACCAGTCCCGTCGCGAGAGCCCGGTGGTCGGACGGCCGTGGAGCGCGATCGTCCCCTCGTGGTGCACGAGCCCGGCGACGGCGCGTAGGAGGGTCGTCTTCCCGGCGCCGTTCGGGCCGATCAGCCCGATCCAGGCGCCCGCGGGGATCTCGAGCTCGACGTCCCGGACGACGGGCCGACCGCCGAGCCGTACGGTGATCCCGGCCGCCGAGATCGCGCTCACGCGCGACCCCGGAGCGAGCGCAGGGCGATCACGAAGAACGGTGCGCCGAAGAACGCCGTGACGACGCCGATGGGCAGCTCGGCGGGCGAGAGCACGGTCCGGGCGATCACGTCACACAACACGAGGAACCCCGCCCCGACGACGAACGACAGCGGGATCAGGCCGCGGTAGCTCGTGCCCACGACGAGCCTGATCGTGTGCGGGACGATGATCCCGACGAACGCGATCAGCCCGCTGACCGCGACCGCCGCCGCCGTGCCGACCGTCGCCGCGAGGACGAGCAGCAGCCGGACCCGGCCGACGTCCACTCCGAGACTCGCGGCCTCCGAGTCGCCCAGGCTGAGGACGTCGAGCACCCGGCGGTACGCGAAGATGACGGCGGTCGCGACGAGCACGTACGGCGCCAGGGTCGCGACGTCGGTCCAGCCGGAGCTGGGTAGCGACCCGAGGATCCACGAGTAGACCTCCTGCAGCGTGTCCGAGTTCTGCTGCTGGACGAAGGTCTGCACGGCGGTGAAGAAGCTCGCCACGACCACGCCGGCGAGGACGAACGCCGTCGCGTCGCGTTCCCTGCCGGCCGAGCGGCCGACCGTCCAGGTCACGACGACCGCGAGCGCGCCGCCCACGAACGCCGCGACCGGGAGGAGCCGGTGCCCGTCGAGGGCGTGCGGCAGGTACGCGATCGCGAGTGTCGCGCCCAGGCCTGCGCCCGCCGCGACGCCGAGCAGGTAGGGGTCGGCGAGCGGGTTGTGGAAGACGCCCTGGTAGGTCGCTCCGGCGACCGCCAGCATGCCTCCGACGAGAGCGGCGAGCACGACGCGCGGCACGCGGAGCTGCCAGAGGATCGTGTCGGACACCCCGTCGAGCGTCGATCCGCCGAGACCGAGGTGCGCAAGCAGCGAGCGAACGGCGTCGCCGGCCCCGATGTCCACGGGGCCGGCGAGCACGCCGACGGCGAGCGAGACGACGAGGAATGCGACGGCCGCCACGGTCCACGCGGGCGAGACGCCGCGCGCGTGAACGGTCTCCGCGGGCGCGGCCGCCTGGACGTCGATCGCCGTCTCGGGCACGGCGGGCGCCGTCCTCAGCCCTCGAGCCGGCGGAGTGCCGTCCCGACCGCGCGGACGAAGTTCACGAGCCGCGGGCCCCACCGCGACGCGATCGAGTCGTCTATCCGCAGCACCGACCCGCTGCGGACGGCCTTGATGGCCGACCAGCCGGGTCGCGCGGCGACCGTCCCGGGCGTCTGGGCGCAGCAGACCGAGTCCGCGAGGACGACGAGGTCGGGGTTCGACGAGACGATGAACTCGGGCGAGAGCTGCGGGTACGGCCCACCGGGAGCGGCATCGGCGATGTTCCTCAGCCCGAAGAGCGCGTACACGCGGCCTACGAACGTCTTCGACGACGCGGAGAAGAACGTCGGGTCGAGCTCGTGGTAGACACTCGTGCCCGCCGCTCCGGGCCGCCGCTTCGTGACGATGCGCCCGATCTGCGCCTTCATCCGGGCGACGAGGCTCGTGGATCTGTCGGCATGGCCGGTCGCGGCGCCGAGTTGGCGGATCTGGCCGTACGCGCCTGCGACCGTCGGAGGGGCGTCCTGGAGGATCACCGGAATCCCCAGTTTCCGGAGAGCAGAGACGAGATCCTTGGGGTCGGACGCTGCGACCACGAGATCGGGCTTGTACGAGGCGATCGCCTCGACGTTGGGCGTGTAGCCCGAGAGCGACGTGTGCGGCGCCTGCTTCGGGTAGTCGGACTGGTCGTCGACGGCGACGACCTGATCTCCGGCGCCGATCGCGAACAGCGTCTCGGTCGCGGTCGGCGAGAGCGAGACGATCCGCGCCGGTCGCTCGCGCACCGTGACCTTCCCGTTGTCCACTGTGACCGTGACGGGGAACGGCGTCGCGCGCGGGGCGTGCGGGGCCGCGAGCGACGGGGCTGCGAGCGCCAGCGCGAGGACGGCGAGCGCGGCCGCGAGGGCGAGACGACCTGACATGGGCTGCTTCTCCTTCTCCCTTCCGCGAGGGGGTCGAGGCTCTCGGAGAGCGGCAGGTCTTCTGACTCGGGGCGCCCCCTCCCACCGCCTTCCCGGCCTCGTGGCCAGTGGCGTCGGTGGCGGGAGAGCATCTCCCCTCACAGCGGCGGGACCGTCCCGGACTTGCACCGGGTTCCCTCACCGCGCTCCTGGTGTGGCGCCGAGCCTACCATTCGGCGATGTCGACTCAGGTGGCGGCGACCAGGCGCTCGGCGCTCTCCGCGTGGCTCCCCGTCGTCCTCTGGGCGGGGGTCATCTTCGCGTTCTCGGCGGTGCCGAGCCTCGGCACGGGGCTCGGCACGTGGGACCTCGTCCTGCGCAAGCTCGCGCACCTCTCGGAGTACGCGCTGCTGGGCCTCCTGCTCGCCCGCGCCGTGCGGCGTCCCGGGGTGGCGGTCGGGCTCGCGGCCGCGTACGCGGTCACGGACGAGGTGCACCAGACGTTCGTGGCGGGCCGCCACGGGGCACCGCTCGACGTGGCGATCGACACGCTCGGCGCCCTGGTCGGCGTCGTCGTCTGGGTCCGTTGGAGCCGCCGCGCGTGACCGCGCTCCTGCTCGACCTCGACGGCGTCCTCGGCGACACGCGGCCTCTCTGGGAGGACTGGCTCGTGGACGCGAGCCGCGTGCTCGGGCTCGATTCCGAGGCGTTGCCCCGCGATCGGGCGGCGGCCGCGGCGGCGCTCGACGAGGGTGCGGGCAACTGGCGTGTGCTCCTCGCACGCTATGCGGAGGAGCGCGCGCCCGTGTACCTCCGTCCCGACTCGGCGGTGAGCGCCGCGCTGCGCGGGCTGGCCTCGTCGGGTGTCCGGCTCGGCGTGTTCACGGACGCGCCCACGGAGCTCGCCCGGGTCGCGGTCGCGCAGCTCGGCGCGACGCGGCGCGTCGAGGCCGTGGAGAGCGGGTCGGGCTCCGTCGAGCGCCTCCGAGCGCGGCTCGGCGCCGACGCCGAGCTCGTCGGGACGCGGGACGCGCTGCTCGCGCGGACGGGCGGGCTCTAGAATCGGGGCGTGGAGCGAGGCGACGTCCCCGACCGGCAGCTCGACGCCCTGCTCGAGCGGCTCGATCGGATCGCCGACCGGCTCGAGCGCATCGACGGCCGCCTCGAGGCGCAGGAGGGCTTCCTCCAGGTGACGCGCGAGCTCCGCGCGCTGACCGACGCGCTGAACGCCGTCGCCTACGCCGCGCTCGGCCAGTCACCGCGCGTGCGGCGAAGGGCCGGTTAGCGGGCGAAGCGCGAAACCGTGCCGGTCTGCGAGACGGCGTACAGCTCGGCCCCGTCGAGGCTCTCGCCGAACGATGTCAGCTGCGGCACCTTGACGGCCTCGACGCGGGGCTCACCCCCCGTCGCGGGCATGCTCCAGATCGTGCCGCTGCAGTAGTCGCCGAACACGTAGCGGCCGTTGAGAGCCGGCACGACGTTCCCCCTGTACACGTAGCCACCGGTCACCGAGCAACCTGCGTCGTGGGTGTACTCCGCCACCGGCTGGACCAGCCTGCCCGGGCCGAGCGCCTTGTCCTCGAAGCTGCTGTGGCCCTCGAAGACGTCCCAGCCGAAGTTGATCTGCCCTGGAGTCCCGCGCGGCACGTGGTCGATCTCTTCGATCGAGCCCTGACCGACGTCACCGATCCACAGGTCCTTCGTCTTGCGGTCGAAGCTGAAGCGCCATGGGTTCCGGAGCCCGAGAGCGAAGATCTCCGGCGTCGGTCTCGCCCGGCGGACGTCGAGCCGAAGCATCTTGCCGAGGAGGCTGTCGGGGTTCTGGGCGCGGTTCTCCGGGTCGCCGGCGGAGCCCCCGTCGCCCATCCCGACCCAGAGCCTTCCGTCGGGCCCGAACACGATGTTCCCGCCGTTGTGATTCGCATACGGCTGGGCGATGCGAAGGATCTGCTGCGCACTCCCCGGCACGGCTCGTCCGTTGCGGGATCGATACCGAACGATCTTCGTCGCCCCGTCCGGGCGTGCCGTGTAATCGACATAGAACGTGTGGTCGCGCACGTAGCTCGGTGAGAACGCGAGCCCGAGCAGGCCCTGCTCGCCGCCGTAGAGGACGAGCGAGCGGACGTCGAGGAACGCGCCGGGCTTCACCTTGCCGCGCTCGACGACCCGGATCCTGCCGGGCTGCTCCACGACGTAGAGCCGTTGTGGCTCGCCCGGCGCCTGCGTCGCGAGGACGGGGCTCGCGAAACCGCGGGCGACCGTGACGAGGCGCGGCGAGGCCGACGGAGCCGCGGAGGTCGCGCCGACCGCGATCGCGCCGCAGGCGACCGCCAGCAGGAGCGCGATGCGGGTCACGTCCCGAGGATAGCCGCCGGTCGTCGCCGTCCGTACGGCGGCGCTAGGCTCGGGCGCGCATGCGGATCGTGATCGTCGGCGCGGGCCAGGTCGGCTCGACCATCGTGGAGGCACTCCACGCGGAGCACGACCTCAGCGTGATCGACGTCGCCCGCGAGCGTCTCGAGGCGCTCGCCTACCGGTACGACGTGCGCACGATCGAGGCGAACGGCGCGAGCCGCAAGGCGCTGCAGGACGCGGGTGTGGAGAAGGCGGATCTCTTCATCGCCTGCACGTCGCGCGACGAGGTGAACCTCGTCGCGTGCTCGTTCGCACGTATCGAGGCACCCAAGGCGACGACCGTGATCCGCACGTCGAACATCGAGTACATCCAGCTCTGGCGCGCGGGCCGGCTCGACGTCGACTTCGCCGTCTCCTCCGAGCTCGAGGTCGCGCACGCCGTCTCGGGCTCGATCGGGATGCCGGCGGCCCGACAGACGGACGTCTTCGCGCGGGGCCAGGTGCAGATCGTCGAGTTCGACGTCCCCGCCGGCGCGGACCGGACACTCGTCGGGCCCCCGCTCCGGGAGGCCCGGGTTCCGGCCGACTCGCGGCTTCTCTCGATCATCCGGGAGGATTCGATGACGCTCCCGGGCGGCGAGGACGTGATCCAGGTCGGCGACCGGATCGTGGTGATCGGCTCGCCCGTCGCGGCCCGCGCGTGGGCCGCGCTCCTCGCACCGGGCGAGCGCCCCGTGGAGGACGTCGTCGTGTACGGCGGCGGCCAGGTCGGGACCGCGATCGCACGGATGCTCAGCCAGCAGGACATCGGCGTGCGCCTGATCGAGCCGGAGCTCGCCCGCGCCCGCGAGGTGGCGGAGCAGCTCCCTCGCTGCCGGGTGTTCAACGCGAGCGGCGTGGACCCCGACTTCCTCGAGCGGGAACGCATCGGCCAGGCTCAGGCGGCGGTCTTCGCAATCAAGGACGATGCGAAGAACCACTACGCGGCGACGCTCGCCCGCGTGCACGGCGTCCGCTTCACGATCGCGATCGTGCACGACCCCGTCTCGACCAAGGTCTACGAGCGGTCCGGCGTCGACGTGACGATCAACCCGCGGGGCGTGACAGCGGAGGAGATCGTCCGGTTCGCGCACGATCCGCGGACGCAGCAGGTGGCGATGCTGGACGGCGACCGGTACGAGGTGCTCGACATCACGACGCAGCCGACGAGCGAGTACGTCGGGCTGCGGTTCAGCGAGATGCCGATCCGCGGCGCTCTTATCGGGGCGATCGTCCGAGACGGCAAGGCCCTGTTCCCGAGAAGCGACGAGATCCTGCACGCAGGGGACCGCGTGATCGTCTTCACCGAGACGTCACGTGTGCCTGACGTCGAGCGGGTCCTGTGAGGCGCGACGCGGGGGGCCGCGTCGCCGGCCGGACCTGGCTCGCGATCGACCTTCCCGGCGCCCTCGCGCTGACCGGGACCATGATCGCGTACCTGAGCCTCTCGTCCCTCGTCCCGGCAGCCGTTGCGGTCGGGTACCGCGAGCCGCTCTGGCCGTTTCTCGCCGCCGGCGGCCTCACGGGCGCGGTCGGCCTGGGGCTGCGAGCCATCGGCCGACGCTCGCCCGGGCCGATCGGGTTCCGCGAGGGCTACCTCGTCGTGTCGCTGACGTGGCTCCTGGCCGCGATCTATGCCGCGCTTCCCTATCTCTTCTCCGACGACCCGCAGCTGTCGCACCCCGTCGATGCGTTCTTCGAGGGCATGTCCGGCTTCTCGACGACCGGGGCGAGCGTCGTCGTGAGCCCGGAGAGCATGGACCGCTCGCTGCTCCTCTGGCGACAGCTCAGCCAGTGGCTCGGCGGGATGGGGATCATCGTCCTCGCGCTCGCCGTCCTGCCGCGGCTCCGGATCGGCGGACGGCAGATGTTCGAGTCCGAGCTGCCGGGGCCGGAGGTCAACCAGCTCGCCGAGCGCATCCGCGACACGGCGCGACGCCTCTGGCTGCTCTACATCGGGCTGACGCTCGTGCTCATCGGTCTCCTGCTGGCGATCTGGCTGACGGGGCTCGACGACGCGATGAGCCCGTTCGACGCCGTCGCCTACGCCCTCAGCACGATGCCGCTCGGCGGATTCGCGCCCGATGCGCGCTCGCTGGAGCTCTTCGCGCCGGTGACCCAGTGGGTCGTCGCGGCCTTCATGGTGGTCGCGGGACTCAACTTCGCCCTCCTCTATCGCGCCATCGTGCGCCGCCGCCCCGGTGTGCTGCGCCGGGACGAGGAGGCTCGGCTCTACGCCGTGCTCCTTGCCGTCGGGACGGTCGTCGTGCTCGCGGAGCTGCTCCACGCAGATCTCGCCAGCGGCGAGGACGCGGTCCGGCAGGCGTTCTTCCAGACCACGTCGCTGATGACCGGGACGGGGTTCGCGATCACGAACTACGTCTCCTGGCCGACGCTCGCCATCATGGCGATGATCGGCCTGATGTTCGTGGGCGCCTCCGCGGGCTCGCCGACCGGCTCGGTCAAGATCGTGCGGCACCTGCTCGTCGGCCGGATGCTCCGCCGCGAGCTGCGCCAGACCATCCATCCCGAGCTCGTGATGCCGATCAGGCTGAACGGACAGGTCGTGGACGAGCGGACGCTCCGCGCCATCCTCGCGTTCGTGCTGCTCTACGTCGGCACGTTCGTCGTCGGTGCCGCCATCCTTGCGATCGACGCGCGCTTCTCCGACGTGGAGCTCGGCGTGACCGAGGCGATCGCCGCCTCGGCCGGCACCCTCGGAAACGTCGGCCCCGGCCTGGGCTTCGCCGGGCCGATGGGGAGCTACGCCCCTTTCAGCGACCTGTCCAAGCTGGTGATGGTGGCCCTGATGTGGATCGGCCGGCTCGAGGTGCTCCCCGTGCTCGTGCTTCTCACCCGGGGGTACTGGCGGGTCTAGGGCCGTATATCACTCGGTAGGCCGCGCGGAGACTCGGACACCCGGCGTAGCCGGCAGTCCCTTCAGGGTGTGCCCTTGTCCCGGCGCAGCCGGACAACGGCGTTTGCGGCGTCGGTTCCGCGAAGGCGGAAGGACGCTGCAGGCTGCTAGCCGACGAGCGCCTCGCGCAGGCGGTCCTCGAGCCCCGGCTTGAGGATCGCGATCACCTGGTCGCCCGGGCGGATCACCGTGTCGAGCCCCGCCACCTCTGCCACGCCGTTTCGCGTGATCGAGACGAGCCTGACGTCGGCGGGGAGCGAAAGGCCGGCGACCCGCTTGCCGGCGGCCGGCGCCTCGGGCGACACCTGGAGCTCCACCACCTCGAGCCCCTCGCGGCGGAGCTCGAGGAGCTTCACCAGCCCGTGCTCGGGCACCTCGTGCTCCACGAGGCCGAGCAGGCCCGATGTCGCGCACAACGTCCGGTTCACTCCGAGGAGGTCGAAGTGCTCCTGGTTGCGCGGATCGTTCACGCGGGCGATCACCTTCGGCACCTGGTAGCCGTCCTGCGCGATCTGGGCGATCACGATGTTGTCCTCGTCGTCCCCCGTGACGGCGAGCACGATGTCGGGCGGACGTGCGATCCCCGCCCGCTCGAGGACGAAGATCTCGGTCGCGTCGCCGGCGAGCACCACGGGCCCGAGCTCCGCCTCGAGCTGCTCGAAGCGGTCGCGGCGCTGCTCGACGAGCGTCACCTCGTGCCCCATCGCCAGGAGCGAGCGCGAGATGTTCGCGCCGACCTTCCCACCGCCTGCCACGATCGCGTACATCAGCCGACGGTCTCCACGGAGGTGGGCTCGCAGGAGCGGACGACGTCGATCAGCGTGCCGATCGCCGTCTGCGTGGGGCACACCGTGCGGAGACCACGCTCGGCGTAGAAGTCGGCGCGACGCGGGTCGAGCACCCGCACCACCACACAGCCGAGGCGGTACCGGCGCTGGACGACCTGCCCGACCACGACATTCGTGTTGTCCCCGTTCGTCGCGACGACCGCCGCGTCCGCAGACGCGATCCCGGCCCGCTCGAGAACCTCGAAGTCCATCCCGTGCCCGACGACGAAGCCGCCGCGCCACTCCCCGAGCCGCGCGAGCGCGCCCTCGTCCTCGTCGATGCAGGTCACGTCCCAGCCCTGCTCGGCAAGCTGTTTCGCAACCCCCGACCCGACGCGCCCGCAGCCCACGATCACGACCTTCATGCCGGTGAGGGTAGCGCGCGCGTCACGCCCCCTCGAAGACGCCTTCGGGGAAGGCGACGACGAGCACCTCGCAATGCGCGTGCTTGAGGACGTGGTCGACCGTGGGCGAG
Organism: Gaiella sp.; assembly: GCA_036558885.1. Lineage (GTDB taxonomy): Bacteria > Actinomycetota > Thermoleophilia > Gaiellales > Gaiellaceae > Gaiella. Next base: position 14,307 of record DATBET010000145.1, read on the forward strand.
AAGAAACGCGACTGGCGCCGCCAGCGGGGCGACGAGCCGAGCACGATCAGATCGACTCGTCGGCGCTCCGCCTCGTCGACGATCGCATGACCGATCGACCGCGCGTGCACTGCGTCGGCGTGGACCTCGACCTCGTTCTCCTCTCCGAGCGCCTGGGCCTCGGCGACGGAGTCCGCCGCCGCGCGCGCGAGCTCCGGCGGCAGAGGCGCCTCGAGCGCGCGCGAGCGAGGGACCTGAACGACGGTGATCGCCTCGACGCGCGCGCCCCGCTCCTTCGCGAGAGCGATCGCGGTCGCGACCATCTCCTCGCCGATCACGCCGAGCTTCATCGGGACGAGGATGCGGTCGAACGTCGCTCCGGCCGGGAGGGCGATGCGACGGTCGACCCCCTGGAGCATCCCGATCCGCGCGCGGCTCCTCGTCAGGCCGTAGATCACGAGGCCGATCACGATCCAGGCGGGGCCGGCGTAGCGGGCGGACTCGTGCGTGACGAGCGCGACCACGAAGATCGCGGCGGTCAGCGGCGCGCCCACCAGCGCAGGTAGCGGGACGTCGACGCCCCGCAGGCGCACGTCTGGGCGAGCCCGGAACGGCCGTCCGAGGTCCGGCTCCCGGCGCCGCAGCCTGATCACGGCGAGCTGTGCGAGCGTGAACGCGAGGAGCACGCCGAAGGAGTACGTGCCGGCGAGGAAGCGGGCCTCGTCCTCGATCGGCGCGGCGACGAGCAGAACCGCGATCGCGACGATCGCGATCGCGGCGATCGCCTCGCGCGAGACGAGCGTCTTGCGCTCGAGGCGGCCGAGCTCGCGCGGCAGCATCCCATGCGTCCCCATCGAGTGCGCGAGCCGCGCGCAGCCGGAGATCGAGGTGGTGACGGCCATCACGAGGATGAGCGCCGCCGAGAGACCGACCGCGACGCGGAGGATGTCGACGATCCACGCGGGCAGCTCGCCGCCGAAGGCGGTGACGATCCCCACGAGCGGCGCCTCGAGCCACTGGTCGCCGAGCTCGGTCGTGCCGCCGGTCGCCGGGAACGCGGTCACCCCCACGATTGCGACGAGCACCGTGAGCAGGACGACCAGGCCGATCGCCGTGAACAGCGAGCGGGGAAGCGTCCGACCCGGCTCCCGAGCCTCCTCGGCGAGGTTCGCGACCGTCTCGAGCCCCGTGTACGCGACGAACCCGAGCGGGATCGCGTAGACGACGTCGTCCACCCAGTCCTGGCCGGGCGCGAGCGACAGCCCGTCCGTCAGCACCTCGGGGGAGAACACCAGCGCGAGGCCGAGGATCACGATGAGGGACTGGACGCCGAGGTCGAGCAACGCGACGACCAGCGCCGGCGTGTGCAAGCGGCTGCGCCGGACGAGGCGCACCGTCGCGACGACCGTGATCGCGGCGACTGCCGTGACGGTATCCCAGGGCGCGTCCCGGAGCGTCTCGAGCTCGAGCGCCGCGCCGACGTAGTGCGGGATGAACAGCGCGGAGAGCGCGATCACGATCAGGTAGTCGAGAAAGAGCGCCCAGCCGGTGACGAACCCGAGCAGGTCGTTGAAGGCCCGCCGGGTGAACGTCTCCGCACCCCCGGTCTCGGGCATCGCCGCGGTGCCCTCGGCGTACGAGAGCGCGACCACGAGGAAGACGAGCCCGGTGAACGCGAGCACGATGGGCGTCAGGCCGAGCGCGGCGCCGGCGACGATCCCGAGCGCGACGTAGATCGACGCCCCGATCTCGCCGTACGCGATCGCGAAGAGCGCGGGGGCGTCCAGCACGCGCTCGAAGCCGCGGACCTTCCGCGCCATCAGGCCCCGCCCCGCTTCCGCTCGAGCTGGATGCGGGCGACGCCGAGGGCGAGGAAAAGGCCCCCGAGGAGGAAGCCGACCGCCCCGCCGCCGTGCACGGCGGTGACGACGAGCAGCGCGATCCCGATCACGACGAAGATCGCCGAGAAGACGAAGACGGACCGGTGGTACCAGCTCACGCCCGGCTCCCGCTCGTCGCCGCGGCGATCATCACGCGGCACGGCGCTCGGCGCAGCACGCGGTCGACCGTCGTCCCGAAGACGCCGCGACGGCGGTCGACGAGGCTCTTGCGCGGCGAGCCGAGAACGATGATCTCCGCGCCACGGCGCTCGGCGACGCGCACGATCTCGGCCGACGCGCTCCGCCCGCGCACGAGCCGGCCCATCACGCGCACGCCGTACGTGTCGCCGATCGCGACCGCCTCGTCGAGCTCGTCGTTCGCGATCCGTTCCTCCTCCGGCAGCGGCGCGTCGAGCGGTAGCTCGAGCGGCACCTCGAGGACGGTCAGCGCGATGATCCGGGCGCCCCGCTCGGCGGCGAGCCGGCACGCGAGGTCGAGCGCGTCGTCCGAGGGCCGGCCCGGCACGATCGGGACGACGATCCGGCGGTACTCGAGCGCGAGCGCCGCGCCGAACGCGGGCGGCGCCTTGACGGTCTCGCGCGCGGGTAGGTGGAGCACGTAGCGCCGGTAGACGAGGTAGCCGACGAACCCAGCGAGGAGCCATCCCAGGCCGACGTATCGCGTCGCCTCGTTCTGCACGACGATCACCACGAACGAGATGCCGGTCGCGATCCCGCCGAAGATCGCGAACAAGGGCCAGTCGACGTTCCCGATCCGCAGGTTCGGTCGCGACTTGTAGAGGAGCTCGGCGTCGCGCCGCCGCACGCGGAGGGCAATCGTCGACGCATGCGCGACCGTGAACGAGAGCGTCGCGCCGAGCGAGTACAGCGTTCCCACGAACGTGACGTCGCCGGGGAGAAGCACGAGGATCGGCGCGATGCACGCGAAGACGAGCAGCGTGATCCACGGCGTCTTGAAGCGCGGGTGCAGTCGTCGAAAGAGCTCCGGCATCTGCCGGTAGCTCGACATCGAGTACGTGATCCGGGAGGCGCCGATCACCCCGGCGTTGGTCGCCACGACGAGGATCGTCGCCGCGAGCAGCCCGACGTAGATCTGCATCCCGTCGAGGAAGGCGCCGTGGAGCCCGAGGTTGTCGACGATCCCGAGCACGGGGTCGTTCGCGTAGCCGCCCTGCTCGGGCGGAAGCCCGAGCAGCGTGGTGAGCTCGCCGTCGATCCGCTCGACGGGCATTGCGGAGAGTGCGACGAGCGGCAGGGTCAGGTAGATCGCGAACACCGCGATCGCGACGAGCTTGATCGCGCCCGGGATCGTGCGCGCAGGCTCGCGCGCCTCCTCTGCGAGGTTCGAGACGGTCTCGATCCCGGTGTACGCGAGCATCGCGATCGGGATCGCGATCGCGAGGTTCGACCACGTCGGCGCGACCCCCCAGTGGACGTTGTCGACGAGCACCTGCGGGCTGAACACGAGCACCATCCCCATCAGGACGAGCAGCACCTGCGTTGCGAAGTCGACGACCGCGAGGATCACGGAGAGCCGTGCGGCCTCCTGCACGCCGATGATGTTCAGCGCGACGAGCGCGACGATGACGACCGCACCGCCGACGATGTCCCACGGGTTCGTCCGCAGCGGCTCCCAGAAGATCGAGAGGTAGTGCGGGACGAAGAAGGCCGACGCCGCGATCGTGACGACGTAGACGAGCGTCTGCGACCAGGCGGCGCCGAAGGAGACGAGCTCGTCGAACGCGTGTCGGGCGAAGCTCGAGGAGCCTCCGGCCTCCGGGTAGCGGACGGTGCTCTCGGCGTAGCTCGCGGCGGTCGCGGCGAAGATCAGCCCCGCGATCGCGAAGACGAGCGGCGTGAGCCCGAGCGCGAACGAGGCGGTGACGCCGAGCGCGTAGTAGATGGAGGAGCCGACGTTGCCGTACGCCGTCGCGAACAGCGCGGGCGTCCCGAGCACGCGCTCCATGCGCACCTCGCGCCGCCGTCTCGTCCCGGGCACCCGCGCATACTAGGTGGGGGAAACCATGTTTCCCCCACCAGCCCCCTTCTTCCGGTGGCGTTGTCTCGGAGGTCGAGTTTGGCCTCTCGGGCGAATGAATCGCCCTCCGGCCGCAGCGCGAACTGGTCACTCGACGGCAAGACACTTGGCCACGCGCAGCCCGATGCGGCCGAAGGCCGGCTTTGCCGGCCGGGACGCCAGGCTACGGCGACCCGTGCCGGGCGCTGAAGAGGGGGGTCGGCGGGGGAAACATGGTTTCCCCCGCCTCGCTATCCGTGGATCGAAGCGATGATCGGGATGATGAGGATCGCGACGATGTTGGCGATCTTGATCATCGGGTTGATCGCCGGGCCGGCCGTGTCCTTGTAGGGGTCGCCGACCGTGTCGCCCGTGACGGCCGCGGCGTGGGCCTCGGAGCCCTTGCCGCCGTACGCGCCGTCCTCGATCAGCTTCTTCGCGTTGTCCCAGGCGCCGCCGCCCGAGGTCATCGCGATCGCGAGGAACAGCCCCGTGACGATCGTCCCGATCAGGAGCCCGCCGAGCATCTCGGGCTTGATGATCCCCACGACGATCGGGAACAGCACGGGGACGAGCGCCGGGGCGAGCATGCTCCTGATCGCCGACCCGGTGACGATCGAGATCGACGTGGCGTAGTCGGGGCGCGAGGTGCCCTCCATGATCCCCGGGTCCTCGCGGAACTGGCGGCGCACCTCCTCGACGACCTCGCCGCCGACGCGGCCGACGGCGGTCATCGCCATCGAGGCGAAGAGAAACGGCATCAGGCCGCCGACGAACAGCCCTGCGATCACCCACGGGTTCTCCAGGTCGAAGCTCACCCCCAGCCCCTCGTCGGCGAGCCGCCGGACGTACTCGTCGAAGAGGATCAGCGCGGCGAGGCCCGCCGAGCCGATCGCGTAGCCCTTCGTCACGGCCTTGGTGGTGTTGCCGACCGCGTCGAGCGGATCGGTGACGCCGCGCACCGACTCCGGCATGTCCGCCATCTCGGCGATGCCGCCGGCGTTGTCGGTCACGGGCCCGTAGGCGTCGAGCGCGACGATCAGGCCGGTCATCGAGAGCTGCGCCATCACCGCGACGCCGATCCCGAAGATCGACTGGTCGGCCGCGTAGTAGGAGCCGACGATGCCCGCGGCGATCACGAGCACAGGGGCCGCCGTCGCCTGCATCCCGTACGCGAGCCCGGCGATGATGTTGGTCGCGTGGCCCGTCTGCGAGGCCTCGGCGATCTTCTTCACCGGGTGCCAGCGCGAGCCCGTGTAGTACTCCGTGATCGCGACGAGCAGGAAGGTCACCGCGAGGCCGATCAGCGCCGGCCCGTAGAGCTGCCAGAACGAGAAGCGGTCGCCGTCGAACGCAGCCGTCACCGGGATGAAGCCCAGCGCGGAGAGGAGCGATGCGACGATCACCGCCTTGTAGAGGGCGTTGATGATCGCGTTCTCGCCCCGCCCGATCCAGGCGAAGAACGTGCCGATCACCGAGGCGAGCACCGAGACCCCGCCGAGCGCGAGCGGGTAGAGCCAGAGCTGACCCGAGGGGAACGCGGTGCCGAGCAGCATCACGGCGACCGCGGTCACGGCGTACGTCTCGAACAGGTCTGCGGCCATGCCCGCGCAGTCGCCGACGTTGTCGCCGACGTTGTCCGCGATCACCGCCGGGTTGCGCGGGTCGTCCTCGGGGATACCGGCCTCGATCTTCCCGACGAGGTCGGCGCCGACGTCGGCGGCCTTCGTGAAGATGCCGCCGCCGAGCCGCGCGAAGACGGAGATCAGCGAGCCGCCGAACGCGAGCCCGATGAGATCGTCGACCGCGGAGTCGGGGCTGTTCCCGATCCACCCGGTGAGGATCCAGTAGTAGCCGGCCACGCCGAGGAGCCCCAGGCCGACGACGAGCAGGCCCGTCACCGAGCCGGCGCGAAACGCCACGCGAAATGCCGGGGCGACGCCCTCACGGGCGGCCTCCGCGGTACGCACGTTGGAGCGCACCGCCACGTTCATCCCGATGAACCCCGCTGCGGCAGACAGCATCGCGCCGAACAGGAAGCCGATCGCGGTGCCCCAGCCGAGCTCGTTGTAGAAGCCGATCAGGAGAAACGGCACGACCGCGACGGCCGCGATCGTCGTGTACTGCTTGCGGAGGTACGCGGCGGCGCCCTCCTGCACGGCGCGGGAGATCTCCCGCATCCGCTCGTTGCCCGCCGGCTGCGAGAGGAGCCACCAGGTCAGGTAGAGGCCGTACAGGATCGCGACGCCGGCGCAGACGAGCGCGAACAGGACGGCATGGTCAACGAAGAAGTCCATCAATCCTCCGGGTGAAAACGCACACAAAGAGACGCCGATCAGGCGTCAGCGCGGGGGATTATGCAGAAGGTGGGGGCAGCGTGCCCCGGTTCACCGGACCGGCGCGGCCGCGCCGACCTGCCGTGCGTAGATCTCCTCGAGCGAGGCGCCCGCGGCACGCTCTGCGATCTGCCGCTCGGCCGCGTTCTGCTCCGGCAGACGGAGCCAAGCGGTCGCGTCGAGCTCGTCCGCGACCGGGAGCACCCACTCGATCAACCGCTCGACCCGCGCCCGCGCGGGCAGCACGTCGCCGCGCTCGAGGTCGATCAGCTCGCCCGACAGGCCGTGCCGGATCGCCCGCCAGAGGTTCTCCTCGATCAGGCGGTGCGGCTGCTCGGGCAGCGGCTCGCCTTCGTCGACGGCACGCGCGCAGCGCGCGGTCAACGAGACCATCAGCGCGACGAGCGACTGCGCCTCCGCGAGGTCGGGTTGCGCGTCGCAGATCCGGATCTCGACCGTCGGGAAGGTCATGTGCGGCCGGACGCTCCACCAGAGCTGCGTCGCCTCGTCGACGGAGCCCGTCTCGTAGAGGAAGCGGACGTACGCCGCGTGCTCCTCCCACGACCGGAGGGGATCCGGGACGCCGCACCGGGGGAAGAACCGCGTGAACACCTGCGTCCGCGCGGAGTGGAGCCCCGTGTCGACCTCCTCGTGGAACGGTGAGCTGGCGGAGACGGCGAGCAGCTCGGGAAGCCAGTTCCGCAGCGCGCTCGTGACGCGGATCGCGCGATCGGCGCCGCGGATCGCGACGTGCGTGTGGACGCCGAAGGTGTTGTTCCGCCACACCACGTACCTGAGGATCTCGTCGTTCCGCCGGTAGTGGGGCGTGTCGATGATCCGCTGGTCGCGCCAGCTCGCCCAGGGGTGGGTCCCCGTCGCGCCGAGCACGAGGCCGAGCGGCTCGACGAGGGCCGCCAGCTCGACACGGCGAGCGGCCAGCACCCCCGGGACGTCCGCGAACCTCGCCTGCTTGCCGGTCTTCACCTCGACCTCGGAGGCGATCAGCTCGCCGACGAGGTTCGGCTCGAGCGGCGTGCCCTTCGCGGCCGCCTGCACCTCCTCGAAGCGGTTGACGAGGTCGAGCGTCTCGCGGTCGAGCAGCGCGAACTCCTCCTCGACCGACACCGTGAAGTCCTCGGCCTCCTCGAAGCGCTCGCGCGCCTCTGCGAGGAGCCGCTCGTGCGGGATGGGATCGGTCGGATGCATGCTCCGCGAAGGCTAGACGCTCCCCCTTCCCTTTCGATAGCGGCCGCGAGCCGCTTGCAACACGGTGTCACAAGGCCGAGTCGAGCAGCCGTGCGGCGACGCCGGCCCAGCTCCAGCGCTCCACGACGACCTGGCGGACGGTCGCGCGGAGGCGCGAGCGGTCGTCCTCGCCGAGGGCGAGCAACTCGGTGAGACGGTCGTGGAGCGCCGCCGCGTTCGCCGACGCGAACGCCACGAGGGGCGCGAGCTCCGGCGGCAGCGCCTGCTCGAGGCCGGCGGCGACCTCCGCCAGGCCGGAGTGCCGTGCAACGACCGGTGGGCAGCCCGCGGCCGCAGCCTCGGCGGCGACCATCCCGAACGCCTCTGGGAAGACCGAGGGCACGACGCACGCATCCGCCATCGCGAGCAGGTGACGCAGATGCCGGTGCTCGAGCGGCCCGGTGAAGAGCACCCGGAGCCCCTCCGCCTCCGCACGCTCCGCGAGCCTCCCCCGTTCCGGGCCGAAACCCACGACGACGAGCCGCGCGTCGAGCCCGCGGAGCGCGTCCAGGAGGACGTCGACTCCCTTCTGCTCGATGAGCTTCCCGAAGAAGACGATCGTCGGCGGCATCTCGCCCGCGAGAAATGCCTCGAGCCGCGGCGCGTTCCCCTCGTCGGGCAGACGCTCCTCCCGGTTGCCCGGGTTCGGCGCGTCGAGGCGCGCCTCACGGAGGAGCGCGTCGAAGGCGGTGTCCCGGTCCTCGGGCATCCATAGCTCGACGTCGACGCCCGGCGGCACCTCGTGCACTCGCTCGACCGGCCCGCAGACCTCGGCAAGCACCGTACGGATGTGCTCCGAGCCGACGAACGTCGCGCTCGCGCCCTCGAGCGACTCCCGCCCCCAGCGCTCGAGCTCCGGCTCGCCGCGCATCGAGTACTCGAGCTCGGAGCCGTGCGCCTTCACCGCGTACCGGGCCCCGCTCGCGGCGCCGACCGGGCCGCCGAGCAGGACGTGGTTGGCGAAGACGAGGTCGGCTGGCAAGAGCGCTCTGATCGCGGACGCGTTCGCGTCCACCCACGCGTCCAACTCGGCCCTCGCGCAGTCCTGCACCCGACGGACCTCGTACCCCTCGTAGCGGTCGAGCACGAACACGGGGAGGAAGCCGTCGACGTCGGGACGGACCGTGGCCGCACCTCCGAGGTCGTGCGCAGCTGGGTGGGGCTCTTGGCTCAGGACGGTCACGTCGTGACCGGCACGGCTCCACTCCCGCGCGAGCTGGCGGGTGTAGACGTTCGAGCCGGTGCCGCCCAGAAGGTACCCGTGCCAGAGAAGGATCCTCACACCGTTGATCGTGCCTTGGAGTCACCCGGCCGGCCGCGCGAACCGTCTCGCGGCCGGCCGGCTCCCCCGTCGCCTCTCCCCGGTCGTCGGGGCGCGAGTCGGGCTGAGGGGTCCCCCGGCCCGTCCCCCCACGACCGCGTGACAACCGGCGTTGGCCGTGCAGCGACGCGGCGGTTCCGCCGGGCTCTCGCTCCGGATCGTCCGCCGACCACGCTCGTCGCCCATCCGGGCCCGGGCCTCTGGTGGTCGCCGGCCGAGCCGGGCACGCAGGCCCGGCGGATGGCCACGTCAGGATGTGGGTCGCC
>DATBET010000146.1:0-34984 GCA_036558885.1 Gaiella sp.
ACGAGTGGGAGAAGGCCGTGCTCGCGGAGACGCTGTTCTTCGAGGAGTTCGCCAACCGAGCGAAGGGATCGAGATGAGCGACACGGACGCCGCCGCCCCCGAAGAGCCCGAGCAGAAGAAGGGCTTCCAGTTCCCGAGCACGATGACGGTGCTCGTCATCGTCACCTTCCTCGTCTGGCTCGCCGCGTTCCTGATCCCGTCCGGCACCTACCAGCACGACGAGAACGGTGTGCCGAAGCCGGGGTCGTACCAGCAGATCGACTCGCCGCAGGACTTCGGCGAGCGGGCCGGCGACTTCTTCCTCGCGCCCGTCAACGGGCTCTACGGCCTCCAGAACCCGGAGACAGGCGTCGTGCACCCGTTCGGCATCGGCCGCCTGTTCGGCGCGGTCGGCGTGTTCGCTTTTGTGCTCGCGATCGGGGCCTTCATGACCATGGTGCTCGCGACGGGGGCGCTCGACGTCGCGATCGGGAAGCTCGCCTACGCCGTCGCGGGGCGGCCCTGGCTCGTGATCGTCGCCGTGATGGCCCTCTTCTCGCTGCTCGGCACGACGATGGGCTGGGCGGACGAGACGCTCGGCTTCTACGCGCTGCTGATCCCGCTCCTGCTCGCGCTCGGCTACGACCGCATGTCGGCGGCCGGGATGATCATCGCAAGCGCCACGGTCGGGGCGATGGCGTCCACCGTGAACCCCTTCTCGATCGGCGTCGCGAGCGAGTTCGCCGGCGTCGGGATCGGCGACGGGATCGGGCTCCGCTGGCTCGGCTGGTTCGTCCTCACGGCGATCACGATCGGGTACGTCGTCCGCTACGCGGAGCGTGCGAAGGCCAACCCCGACCGCTCGCTCGTGGGCTTCCTGCCCGAGGACGAGGAGCTCGTGAAGAAGGAGGAGTCGGCCTCCCATCTCGTCCTCACCGGCCGCCAGAAGATCATCCTCGCGGTCACGGCACTCACGTTCCTGCTGCTCGTCTTCTCGGTCGTCCCGTGGGACTCGATCTTCGACCTCGGCGTCAAGGTCGACCCTTATACGCACGAGCCGCTGCCGAACGACCCCTGGTGGAACCTCGGCTGGTGGTTCCCCGAGCTGATCGCGCTGTTCCTGGTCGCGTCCGTCGTTGTCGGGTTGATCGCGGGCTTCGGCGAGAAGCAGATCACCGGGAACATCGCGCGCGGCTTCGGCGACTTCATAGGGGCCGGAGTCGCGGTCGTGCTCGCCCGCGGCGTCACGGTGATCCTCAACAACACCCAGACGATCGACACGATCCTGAGCTGGATGGAGGATGCGGTCAGCGGCACCGACTCCGTCGTGTTCATCGGGCTCGTCGCGATCATCAACACCGGGATCGCGTTCATCATCCCGTCCTCGTCGGGCCACGCCACGCTCGCGATGCCGCTCCTCGCCCCGCTAGGCGACTTCGCGGACGTCTCGCGACCGCTGGTCGTCACCGCGTGGAGCTGGGGCGCCGGCGTCGCGCGGTTCATCACGCCTACGAGCGCCGTCGTCATGGCCGGCATCGCGCTCGCGGGCGTCCGCTACGACAAGTGGATCCGGTTCATGCTGCCGCTGATGGGGATTCTCATCGTCGCCTCCCTCGTCATGCTCGGCATCGCCGCCGCTCTGGAGTGAGCCCCGCGCGCCGCCCGGGCCTCGCGCGCGAGCCGGCCGCGCCTCGGCCGGCATGAGCGACTCCACGATCACCTTCGTCATCGTCGGCGTCACCGTCGCCGTCTTCGTCTGGGACCGGCTCCCGGTCGGCGTCGTGGCGTTCGGCGTCGCGCTCTCGCTCTGGGCGACGGGCGTCCTCACGCTAGACCAGTCGCTCGCCGGCTTCGGCGACCCCACCGTGATCTTCATCGCGTCGCTGTTCGTCGTGAGCGAGGCGCTCGACTCGACGGGCGTCACGGCGTGGGCCGGCCAACAGCTGATCGCCGGGGCCGGCGCCTCGCAGACGAGGCTCATGGTGCTGATGCTGGGCACCGTCGCGGTGCTCACCGCGCTGATCAGCGTCAACGGGTCCGTCGCCGCGCTCTTGCCCGTGATGGCGGTGACGGCCGTCCGGCTGCGCCTGTCGCCCTCCCAGCTGCTGATGCCGCTCGCGTTCGGCGCGCACGCGGGCTCGCTCCTCGCGCTCACCGGCTCGCCGGTCAACGTGATCGTCTCCCAGTACGCGGACGACGCCGGGGTCGGGCGCTTCGGCTTCTTCTCGTTCGCGCTCGTGGGGCTGCCGCTCCTCGTGGGGACGACCGCGATCGTCGTGCTCCTCGGCGAGCGCCTCCTGCCGAGCCGCACGCCGCGCTCGTTGGCACGCGACCTGGGCGGCCTCGCGCACACGCTCGTCGACGAGTACGCGCTCACGCACGATCCGCAGGAGCTCGTCAGCCGTGGGTCGGGCGTCGCCGAGGTCCTCATCCCGCCGCGCTCCGCGCTGATCGGCTCCACGATGTTCCCGGGAATGACGACGGAGAGCGGCGATCTCGTCGTGCTCGCGATCCAGCGCAAGGGCGAGGATCTGCCCGGCGAGACACAGATCGCGGTCGGCGACGTCCTCGTGCTCCAGGGGGCCTGGCACGACCTCGAGTACCACCTCGACGATCCCGACGTGCTCGTCGTCGACGATCCCGCGCTCGTCCGCCGCCAGGCCGTGCCGCTCGGGCCCGGCGCGCCGCAGGTGCTCGTGATCGTCGGCGGGATGGTGATCCTCCTCGTCGCCGGGCTCGTCCCTCCCGCGGTGGCCGGGCTGCTCGCGGCGGGGGCGATCGTGCTCGCGCGCATCCTCACGGTGGAGCAGGCCTACCGCGGGATCGCGTGGACGACGGTCGTCCTCGTCGCCGGGATGATCCCGCTCTCGACCGCGATGGTCTCGACCGGCGCCGCGAGCACGCTCGCCGAGCGGCTCGTCGACGTCGTCGGCGACTCGGGCCCGCATGCGCTCCTCCTCGGGCTCGTCGTCCTCACCCTCGCGCTCGGACAGCTGATCTCGAACATGGCGACCGCGCTGATCGTGATCCCGATCGCGGTCTCCGCGGCCGGCGAGCTGGACGTCTCGCCGAAGCCGCTCCTGATGGGAGTCTGCGTCGCGTCCGCGGCCGCGTTCCTCACGCCCGTGGCGACCCCCGCGAACCTGATGGTGATGGGCCCGGGCGGGTACCGCTTCGGCGACTACTGGAAGCTCGGCCTTCCCCTGCTCGCGCTGTTCGGCGTCGTCGCGGTGCTCCTCGTCCCCGTCATCTGGTCGTTCTGAGAGCGACGTGGCCGAGCCCGGGAGCCCGGATCCTCGGCGCGACAGGCTCGCCTCCGTCCGCTCGCGTGCCGACGACCTGCGCGCGCGCGCCGAGCAGACCCGTCTCGAGCTGGAAGGCCGCTACGGCGACCGTCGGCCGGTCGCGGTCGCCCGCGACGTGTTGCTGCTCGACCGGGCGATCGCCGGCGGCGAGCTCGCGGGCGCGCTCGCCTACCGGCTCTTCCTCTGGTTTCTGCCGTTCGTGCTGGTGCTCGTGGCCGGGCTCGGCGCGTACGCGGACGCGAGCAGCGAGACCCCGGAGCAGGTCGCCCGGCGCCTCGGGCTGGCGGGTCTGGTCGTCCACTCGGTGGCGGCGGCCGCCACGAGCAACGCCCGCTGGTACGCGATCCTGATCGGCATCCCGCTCCTCCTCTACTTCACCCGAAGCCTGCTGCGCAGCGTCGTCGCGGTGCACAGGCTCGCCTGGGGGATCGAGCACGAGCGAGGCCTCTTGACGGCCGGCAACGTGCTCCTGTTCCTGGTCGCGATCGTCGTCTCCCTCGCGGTCGCCGCGGTCGTCACGGCGTCGGTGCAGGAGAGCGTCTGGCTCTGGCTCGTCGTCGCGCCGGTGGCGGTGCTCGTCCGCTGCATCGTCTGGCTCGGGTGCGCCTGGAGGCTCCCTGCGCTCGACCGCAGTGTCAGGACGCTGCTCCCCGGAGCGCTCGTCGTCGGGGTCGGCTTCCTGGTCGTGAACGTCTTCACGCAGATCGCGATCGTCTGGCTCGGCGACACGCGGGAGGACACGTACGGTGCGCTCGGCCTCGCCGCGACGATCCTCTTCAGCCTCTGGCTCACGAGCCGGGTGATCGTCCTCGGGGCCGTGACGAACGCCGCCCTCTGGTCCCGCCGACCCAAAGCGCCCCCACGCGGCCAGCCCTAGGATCGCGCGGATGAGCGACGGCCTGGAGCTCCCCGACGGGCCTGTCGCCTCGCGCGGCGTCGGCGCCCCGGAGCTCCTGCGCCAGGGCCTGAAGGTCTTCGCCTCGCCCAAGGGGCAGCCACGCGCGCGCCGCGGGACGGACGTCGTGCTGCTCGTCCTCTCGCTCCTCGGTGCGGCGGCGCTGGTTGCGGCGTACCCGCCGGGGCGGTTCGAGCGCTCGCTCGACCGGCTCTTGGCGAGCGTGCCCGACTGGCTCGATCCCGTCTGGGGGTTCCTCTCGGACTCGCTCTGGCTCTGGGCCGCGTTGCTGATCCTCGCCTCGCTCGCACGGCGACGGTTCGCCCTGGTCGTCGTGGCCCTCCTGAGCTGCGTGCTCGCTGCGCTCCTCGCGCTCCTCGCTGCGCGAATCGCGCTCGGCTCGTGGCCCGACGTGTCCGACGCGGTCCTCGGGACGTCGAACGGCCCACGGTTCCCGCACGTCCGCTCTTCCGCCGCCGTCGCCGCGGCCCTCACGATCTCCCCCCATCTCGTCGGGCCGCTGCGCACGCTGTCGCGCTGGGTCGTGCTCCTCGGGACGCTCGGCGTCGCGGTGGGCGGCGCCGGCACGGCCTCCGGGCCCCTCGGGGCATTCTTCCTCGCGGTGGTCGCAGCCACCGCCCTTCGCCTCGCGGTCGGCACCTCGATCGGCCGTCCGAGCCTCGAGGACGTGCGCGCAGCCCTCGCGGAGCTGGGCGTCCGGGCCCAGGCGCTCGAAGAGGCAGAACGCCAGGTCGCGGGCGTCTTCCACCTCCGTGGCGTCGACGACGACGGGCGGCGGCTGCTCGTCAAGCTCTACGGACGCGACGCGGCGGACACGCAACTCCTCGCCCGGCTGTGGCGGCGCACGTGGTACCGGGGCGACAGGGGGGCGATGGCGAGGGGACGGCTCGGGTCCGCCGAGCACGAGGCGTTCGTCACGCTGCTCGCCGCCAAGGGAGGCGTGGCGACCGAGGAGGTGGTGACCGCAGCGGAGACCCTCGACGACGACGCGCTGCTCGTGCTCCGCGGCGACGTGGAGCCCCTCGCCTCCCTCCCGCCCGCCCGCCTCGACGGCGAGCTGCTCGCCGAGGCGTGGCGGGCGGTCGGGCGCCTCGGCGAGCTCAGGATCGCCCACCAGCAGATCGATCCCGAGACAGTCGCGCTGATCTCCGGCGACATCGGCTTCGTCGATCTCGGCTCGGCAACCGTGGCGCCCGACTCGTCCGGGCTGGCCACCGACTGCGCACAGCTCCTGGCGACGACGGCGAGCCTCGTGGGGAGCGAGCGGGCGCTGTCGTCCGCGATCGCTGCGCTCGGGCAGGACGGCCTCCAGGCGATCCTCCCGTACCTCCAGGCGCCGGCGTTCACCCGCACCCTGCGGCGCTCTCTCGGGACGGCGGGCATAGACGTGGACGAGCTGCGCGAGCAGGCGGCCGCTGCGATCGGCGTCGAGCCGCCCGAGCTCGTCAAGCTGCGGCGCGTCTCGTGGCGGTCGGCGATCCAGATCGCGCTTCTCGGCCTCGCGTCCTACGCGGTCGTGAGCGCCGCCACCGACGTCGACTGGCCGGAGTTCAGCTCCACCCTCTCGCACGCGTCGTGGGCCTGGGTCGTCGCCGCGTTCCTCGCCGCCCAGCTCCCTCGCGTGACGCAGGCCGTCTCGACGCTCGGCTCCGTCCCCGCCCCGCTCCCGTTCGGCCCCGTGTACGCGATGCAGCTCGCGACCGGCTACATGAACGTCGCGCTCCCCTCGAACCTCGCGCGCATGGCCGTCAACATCCGCTTCTTCCAGCGCCAGGGGCTCTCGGCGCCCGTCGCGGTGACGTCGGGCGCGATCGACTCGTTCGCGAGCACCGTCGTACAGGCCGTGCTGCTCGGCGTGCTGCTCCTGTTCTCGGAGTCGTCGCTCGCGCTCGACCTGCCCCTCCCGTCGGGCGGCGAGCGATTGCTCCTCTGGATCCTGCTGGGGCTCGTGCTCGTCTCCGTCCTGGTCGTCCTCCTCGTGCGACGGGTGCGCGACGTGATCCTCGTGAACGTCCGGCGCTGGTGGCCCGAGGTGCGCGCCGCGCTCGCCGGACTGCGCGCCTCGAACAAGCTGACGCTCCTGATCCTCGGCAGCCTCGCCACGGAGGTGCTCTTCGCGATCGCGCTCGGCCTCTTCGCGCGGAGCCTGGGCTACGACCTCACGCTCGCCGAGCTGCTCGTGATCAACCTGAGCGTCTCCCTGCTCGGCAGCCTCGTCCCCGTGCCGGGCAACATCGGCGTCGCCGAGTTCGGCCTCACGCTCGGGCTCGTGGCGGCGGGGATGTCGGACGAGGCCGCGCTCGCGGCGGTGCTGCTCTACCGCATCGCGACGTTCTACCTGCCGCCTCTCTGGGGCTTCTGCGCGATGCTCTGGCTCCAGCGCAGGCGCTACCTCTGAGGCCGCCGGCGGATGCGTGGCCCGGCTAGTCCGTACGCATCGCCCCGGGCGGCTTCTCGGGGATGCTCTGCGCGAGGAACAGCGCGACGACGGCGAGCACCGCGAGGATCGCGAGCGCAGAGCGAAGGCCGGCCAGGCGGGCGTCCGCGTAGGCGTCGAGCGCCGCGTCGGCCGCCGCGCTCTCCGCACCCGCCTCGTCGAGCGCGGCGCGGAGGTCGGCGTCGGACACGAACGGCACTCCTCCGGCGAGCTCGACCGCGGCGGCCTCGCTCGCGCTCGCCGGGATCGCCGGGCTCTGCTGCACGTTGGCGACGAACGTCGAGGTCAGGGTGGCGATCAACAGCGAGCCGGCGAGCGCCGTGCCGAGCGAGGCGCCGAGGTTCGTCATCGTGTTCTGCACCCCTCCGACCTCGGGGCTCTCGTCGTCCGGGACGGCCGAGACGGTCACCGCGCCGAGCTGCGAGGCGAGGGCGCCGATCCCGAGCCCGACGAGCAGCATCGGCACGAACACGATCTCCGGCCCGGCGTCGGCGTCGAGCGCGGCGAGGAGGACGACCGTCCCGGCCAGGAGTGAGAGCAGCCCCGTGCGGACGACCAGGCGCGGCGAGAGGTTGGGCAGGAACCGCGGAATGCCGATCGCGGCCGCGAGCAGCGTCACCGAGAGCGGGAGGAGGCGGACCCCGGTCGCGAGCGCGGACAGCCCCAGGGCAACGGAGAGGAAGAGCGGCACGACGAAGAAGAAGCCCGCCTGCACGAGGTACTGGAAGAAAAACATCGTCAGCCCTCCGGTCAGCTGCCGATTCCGCAGCATCGCCGGGCGCACGAGCGGCTCATCGCCCCGCGACTCCAGACGGGCCTGCCAGCGGAAGAACAGCCAGATCACGAGCAGCCCGCCGATCACGAGCCACAGCGTCGGCGAGAGGCCCGCCCACGCCGGCCCGCCCGCCTTGGGCTCGATCCAGCCCCACTCGGCCGAGCGGAGGACCCCGAAGACGAGAAGCCCGAGACCGAGCGCGGAAAGGACCGCCCCGACGACGTCGAGCTTCGGCCGCTCTTCGACCGGCGCGTCGGCGAGGCGCCGGGTCATGAGAAGGATCACGAGCACGAGCACCACCTCGCCGGCGAAGACCCAGCGCCACGAGAAGTACGTCGTACAGAACCCGCCGATCAGCGGGCCGACGGCGACCGCGACCGCGCCGGCAGCCGCCACGAGGCCGTACGCCGCCGGCCTCCGCTCGGGCCCGAAGTTCCCCGCGACGAGGGCGACGATCGCCGGGAGGATGAGCGCTGCGCCGACGCCCTCGAGGAACGACCAGCCGAACAGCAGGACCGGCAGGCTCTGCGCGATCGAGGTCGTGAACGAGCCGCAGCCGTAGACGACGCAGCCGATCGCGAACGCCCGCTTGCGCCCGATCAGCGCACCGATCTTCGCGCCCGTGATCATCAGGGCGGCCATCACGAGCGTGTAGGCGGTGATCGCTCCCTGGATGCCGGTGACCGTCGTCCCGACGTCCTTCGCGACGGTCGCGATCGAGACGTTCATCACCGAGCTGTCGAGCGTCATCAGGAACTGGCCCGAGGCCAGCGTGAGCAGCACGACGGTCGACGCCGCCCGGGCGGGCACCATGGGCTCCGCCTGGGAGCTCACGGCGGCGCGCCCGAACGGCGCGACGAGGGAGCAGGCGTCAGGGGCGGCCTAGTAATAGCTGGTCTTTCCACGTGCGCCGCGCGCGCTGTACGTCGCGATGTCGGCGGCCACGCCGAGCGCCACGACGATCCATTCCGCACCGTGGACGTTGACGACGGGCGACCAGACGAGCAGGTAGGCGAGGGTCGTCCACGGCGCGAAGATCAGTCCGAGCAACGGAATGACCCACGACCCGAAGGCGGCGTCGACGCGGTCGCCGAAGATCCAGGCGAGTGCGAGCGCGATCCGCGGGCCCAGGCCGAGCAGGACGAGGACGAAGCAGCACACGAGCGCCTCCTAGGTCGTGGCGGGCCGGCCGCGAGGGCTCGGCCCATGGTTGTCGGAGCTTCCGGTGGTCATGCACGCTAGACCGCACCCCGGCTGGCGTCACAGGAACGGCGAGAGGACGGCGAACAGCGTCCCCTTCGCGCGCTCCGACACGCCGCTCAGGCGTCGCCCCGGGCTCGACACCGCCTCGGCGGGCGCGCTGAAGCGCTCGTCGAACTGCGCCGCGACCTCTCGCGAGCGAAGCTCGAGGTCGATCTCGAAGAAGCGCTTGAGGCTCCACGCCTCGAGGTTGCACGTCCCGGCGAGGAGCTCTTCGCCGTCCCGCACGAACGCCTTCGCGTGCAGCATTCTCGGGTACTCGAGGATCCGCACGCCGGCGTCGAGCAGCGCGCCGTGGTGGAATTGCTGCGCCGCCGCGCAGGCCCAGTTGTTCGCGTCCGCCGGAACGAACAACCGGACGCGGACGCCCCGTCTCGCAGCACGCTCGATCCGCTTGATCATTCCGCGGTCGGTCACGTACGGGTTGACGACGTCGAGCGTCTCCGACGCACCGTCGAGCAGCCGCGCGATCGCGAAACTGATCGGCCGCCGTCCGCCCGGGGCGTTGTGGAGCACACGGGCCGGGACAGGCGAGGTCCCGGGTGCCAACGAGGGGAACAGGGCGTCGAGCTGCGCTGCCGGGATCGTGCCGCCGAGCCAGCGGAAGCTCGCCGCGAAGACGAGCTGGAGCTGCGAGACGACAGGCCCCTCGATCCGCAGGAAGAGGTCGTGGAAGCGCCCGTCCTGGAAATGGTCCTCGATCCCCGCGCCCCCGACCCACCCGATGCGGCCATCGACGATCACGACCTTGCGGTGGTCGACGTGGCCGAGCGTGCGCAGGTTCCACCGTGGGGCGCCACCCGTGCCGAGCGGGCCGTAAGGCGCGCGGACGCGTGTGGCGCGGACGACGCAGACCTCGACTCCGCCTGCGACCAACCGGCTGTAGAGCTCACGCGCACCGCCCTCGGGGTCCGACCCCTGTTTGTCGACGATCAGCCGCACCGCAACCCCCTCCGCCGCCTTCGCGACGAGCGCCTCCGCGAACTCGTCGCCGACCACGCCGGGCCGGAAGCCGAACTGGTTGACGTGGACGGAGGTCGCGGCGGACCTGATGTCCGCGAGCATCGGCGGGTAGAAGGCAGTGCCGCCGACCAGCACCTCGGCCGAGGAGGCCGTGCTCTCGCCGAACTCGATCGCGAGTGCATCGCGGAGCACCGGCGCCGCGAGCAGCTGCGCGGCCTGCTCGCGCAGCCGGTCGTCCGGCACCGTGACGACAGCCCGGCTCACGGGGACGATTCTGCGCGAGCGCGGGCGTTCGTCCAAACCACTGCCGGCCTCCTCGCCCTCAGTGGGTGACCACGAGCTTCAGGACGACGAGCATGAGCCCCAGCGCCACGTTCGCCGCGACGATCCCGGCCGTTGCGATCGGCCCGAGGCGCTCGACGCGCGCGACCACGATCCCCTCGACCGCGAGCACGAGCAGGCCGAGGCCGAACGCGAGCCAGACCGCCGACGTCGTCGAGAGCACCCCCAGCGCCCCGAGCAGCAGCGCCGCGACCGGCGGCAGCGCAGCTTCCACGATCGGTGCCTCTCGCCTCGCCATCCGGCCGAGGTTGGCGAGCGTGAGGTGCTGCTCGTGCGCAACGCTGTCCGCGATCCCGTGGGCGTAGACGTGCGCCAGCCAGAAGACCACCGACGTGACCACCGCGAGGAGGGCGATCCGGCCTGCGTCGTCGGGGTAGGCGCGCGCACCCGCGACGAGGACCGAGAGGACGACGACGGTCCCGTAGATGAATCCGCCGAGCCGCTCGCCGGCCACCGAGGGGCCGAGCCGCCCGAGCCTCGAGATCTGCCGCCTCCCCAGCACGCGCGACATCATCCCGTGCGGGCCGGCGCGACGCTTCGGCCGTCGGCGCGCTCCTAGCCGAGCTCCTCGAACTGCGGCAGGTCGTCGGTGATCTCGAACCAGGGCGCCTTCGAGCCGACGTAGATGTGGCCGGCGGGCCGGATCGTGGGCTCGTCCGCGAGCGAGCCGAGCGTGACGTGCACGTACTCGCCGTCCCGCACGACCGAGTAGAGCAGCGAGCCGCAGGTGGCGCACCGCGTGTCGTTGAGCGTCTCCTCGCCGTAGACGAGCAGGCCGTCCGCGCCGCGGGTCAGCTCGAGCTTCTCTCGTTCGATCCCGCCGAACGGCTTGAACGCGGAGCCGGTCGCGGCGCGGCAGCGCGAGCAGTGGCAGTTCGCCGCGTAGCGGAACTCGTCGGCGACCTCGTAGTGGACCGCGCCGCACTGGCACTTGCCGGCGAGCACGCGCGCCGCCCGGGACGACACGTCGGTGGCCATCGCTCTCCTCCTCGTGGGGTGTTGCCGGTGAGACCGCGACGCGGAGGGAAACTCATCGGTCGTTGGTGCGGCCTACGTGTGCGCCGGAACCAGCGCTCGATCACCTCTGGCACCGCGTGTCGACCAAAGGCGAATCAGCGCGGGTGACGGTCACCGCGCCGCCGGGCGCGGCCTGGACCTCGGTCGCTCAGGCCGCGACGCCGGCACGCAGCCGGATCAGCGTCTGCCCGTCGCGCTCCTCGATCTCGAGCGCCGATTCGCGCCGAAGCTCGTCGATCCAGTGATCCGGGTACCGCGTCCTCTCGGCGAGCTCGTTCTCGGTGTGCCACCGGCGGTCGGCGAGCAGCTCGAGAATCGCGTCGAACGTCTTGGTTCGCATGGGGCTCGTCCTCCCTCCGACGGGGCCGCGCGAGACTACCACGGCGGCCAAGGGCCGACGCTCCAGAGACGCGAACGTGTTTACCAGATGGATACCAGTTCGCAACCCCCGGACAGCACGAACGCGACGAAGATCAGATCGTGGCGACGAAGAGCGAGGCGACATCCACGAACGGCCCCGCCAACCGCGAGCTCTCGACGGTCGAGTACAACGCACGGCTGCTCGAGCTCGCCGCGGACGAGGCGCTGCCGCTCCTCGAGCGGGTCCGCATGTGTCGCTTCTTCTCGTCGAACCTCGACGAGTTCTTCATGGTCCGCGTCGCCGGCCTCATCGGTCAGGCCTCGTCGGGGCTCGCCGTTCGGTCGGTCGACGGGCTGACGCCGCGGGAGACCCTCGCGGCGATCCGCGACCGCGTCGTCGAGCTCGTCGACACACAGTCCCACGTCTGGCGGAAGAGCCTGCGACCGGCGCTGACCGACGCCGGGATCGCGATCACCACGATCGACGCCCTGACCGAGAAGGACCGTGCGGAGCTCGAGCGGCTCTTCGCGCGGCAGATCTTCCCCGTCCTGACGCCGCTCGGCGTCGGGCCGGGACAGCCGTTCCCCTACATCTCCGGGCTTTCACTTTCGCTCGGCGTGCTCGCGCGGGACGGCCAGACGGGCGAGGAGCGGTTCGCGCGCGTCAAGGTGCCGGAGGCCCTGCCTCGTTTCGTGCCACTCGCCGGCGAGAGCAGATTCGTCCCGCTCGAGGACGTCATCGCGCATTTCCTCCCCGAGCTCTTCCCGGGGATGGAGATCGCCGAGCGCGCGGCATTCCGGCTCACGCGCGACGCCGACTTCGAAGTGTCGGACGAGGCCGACGATCTGCTGGAGGCGGTCGAGCTCGAGCTGCAACGACGTCGCTTCGGCGACGTCGTGCGGCTCGAGGTGGCGAGCTCGATGTCGGACGCGATGCTGCGCCGTCTCGAGCACGGTCTGGACGTCTCGTCCGACCGGGTCTACAAGGTGCGCGGCCTCCTCGGTCTCGCCGACCTCGACCAGATCGCGGAGCTCGACCGACCCGAGCTCAAGCATCCGCCGGTCGCCGGCGTGACCCCGCCCGCGTTCGCTCGTGCGGTCGGCCCGAGCGAGCTCTTCGACGTGATCCGCCGCGCGGACGTGCTCGTCCACCAGCCGTACGAGTCGTTCGCCGCGAGCTTCGAGCGGTTCGTCCGTGCTGCCTCGAGCGACCGCGACGTCGTCGCGATCAAGACCGCCGTCTACCGCACGAGCGGCGACAGCCCGCTCGTGCCGGCGCTCATCGCTGCAGCGGAGGAGGGCAAGCAGTCCGTCTGCATCGTCGAGCTCAAGGCGCGGTTCGACGAGCGCCGCAACATCGAATGGTCGCGCGAGCTCGAGCAGGCCGGAGTCCACGTCGTCTACGGCTTCCCGGACCTGAAGGTGCACGCGAAGATGACCCTCGTCGTGCGCCGCGAGGACGACGGGCTCCGGCGGTACGTCCACCTCGGCACGGGCAACTACCACGCCGAGACGGCCCGGTCGTACGAGGACGTGGGCCTCTTCACGTCCGACGAGGCGATCGCCGACGACGTGGCCGCGCTCTTCAACTACCTGACGGGCTTCGGGCGCCCGCAGCGCTTCGGGAAGATCCTGGTCGCCCCGTTCAACCTCCGTGGACGGCTCGTCGAGCACATCCGCGCCGTCGGACAGGCGGCGGCGGCCGGCGAGCCCGCCCGCATCCGCGCGAAGGTCAACGCGCTCACGGACCCGTCGATCGTCGACGAGCTATGCGCCGCCGCCCGGCTCGGGGCCACGGTCGAGGTCGCCGCGCGCTCGATGTGCACGCTGCGGCCGGATCTCGAGCTGCGGGGCGGCCGTCTCGTCGTGCGGTCGCTCGCGGGCAGGTATCTCGAGCACAGTCGCCTGTACTCGTTCCAGGCGGGCGACTCGCTGCAGCTCTACCTCGGCAGCGCAGACCTGATGACGCGCAACCTCGACCGCCGTATCGAGGTCCTCGTCCCGATCGAGGCCGCGCGGCAGCGCCAGGAGCTCCTCACGATCCTCGACAGCGTCTTCGCCGACGACGTCTCGTCGTGGGAGCTCGCGCCGGACGGCTCGTGGCACCGGCGACGAGCGGTCGACGGCGAGCGGCCGCACGACCACCAGCAGAACCTCACCCGGCGCGCGAACCTGCGCGCGCGTCGCCGGTTGCGCGAGACGCGAGACCGACCGGGAGCCTGAGCGGCTCCGGCCGAGCCGGTCGCGAAGATGAGCTCGATGCGAGTCGCCGTGATCGACATCGGCTCGAACACCGCCCGCCTCCTCGTCGCGGACGTCGACGGGACGCTCGAGTCCGTTCGCGAGGAACGGACCTACCTCGGCCTCGCAGCGGACATCCTCCGCCATGGAGGAGTCTCACCGACAAAGCGCGACGAGGCGGCCACGGTCGCCGGGCGTTATGCCCGCCTCGCCGCGCGACTCGATGCCGAGGCCGTCGCCGTCGTCGTCACTGCGCCCGGCCGCCAGGGCCGCGCGTCGTCCGAGCTCGTCGCGGCGCTGACGAAGGCCGTCGGCAACCCTGTCAGGGTCCTCTCGGCGGAGGAGGAGGGCGGGTACGCCTTTCTCGGCGCGACCACGCGGCTCGAGCCCGACGGCGGCATCGTCGCCGTCTGTGACGTCGGCGGCGGCTCGACCGAGCTCGCAGTCGGCACCGTTCTGCTCGGGCCCGCCTGGGTGCGCTCCGCCGACATCGGGTCGCTGCGGCTGACGCGTCTGTGCCTCAACGCCGACCGGGCCGGCAAGCGGGCCGTCGATCGCGCGCGGCAGGTCGTCGAACGCGAGCTCGAGCAGTTCGACGCGCCCCAGGTCGAGGTCGCCCTCGCCGTCGGCGGAAGCGCCAGGGCGGCCGCGAAGATCGTCGGCCGCGAGCTCGGCCACGAGGACCTCGAGGACGTCATCGCGCTCGCGTCGCGGACTCCGGCGGCGAAGCTCGCCCGCGTCTTCGGCTTCGACGCTGCGCGGGCGGAGACCGTCCTGGCCGGCGCGATCATCCTCTCGGCGCTCGCGCAGCGCCTCGACCGGCCGTTGCGCCTGGGGCGCGGCGGCCTGCGCGAGGGCATCGCGTTGACGATCGCGCGCGAGACTGCCGCGCGCGCCGCGTAGCGGCCGCTCAGTCCGCGGCGACGCGAGTCTTCATCGTGCGGAGGATCGACTCGGCGATGGCGGGCTGCGCCGCCTGGAGTCGGCGAAACTCGGTTCCGAACATCGCGAGGACCTTCGAGGGCTCGGTCGTGGTCACCGTGGCGCTTCGCCGACCGTCTCCGAGGATCGCGACCTCGCCGAAGAAGTCCCCGGGCACGAGCTGCCCCAACGTCTCGTCGCCGGAGACGACCTCGGCGGCGCCCCCGACGAGCACGAAGAACGAGTACCCGACAGTCCCTTCCCCGACGAGACGGACGCCCGGGCCCACGCTGCGCTCCTCGAACCACCGCGCGAGCTCGATTCGCTCCCCCTCGTCGAGGTCGTCGAAGAGCGGCACTTCGGTGAGGTCGGCCGGGCTCGCCATCTCGCGACCCTAACCGCCTCCCGATCGCCTCGAAGGGGCGGCACCACATCGAGACCACCTGGATACCACCCGGCACCGAAGGGCTCAAGCGGCGTCGAGGGCGTCGAGCACGGCGAGGTCGCGCCGGTACGTGAGAAGCACGCGGGCCTCGTCGGGCGCGACCCAGCACACCTCGTCGACCTCGTTCGCCGGCGCGGCCGCGTCCGGGTCGTCGATCGCGTCCATCAGCCACCAGCGGACGAGCTTCGGCCGGCCCTTCGAGTCGGTGTAGCGCGTCGACGGGAGCTCCCGGTCGAGGCGGCAGCGGAGCGTCGTCTCCTCCTCCACCTCGCGCACGGCGCACGCCTCGTCCGTCTCGGCCGCCTTCGCCTTCCCCTTGGGAAGCGTCCAGTCGTCGTACGCGGGCCGATGCACGACGAGCAGTCGGCGGCCGGCGCCCTCTCCGCGGACGACGACGCCGCCCGCCGCCCTCACGAGAGAGTTCAGATCCTCTTCGCCTTCCTCTCGAGTAGCGTCCACTCCGCTCCCCACTCCTGCGCCGCGAGCGCGCGCCGCCGTCGCTCGCGCTCGACGAGCCGCCCCGCAGCGATCGCGGCACCCGGGCGGGATTCGGCAAGACGACGGAGCCGGGCCTCCGCGACAACCGAGTCCTGGTGCTCTCCCAACACGTCCTGGAGCGACTTCGCCCGTCGGACGTACGCGCCGAGCTCGGAGAGCTCGGCGGCGTAGCGCGCCCGCTTCACCTTGATCCGCACCTCGTGCAACTCGTCGTCCTCGGGCCGTTCGCCGAGCCGCGCGACGGCCTTGCGAAGCTTCCCGTGCTCTCGACGCCAGATGTCCGCGACAGACCCGTCCTGGTGCGACTCCGCCAGCGGCGGGGCGCCGGCCGATTCGAGCCGGTCGAGCAAGAGGAGGTACCGCTCGCTCTCGAGCGCGCGCAGCAGGCGGCGACGCGCGCCGACGCGCTCGCGGCCGAGCGTCGCGAGGATCGTCTTCGCCGCCGCATCGTCGGGAGCCTCGAGGGCCGCGGCCTCGACACGGAGGTGGTCGATCAGGACGTCGAGGTCGCGCACGGGGCCGAGCGCCGCGCCCAGCCACCCGAGCTCCGAGCGTAGATCGTCGGCCCAGCGCACGTCGAGCAGCGGACGTCCCGCGCGCAGGAACGCCCTCAGCCGGCGTGTCGCGACCCGGAGCTGGTGCAGGCTCTCGGGGTCGGTGCCCAGCCGCGTGCCGGGATCGTGAGCGAGCATCCGGAGGTACTGCGTCTCCAGCGCGCTCGCCAGCCGCGCGGCAGCGTTCCGGTCGCCGCTCGCCGCGTCGGCCTCGGGCGCGTCGGCGAGGTCGAGCGCCCGGAAGAGCTTCGGCCGCGCCTCGCCGTCGCGCGCGCCCGCTCGACGCAGCGCCTTCTCGAGGCGCCTCAGCGTTCGCTCGTCTCCTTCGATCAGCTCCACCTCGAGCTCCTCGAACGTCCGGGAGACCCGTCGTCCGTCGAGCACGGAGACGACGTCGTGGACGACCTCTGCCCCTTCGACGCGCAGCCCGTCGCGACGCGTGCGGAGCCGCGCGACCGGCACGAGTCTCGTGCCGCGCAGCAGTGCAGGCAGCAGCGACGCGATGCCATTGGGGGCCGACCGGCCGGGCCCTTCCTCCTCGATCTCGCGCCGCGAGGTCCCGCTCGGGAGCTTCAGCTGCCATCTCCCGCGGCCGTTCTCGAGGCGATGGCGAAGCGTCAGGCCGCTGCGGGCGAGCCGATGGTCCGGCGTGTCGTGGTACGTCGAGACGAAGACGCGCGACGCGAGGGCCTCGCCGCCCAGATCGGGCATCGCGAAGCGCTCGCCGGTCGAGAGCTTCAGCTCGGTTTCGAGCGACTCGCGCAGATCGGACACGCCGATAGCGTCGCACGTGACACGACGGCGAGAGCTTCGAACCGGCCGGCCGGCACGCTCCCGAAGGGCGTGCCGGCCCGCGCGTGCCCGTGCTAGGGGGCGACGTTGTGGTTCAGATGGAAGAGGTTGTCGGGATCCCAGACGCGCTTCAGGTCGCGCAGACGCTCGTACTTCGCCCGGCCCCCGTAGGCGGCGATCCGCCGCGCCTCCGTCACGTCGCCTCCGATCGCGTTGACGTAGACGCCACCGGTCGTCGCGGGGGCGAGCGACGCGGAGAGTGCCCGCGTCCAGTCGCGGTGGACGTCGTCCTCTTCTGCGTCCGTCCACTGGCTGGCGATCCAGACGGCCCACGGGGCCGAGCGGTCGCCGAAGGCCGTCGCCTCGGCGGGCACGCGGGCGACCGCGCCGCCGAGCGGGAAGACGAGGATCTCCGTCCGCTTCGACGACGCATGGCGGGCTCCGTCGACGAGCGAGTCGATCACGTCGTCCGAGAGGCCCGCGAGATAGTCGCCCCGCTCCCAGTAGCGATGGCCGTGGGGATCGGCGTCGTCGAGCGCGCTCTGCAGCACCGCGTAGGGCAGCGGGCCGTGCAGGCTCGCCAGCGGGGTGCCGAAGCCGGTGAGCGGCGCGAGGAGCTCCGGCCCCCGCTCGAGGTCGGCGCAGAACGGGACGACAGCGAGCACCGGCGCGCCCCACGCGCGCTCGTCGAACGGCGGCTTCGGCGGCACGTGCGTGAGGACGAGCCACAGGGAGATCTCGTCGGACGCGTCCGCGAGTACGTCGCGCGCGTTGCGCATCGCCGCGGGCGCGTCGTCGAGCGCGTAGAGCAGTGGCCCGCCGAGCACGAGGGGGCCGACGTCGTGGAGCCGGTACTCGAACGAGACGACGACACCGAAGTTGCCCGACCCTCCTCGCAGGCCCCAGAAGAGATCGGGGTGCTCACGCTCCGAGGCCGTCACGAGACGGCCCTCGGCGGTCACGAGATCGACCGAGAGCAGGTTGTCGATCGTCAGGCCGTGCCGCCGCGAAAGCCAGCCGATCCCGCCGCCGAGCGTGAGTCCCGCGATGCCCGTGTGCGAGATCTGGCCTCCCGGCACGGCGAGCCCGTAGGCCTGCGTCTCACGGTCGACGTCGCCCCAGAGGGCCCCCGCCTGCGCCCGCGCTGTCTTCGCACGGGGATCGACCCAGACGCCGCGCATGCGTGATAGGTCGAGCACGATCCCGCCCTCGACGGTCGAGTAGCCGGCGGACGAGTGCCCACCGCCGCGCACCGCGAGCTCGGTGCCGGTCTCGCGCGCGTAGTCGACGACCGCGACCACGTCGACGGTGCCGGCAACCTGCGCGATCGCCGCGGGACGGCGGTCGAACATCCCGTTCCACACGCTGCGCGCGTGGTCGTAGCGCGGATCGTCGGGCCGGATCAGGTCGCCGCGCAGGCTCCCCGCAAGGCCGTCGAGCGTGTCGGTGCGGGTCGTCGTGATCATCGTTCCTCCTGTTCGTTAAACTCTCTTTCGGAGTCTTATAGACTCTCTTTAGGAGCTTGTCAAGGAGAAGGATGCGACGATGACCGGTGATCTGACCAACGTCTCGTATGTGACGCTGGCGTTGATCGGCGAGGGCGGGGCGTCGCCCCACGACCTCGTCGACATGTACCGACGCGGCGGCCAGCTCTACTACGCGGTCGCCCCCTCGCGCATGTACGCCGAGCCGAAGCGGCTCGAGCAGCTCGGCTACGTCCGCTCCGAGAAGCGTCCCGGCAAGACGCGCGAGCGCACGTTCTACACGCTGACCGACGCAGGCCGCGAAGCGTTGCGGGCCTGGCTTCGCGAGCCACCGGCGTTCCCACGGATCCAGAACGAGGTCGTCCCGAAGCTGATGGCAGGCGACATCCTCGGCGACGACGGGCAGCTGCTCGACTCGCTGCTCGGGCTGCGCGAGGAGCTCGACGACCAGCAGGCGAAGCTCGACCAGGCCCGCGAGCGGCTCGCGGCGCTCCCGCACCGGGCGAGATACCTGCTCCTGATCCACGACCTCGGCAACCGCCTGCTCGAGGTCCACCGCGAGTGGCTCGACGAGGTCGAGCGGGAGCTTCGGCGGCCGTCCCGATCGGGTGGCTGAGTCAGGGCAGGGGGCCGACGACGGCGTACCGCGCGCACAGGAAATCGCCGTTCCACGCCTGCTCCTCGACCCGGAGCTCGAGCCGGCGCGGCAGGAGAGGCGCGCCCGCGCCGAGCGTGACGGACGCGATCCACACGATCACCTCGTCGAGCAGCCCTGCGTCGGCGAACTGGCCGGCGAGGTCGCCTCCGCCGACGATCCACACGTTCCGGCCGGCGGCCGCATCCTGCAGCTCGGCATGCACGACCGCGACGTCTCCGCTCGTGAACGTGATCGGCGCGTTCGGGACGCCAGGCAGCTCGCGGTGCGTGAAGACCCAGGTCGGGACGTCGTAGGGCCAGCGCCACTCGGACGGCTCCTTTCCCGCGAACTCGTGGTCGAGGATCCATTCGTAGGTCGTCGAGCCCATCGCGATCGCGCCGACGTCGGAGATGAACGCGTCGTACGTCAGTGGCCCGCCGGGCTCGCGCCGACGCGCGAAGAGCCACTCGAGCGAGTGGTCGGGGTCGGCGATGAAGCCGTCGAGCGTGGTGGCGGTGTAGTAGCGGGTCAAGCTCACGATCGTCCTTTCTCCCTAGATGCGACGGCGCCAACGGGCGAAGACGTCCTCCAGCTCGGGCCGGCTGTCGCGCGGGGCGAGCACGAACAGGCGGTCGCCGGACTCGATCACGGTGCTCCCCCGCGGGGGGATCGTGTCGTGCCCTCGCGCGACGACGGCGACCAGGGCGGTGCGAGGGAGCCCGAGCTCGCGGACGACGGCACCGGCGATCGCGTGGTCGCCGGCGACGTCGAACTCCACGAGCTCGAGCGACCCGAGCGCGTCGACCTCGAGCGGCGGCGCGACGACGACGGGCCGCGGGTCGACGAGGTCGAGTCGCTGCGCGACCCACTCGAGCGTCGAGCCCTGGACCAGTGTCGAGACTACGACGACGAAGAACACGGCGTTGAAGATCGTCTCGGCTTCGCCCACCTCGGACGAGAGCACGAAGGTCGCGAGCACGATCGGCACCGCGCCGCGCAGGCCCGCCCAACCGAGCAGCGCCCGCTCCCGGTGGCTGAAGTTGCTGAACGCCGTCGCGATCCAGACCGCCGCCGGGCGGATGACGAGGATCAGCAGCACGGCGAGCGCGAGACCCGGCAAGGCGACGTCCCCTAGGTCGCTCGGGAACACGAGCAGCCCGAGCACGATGAACATCGCGACCTGGGCGAGGAATGCGAGCCCTTCGTGGAAGGCGACGAGCTGGCTGCGGTACCGCGAGGGCGTGCTGCCGACCGCGAGCCCGACCAGGTAGACGGCGAGGAACCCGCTGCCGTGGATCGAGTCGGCCACCCCGAACGTGAGCGCGGCGGTCGCGACCGAGGCGACCGGCGCGAAGGCCCCGATCGAGTGCGGGAGCCGGGCGAACACCCAC
The DNA here is from genome assembly GCA_036558885.1 of Gaiella sp. Lineage (GTDB taxonomy): Bacteria > Actinomycetota > Thermoleophilia > Gaiellales > Gaiellaceae > Gaiella. Next base: position 20,318 of record DATBET010000146.1, read on the forward strand.
ATCGCGGCCGCGCCGAGCACCACGCCGACGACGAGCCCGAGACCGAGCTGGCGGATCTCGCCGAACACGAGGTCCGGGAAGCCGAAGGTCGGGTCCTCGATCCAGCTGATCAGGCCGATCGTCAGCGCGATCGCCACCGGGTCGTTGAGCCCGGTCTCGGCCTCCAGCGTCCTCGCGATCCGCCGCCGGATGTGCGTGAAGCGGAGCGTCGCGAAGACCGCGGCCGCGTCGGTGGAGGCGACGACCGCGCCGAGGAGCACCGACTCGAGCCAGGAGAGGTCGAACAGCTCGTGCGCGGCCACGCCGGCGAGCACCGCAGTGGCGACGACGCCGACCGTCGCGAGGAGCCCGGCAGGGACGGCGACCCGCCGCAGCCTGCGCCAGGAGGTCGAGAGCCCGCCCTCGTAGAGGATCGCTGCCAGGCCCGCGATCCCGACTGTGCGGGCGAGCTCCGCGTCGTCGAAATCGATTCCGCCGGGCCCGTCCGAGCCGAGGAGCATGCCGAGCGCGAGAAAGGCGACAAGGGAGGGAACGCCGACGTGGGCCGCGCCGATCGCGACGGCCATGCTGACGGCGAGGATCGCGCCGACGAGCAGGAGGAGCGTTCCGGGTTCCACGGTCCCATCTTTCCCGGTCGCGGGAGACCGCGCCGCGACCCGGTCTCTAGCGGCGGTGGCCGACCAGCTCGACCCGCGTCGCGCGGATCTCGCCGGCGGCGATCGCCTCGCGCTCCTCCTCCTCGGTCGTGGCGGCGAGGTCGGCGAAGAAGTAGGCGCCCCGCACGGGCGGCTGCGTCCGGAAGCGCTCGTCGAGGAGGCGGAGGAGCTCAAGTGCCGGATGGATGCGGTGCTCCCTTGCCCAGCTGCGGAGGTAGTCGCTCCACGACAGGCCCGAGGACGCCCACGCGTCGCGGTGGTGACGCAGCCAGTCGTGCTCGCCCTCCGGCTCGAGACGCCTGAAGCACCACCGGGCCGTCGGCTCGTCGAAGGCCTCCCAGTCCCACTCGATCACGATCACGCGCCCGCCCGGGGCGAGCGCCGCGGCCACCGCGTCGACCACCTCCGCGGGATCGGAGACGTGGTGTAGCGACGTCGAGGCGACGACGGCGTCGAGCCTTTCCGGGATGGGCTCCAGGCGCTCGAACTCGACGCGCCGGTAGTCCTCGGCGTCCGGCGCCTCCGGATCGACGCCGAGCGCGTCGTAGCCTGCGGCGCGCAGCCTGGGGACGTGGCCCCCGAGGGTGCCGCAGCCGAGCTCCAGCACGCGCGCCGGCGGCTCCGGCAACCCGCCGCGCACCACGGGCCACGTTGCGGCGAGCCAGCGGTCGGCCTGGGTCGATCCCTCCACGCGAGCTCAGCGTTTCGGCGGCAACGTGCGCGCGTAGGACGTCCCGCGCTCGACCCAGCGGGCCAGCTCGTCGTCGGCCGCGACGTCGTCGTCGGCGACGCGCAGCCAGCCGGCCATCGGGCGGCCGCGCATCTCCATCGGCCGCGCGCTCGTCGTCTCGACGAGCTCGTCGGAGTCCGCGGGATCGACGCGCACGAGCAGCCCGCCCTGGCCGCTCGCGGCGACGGCCATGTTGCCGCCGACGAGGAAGGCGAGCCCGCCGAACATCTTCTGCTCCGTCACGCCCACTTCGCCGCCGACCAGCTCGCGCAGACGCCCGGCGAGCGCCTCGTCGTAGGCCATGGCCCGATCATACGGACGCGGCGAAGTCGTCCTGGATCTCCTCGAGCGAGCCGGACCGGGGAGGCCGAGCGTGCGGCGCGGGATATCCTCGGCCGCCATGCCCGCGATCCCGCCCCCGGGAAGCAACGAGCTGCGAGCCCTCTTTCCCGGTACGGCCCGCGGCGTCTACGTCGACAGCGCCAGCTACGGCCTGCCGCCGCGGGCGACCATCGCCGCGCTGGAAGCGGCACTGCGGGCGTGGTCGGAGGGGAGCGCGGACTGGGCGAGCGACTGGGACACCGCCGGCGACGACTGCCGGACCCTGCTCGCAAGGCTCGTGCACGCCGACGAGACGGAGATCACTCTCCTACCGGCAGTCTCGGTCGGGGCCGGGCTCGTCGCCGCGAGCCTCGGCCCCCGGGACGAGGTCGTCGTACCGGACGACGAGTTCCGCTCGATCCTCTTCCCGCTGCTCGCCGCCTCGGCCGCCTCTGGTGCCTCTGTTCGCCGGGTGCCGTTCGAGCGGCTCGCGGACGAGGTCGGGCCGGCGACGACGCTCGTCGCCACGAGCCACGTGCGCTCGAACGGAGGTGGGGTGCAGGATCTCGAGGCGCTCGGCGAGGCCGCGCGCCGACACGGCGCCCGCGTGCTCCTGGATGCGACGCACTCGGCCGGCGTGCTCGACCTCGACGTCGGCGACCCGCCCGTCGACTACCTCGTCGCGGCCGCCTACAAGCACCTCCTGTCACCCCGCGGCGTCGCGTTCATGGCCGTCGCCCGCGACGCGTGGGACGCACTCCCGCCGCTCGCCTCCTCCTGGCGCTCCGCCGCGGAGCCGTACGCGAGCTACTACGGGGGCGACCTCACGGACCTCGCTTCTTCCGCGGCGCGCTTCGACGTCTCGCTCGCGTGGCACGCCTGGGTCGGCGCGCGGGAGTCGCTGACGCTGCTCGCGTCGTCCGACGCCGCAGCCCGTGAGGCGTGGTGCGTCGGCCTCGCCGAGGCGTTTGCAGACGCCCTCGGAGTCTCCGCTACGGGCTCGACCCTCGTCGGCTTCCCCGTCGAGGACACCGCCGCGGCCCGCGACGCGCTGCGCGCGGCAGGGGTCTCGGCGTCGTTTCCCCGCGGCGGCGCGCGCGTCTCGTTCCACGTGTACAACGACGAGTCGGACGTCGCCACGGCAGCGGCAGCCTTCGCGCCGCACATGCGGCGCGGCTAGGAGGGTCGGCGCGCAGGGCGCGGCTCCGCCGGCTCGCCGAGCTCCGCCAGCGCGCGCTCCAGGGCGCCGTTCAGCTCGTCCACGGCCTCCTCGTAGTGCTCGAGGGGCTTCGGCAGCAGCCGCTCCAGCGTCGCGTACGCCGCCGCGAGCGCGGGGTCGGCGGCACGGGCCATCACCTCGCCGCGCGCGGTGAGCTCGAGGAGGTACGACCGGCCGTCGGCCGGGTGCGGCACGCGGCGGACGAGGTCGCGGTCGACGAGCCGCTGGATGTTGTCGCGCAGCGTCGTCGGCGGCACGCCGGACGCGGCGGAGATCGCCGTCGGCGTCACGGGCTGGTTGTGCCGGATGTGCGTGACGAGCCCGAGCTGCGAGGGTGCGATCCCGGTCGGCTCGAGGCGCCGCTCGAGGACCCGCACGACGTACTGGGTCGTCGCCGCGACCTTGAGGAGGAGCCTGTCGTCGCGTTGCACGCTCGCACTCTTGCAGATAGTGCGTTGGCGCAGTAGATTGCTGCGTCGACGCACTATGTTCAGGTTCCTTTTCCTCCTCGGCCTGGTGCTCGTGCTCGCGCCGGCCGCCGACGCGTCGGTCAGGCTCTACGGTGGGGAGCTGGCGGTGGTCGCCGACCCGTACGGCCCGCCGAGGCTCGTCGATCTCGCCGCGGGGAGGATGCACGCGCTCTACCCGGCCGGCAAGGCATTCACGATCGGCTCGGGGTTCGCCACGCCCACCCCTGTGCGCGGCCGCGCGCGCTTCGGCCCGCGCGGCGCCGCGATCGCCGGGCGGCGCGTGCCGCTCCTCCCGCTGCGCAGCATTCCCGTCCGCTTCCGCAGTGACGGCGCGACGCTCGCCGGGACGCTGATGGTGCCCCCGGGCGGCGGCCGGCGCGCGGGAGCCGTCTACGTGACGGGCTCGGGGCCGACCACCCGCGAGTACCTGCCCGAGCTCCAGGCCCTCCTCCTGCACGACGGCGTCGCGGTGCTCGCGTACGACAAGCGCGGGGTCGGCGCCTCGGGCGGCTCGTATCCCGGCGAGTCGCCGACGGAGCCGACGATCGACCAGCTCGCGCGCGACGCGGCCGCCGCGGCGCGCTTCCTCGCCACGCGACCGGAGATCGATCCCGACCGCGTGGGGATCGCCGGGCACAGCCAGGCGGGCTGGATCATGCCGCTCGCCGCGACGCGGGAGCCCGCGATCCGCTTTCTCGTGTCGTTCTCGGGGCCTGCCGTGACCGCCGACGAGAACGACCTCTACCAGACGCTCGCGGGCGAGGGCGAGCAGCCGCAGCGGCTCAGCGACGCCGAGGTCGATGCCCGCGTCGAGCGGGCCGGCCCGGGAGGCGTCGACCCGATCCCATGGATATCCGCGCTTCGGATCCCGGCGCTCTGGCTCTACGGCGCGCTCGACCACATCGTCCCGCCTCGGCTCTCGGCGAAGCGTCTCGCGCCCCTCGTCGCCGAGCCCGGCCGCGACTTCACCGTCGCGACGTTCGCACGCGCGAACCATGCCCTGGTCGAGACGAAGACGGGCCTCACGTCCGAGATGCTCCGCTCCGACCGCTACGCGCGGGGCCTCTTCCCGCGCGTCGGCGCGTGGCTGCGCGCGCACGGCCTCACGTAGCTCCAGACTGCAACCTCTGGGGGCGTGCCGGTGTCCATCTGCGGCTGCGCCGTTCGTCTCAATGGCGAACTGTCGAGAAGAGGAGGACGGACATGCAGTACGTGATGCTGATCCACCAGGGCGACACCCCGAGCCCGAACGACCCGGAGGCGTGGGCGATGCTCTCGCCGGAGGAGCAGAAGCAGGTCTACGTCGACTACCAGGCGCTCAACCAGACCCCGGGCGTGACACCCGGGCTCTGGATGCAACCGCCCGAGCTGGCGACGACGGTGCGGGTGCAGGACGGGAAGACCCTGACGACGGACGGCCCGTTCGTCTCGGTAAAGGAGGCACTCGGTGGGTACTTCGTCCTGGAGGCGGAGGACCTCGACGCGGCGATCGCCGTGGCGTCGCGGGTGCCGGCCGCACGGCTCGGCGGGGCGATCGAGGTGCGACCGGTGGTCGAGAGTTGAGATGACCCTCGAGCGGGTCTTCCGCGACGAATGGGGCCGGCTGGTCGCGGGCCTCATCGGCTTCCTCGGCGACTTCGACCTCGCCGAGGAGGCCGCGCAGGAGGCCTTCGCACTCGCGGCGCAGCGCTGGCCGCGCGACGGGCCGCCGGAGAGCCCGCGGGCGTGGTTGACGACGACCGCGCGCAACCGCGCGATCGACCGCATCCGGCGGGACCGGACGCTCGCCGCGAAGACGCGGCTGCTCGAGGTCCGCGAGGCGACGGAGGACGGGGTGGACGAGACGACGATCCCCGACGAGCGACTGGAGCTCGTCTTCACGTGCTGCCACCCGGCGCTCCGGCTGGACGCGCAGGTCGCGCTCACGCTGCGGACGCTCGGCGGCCTGACGACCGAGGAGATCGCGCGCGCGTTCCTCGTCCCGCAGGAGACGATGGCGAAGCGGCTCGTCAGGGCGAAGGCGAAGATCCGTGCCGCGGGCATCCCGTTCCGGGTCCCTCCCGCGGACGAGCTCCCAGACCGGCTCGCGGCAGTGCTCGCGGTCGTCTACCTCGTCTTCAACGAGGGGTACGGCGGTCGGGTCGACCTCGCCGCAGAGGCGCTCCGCCTGGGCCGGGCGCTGGCGGAGCTGCTTCCGGACGAGCCCGAGGTGCACGGCCTCGAAGCGCTGATGCTGCTCAACGACGCGCGCCGCGACGCTCGGTTCGCGGACGGCGAGCTCGTGCTCCTCCGTGACCAGGACCGCTCGCTCTGGGACAGTGACCGCATCGAGGCGGGACGCCGCTCGCTGGAGCGAGCCCTCGCCCTCCGCGGACGAGGGCCGTATGTCCTGCAGGCGGCGATCGCGGCGCTCCACGTCGACGATCCGGTCGACTGGGCCCGGATCGCGGCGCTGTACGGGGAGCTCGCCGAGCTCACCGGCTCCGACGTCGTCGTGCTCAACCGCGCGGCGGCGATCGCGGAGGCGGGCGACGCCGAGGCCGCGCTCGCACTCGCCGACGGCCTCGACCTCGGCCTCGAGCGCTACCACTACCTCCACGCCACGCGCGCCGAGCTGCTGCGCCGCCTGGGTCGCGTGGAGGAGGCGCGCGAGGCCTACGACGCCGCGCTCGGCCTCGTCCACGCCGACGCCGAGCGGCGCTTCCTCGAGGGACGGCGCGCGGAGCTCGGGCCGTAGCCCGGAAGGCCGGCTTTCACGCTCGCTCGCGGTAGGGGGCCGACACCTTCTGCGGGACGACCATGTCCCAGGCGTCCAGCACGAGGCCCCGCATCTCCTCCCCGTCGATCGCCTCGAGACGGACCACGGCCCAGTTCCAGCGGAGGTCGGACGCACGGGGCAGCATGAACTTGTCCGGCTCCGAGGCGACGAGCGCCTCGCGCCACTCCTTCGGGAAGCCGAAGCCCATCAGCGCGCCGTCGCGGGAGAACGAGAGGAAGACGATGCGGCCGACGCGGAACTTGAGCCGCCCCCGGACGGCCACCTCGTACGCGCGCGGCAGCGTGCTCGCGAAGGCGCGCACCTCGTCGACCGTGACCACACGGCCAGCGTACTGCGGGCCCTAGCGGCGGCCGTCCACGCGCACGTCGAGCAGGAGCGGCGCGTCACGCTCACGCAGCGTCGAGACGGCGTCGTCGAGCCGGCCCGTGAGCTCGTCGTGGGTCTCGATGCGCACGGCCGCGCACCCGAATCCGGCGGCGACCTTGGCCAGGTCGAGCGAGTCGAACGGAGGCCACGCGCCCGGGCCGCCGTGCAACCCGGCCAGCTCGTCCATGATCGCGTAGCGCCCGTTGCCGAGGATCACGAAGACCGTGCCGACGCCGTAGCGCGCAGCGCTCCAGAGAGCCTGCACCGAGTACGTCGCGGATCCGTCGCCGAGGAGCGCGACCACCGGCCGCTGCGGGAGCGCCATGCGCAGCCCGATCGACGCCGCGAGCCCGAACCCGAGGGCGCCGTTGGCGACCGCCAGAAAGCCCCTCGGCGCGCGCGTCGCCATCCGGGAGAGGATCTCGGGGCGGGTCGAGGGCGCCTCCTCGACGAGGATCGCGTCGTCGGGCAGGCGCTCCGCGAGCGCCGCGACGACGTGCGCCGCGCGCAGCGGCTCGCCGTCCCCGGGCGGCGGCGGCGCCTCCGGCCGGGCGAACGACTCGACCTTCCCGCTCCGCTGTGGCACGCGGCCTACGAGCTCCGCGCAGACCGCCGCCGGCGCCGCCACGACCCCGAGCTCGCAGCGACTGCGCAGCACGTCGTCCGGGTCGTCCGAGACCACCGCGACGCGCGTCCCCTCGCCGACGAGCGGCCCCTCCTCGTACTGGTAGAGCCTGAACGCGGGCGTGCCGAGCGCGAGGACGAGGTCGTTGGCCGCGAAGACCTGCCGCAGCCCTCCCGTCGACCACGGCAGGTGCCCGGCGAAGAGGGGATGGTCCTGTGGAAAGCCGTGCCGGCTCGAGAACGCGTCCTGCCAGACCGGGCACGCGAGCCTCTCCGCGAGCGCGACCGCGGCCCGCCAGCCGTCCTCCGAGTCGAGGCCCGCGCCGACCGCGAGGGCGGGCGCACGCGCCGCCTCGACGAGCGGCGCGAGCTCGTCGATCGCGTCCGGAACGGCCGGTGACGCGTGCAGCACGCGGTCGGGCGCCTCGAGGCCGGCCCACCCGTCGCCGAGCGCCTGCTCCCAGTCGCCCATCGGGACGACCACCAGCGCGGGACCGCGCCGCAGCTCGGCCTCGTGCCAGGCGCGGGCGATCGCACCGGGAACGGCCGCCGGGTCGGCCGGCTGCGTCGACCAGACCGGATAGTCACCGGCGAGGCGCTCGAGCCCCCGCGCCGCAAGGAAGGGCCCGAACGCGAGATGACGGCGGTCCTGCTGCCCGACGAGGATCACGAGCGGTACGCGATTGTCGCGCGCGCAAACGATCGCGTTGACGGCGTTGCCGAGCCCCGCCGCCGTGTGGAGGTTGACGAGCGCGGGCCGTCCCGTGCCCAGCGCATGGCCGCTCGCCATGCCCACGACTCCGCCCTCGTGCAGCCCGAGCACGAACTCGAGCTCCGAGGGGAAGTCCGTGAGGAGGGGGATCTCGGTCGAGCCCGGGTTCCCGAACACCCGCGTGACCCCGAGCCGCTGCAGGAGCGCGAACGTCTCGTCCCGGACCGTCCGCTCGCCCACGCGGGCAATCTAGAGGCTCGGCCGCTGCCGTGTGCCCGCGAGGCGGCGGTCAGGCGACGGCGCGGGCGAAGCGGAAGTGCGCCGCGGCAGGTGAGGCTTCGAGCTCGACTGGCTGGAGGCCGACCGGGCCGCCGTCCAGGTCGTCGAAGAGCCGCCGGCCTCCCCCGAGGAGCACCGGCGCGACGTGGACGGTGAGCTCGTCGACGAGGCCGGTACGCAGGTACTGCTGCACGGTCGAGGCTCCGCCGCCGATCGTGACGTCCTTCCCACCGGCGGCCTCGAGCGCACGCTCGAGCGCCGCCTCGATCCCGTCGGTGACGAAGTGGAACGTGGTGCCGCCCTCCAGCTCGAGCGGCTCCCGTGCGTGGTGGGTGAGGACGAACACCGGTGTGTGGAAGGGCGGTTCGTCACCCCACCAGCCGTTCCAGTCCTCACCTTCCCACGACCCGCGAACGGGCCCGAACATGTTCCGGCCCATGATCGTGGCGCCGACGTTCTCTGTCGCCGCCTTGATCCACTCGTCGTCCAGGCCGCTCTCGCCCCCCTCTCGTCCGTGCGCGCCTCGCCAGCTTTGCGTGGCGAGCGCCCACTCGTGCAGCTCCTCGCCGTCTTTCCCGAGCGGCTGCTCGAGGCTCTGGCCGGGTCCCGCGGCGTAGCCGTCCAGCGACATGCTGATGTTCGCCCTGAGCCGCGCCATCGTCTCACCGGACAGGGGCGGCCTCCGCCGCCCGCTCGAGCTCCGCGATCTCGATCTTCCCCATCTGGAGCATCGCGGCGATCACCCGCTGCGCCCTCTCGCGGTCCGGGTCGGAAATCAGCTCGTAGAGCACGTGCGGCACGATCTGCCAGGAGACGCCGTAACGGTCCTTGAGCCAGCCGCAGGGCCCCTCCTCGCCGCCGTCGGCGAGCGTCTCCCAGAGCCTGTCGACCTCCGCCTGGTCCTCGCAGTCGGCCTGGAGCGAGATCGCCTCGGTGAAGCGGAACTGCGGGCCGCCGTTCAGGGCGAGGTAGCTCCGACCGTCGAGCTCGAACTCGACCTCCATCACCATCCCCTCCGGGCGCGGGCCTGCGGAGCCGTAGTGGGTGACGCGCACGATCCTCGAGCCCGGGAACACCGACGTGTAGAACTGCGCGGCCTCCTCGGCCTCCGTGTCGAACCACAGACAAGGCGTGATCCTGTCCATCCCCGTCTCCTTTCGTCGGAACGCTCGAGTGGTAGACGGGCCGGACCGCCCGAACTCATCGCCCGCGGGCTACGCGGCTGGCGCCTTGACGGACTCGACGTAGCCCCGGACGTCCGCCGCGGGCTCCGTGTACGCGTCGCCGAGCGCCTCCTCCATCGCGCCCATGTACTCCTCCGCCCAGTCGGGCAGGTCGTAGTCGATCGCCCGCAGGAACTCGAGCGTCGCCGCGAAGCGGATGTCCGCGATCGACGGATGCTCGCCTCCGATGAACCTCCGGCCCCTGAGGAAGAACACGTGGTACACCTCGAGCGGCCGCTCGAGGGCCGCCTCCGCGTCCTGCTGGGCCTTCGCCTTGACCTCGTCGCCGACGTCCGCGGTCGCCGCCTCGCCCGCGTACTGCGGGAAGCGGAGCGCGGGGTAGGTGGCCCGCGCGAGCAGCGGGTAGACGGTCCCGATCAGGTAGAACATGGCGCTGTCGACCATCGCCCGCTCGCCGGGGTCGGTCGGGTAGAAGCGGTCGAGGCCGTGCTTGTTGCACAGGTACTGCATGATCGCGCAGCTCTCCCAGAGCGAGCCCTGCGGGAGCCCCTCCGCCTCGAGCAGCGGCGTCAGGTCGGCCGGGTCCTTCGCGAGGAACTCCGGGGTCGACTTCTTGCCCCACACGTCCAGCTCCTCGAACTCGAGGCCCGCGGCCCGGACGAAGATACGCGTCGTGAGGTTGTTCACGCTCGGCTTCAGGATGCTCAGCGTGTTCTCGGCCATCTGATCCTCCCGTTCAGTCGCGGTACGGGTCCTGTGCGTCCCGGTCCTCGGAGAGCGAGTCCCGCGAGCGCGCGACGAGCCTCTCGATCGCGTCTGCGAGGTCCTGCTCGTCGATGTTGTAGGCCTCGCGCCCGACGCGGAGCCCGTGCGCCTCGAGCAACACGTCCGCGTGGGTGAAGCCGAGCGGCGGCTCGAACCGGTAGGACGAGAGCTCGATCAGGAGCCCGAGCGGGTCCTCGAAGTAGATCGAGTCCATGAACCCCCGGTCCTTGACGCCGGAGTGCCTGATGCCGCGCTCGTCGAGCCGCTCGACGGCCTGCCGGAAGACCGCTTGCGAGACCGAGAACGCGATGTGGTGGACGCAGCCGATGTCGGTCGACGTCCGGGTGGCATCCCGCTCGCGCTCCTCGTTCGTGAACACGGTGATCAGCCTGCCGTCGCCCGGGTCGAAGTAGAGGTGGCTCTCCGAGGCGTTGTCGAGGTTGGGCTGCTCGAAGACGAACGGCATCCCGAGGACCCCCTCCCAGAAGCCGATCGAGGTGCGCCGGTCGGCCCCGACGAGCGTGATGTGGTGGACGCCCTGGCTCTGCAGCTTGCGCATGCCCTACGAACGCTCGACGAGCTTCGACTTGTACTCGCTGCGCTCCAGCGTCCCCCACGGCACGAGCTCGACCCGGGTCTGGACGACGAGCACCTCGCGCAGTCTCGCACGGATCGCCTCCGCGAGCGAGTCGTCGAGGGAGGCTTCCCGGGCGAGCTCGACGGCGACGGGGAGCGGCGGCTCCTGCTTCACCCCGGGCGCCTCGGGCCGCACGACGACGTTGCCGCTGACCTGCGGCGTGAACGCGGCGACGACGTCTCGCACTGCCGACGGGAACACGTTCACGCCCCGGACGATCAGCATGTCGTCCGTGCGTCCGAGGCAGCGGACGCGCGGCGCCGTGCGCCCGCAGGCACAGGTGCCCGTCCGGACGACGACGTGGTCGTGCGTCCGGAAGCGGAGGAGCGGTGCCGCGCGATGCCGCAGGTGCGTGAGGACGAGCTCGCCGTGAGCGCCGTCGGCGAGTGGCCGCGCCTCGCCGCTCTGGGGTGCGATCAGCTCCGCGTGGACGAAGTCACGGGCTCCCAGGTGCATGCCGTCCTGCTCCTCGCACTCGCCCCAGAGCGACACGCCGACGTCCCCGATCCCCATCGCCTCGGTGACATGGGCGCCCCACCCGTCCTCGAGGCGCGCCCTGAACCCGGGCTCCCCGCCGCCGGGCTCGCCTGCGACGAGCACCCGCTCGACGCTCGACGAGGACAGCTCGATGCCCCGCTCCGCGGCCCACTCGACGACGTAGGCGGCGTAGGACGGCGTCAGCACGGCCGCCTCGGGACGTAGCGAGCGGATCGCCCCGACGAGGCGCTCGGTGTTCCCGGTGCCGACCGGGACGTGCGACAGGCCGATCCGGTCGAACGCGTCGAGCGCCGCACCCGCGACGAACGGCCCCGCGTTGTACGTCGAGACGATCCGCTGGCCCGCGGCGATGCCCGACGCGGCGTAGCTGCGCGCCGAGCCGGTCACCCAGGCGTCGAGGTCGGGCGCGGTCAGCGGGACGTAGGTCGGCGATCCCGTCGTGCCGCTCGTCGAGTAGATCCGGACGATGTCGCCGCGCTCGACGCAGAGGTGGGAGCCGATCGGGTTCTCGTCGGTGCAGGTCTCGCGGAGCTCTCGCTTCTCCGTGAGCGGCAGGCGGGCGATGTGCGCCAGGCCCCCGGCCGCTTGCGCGGAGTCGATACCCGCCGCGCCGAGCTTCGCGCGGTAGAACGGCGAACGCTCGAGCAGGTAGACGATTTGCGCGCGATACGACTCGTCGTCGAGCGCGAGCTGCTCGTCCCAGGGCCGTGCCTCTACCTCGGGGTCTAGCATCACGCGCCGCTCTCGTATTCGACCGCCCTCTCCGCCCCGGCCGCCAGCGCGAAGCCGACCGGGCGCTCCTGCTCCTCCGCAAGGTGCGCGAGCAGCCCGGCGGTGCGCGCGAGGATCGGCACGGCCTTGACCGTGGTGACCGGGAAGCCGAGATCGAGCAGGACCGCGGCCATCGGCAGCGAGACGTTCATCGTGAGCGGCCGGCCCCACGCCTCCGCCGCCGCGGGACGCAGGCAGCGCGCGAGGTGCACGTGCGGGCCGCTGACGCCGCGCGCGTCGGCGAGCTCGAGGATCCGCTCGGCCCGCGGGTCGAGCTCCCGGTGGACCGGGTGGCCGAAGCCCGGCAGTCGCTCGCCCGCCCCGCGCACCGCCCGCGCGACGTCGCCGGCGACCTCCTCCGGCGCCTCACCCGCTGCGACGCGCTCCTGGGCGGAGGCGAGCAGCCTTGCGCACGGCTCCGCCGTCCCGAGGATCACCGGCCCCGCGCCGAGGATTCCGGCCGCGACGGCGCCCTGGAGGGACGCCGGGTCGGATGCGAGCGTCATCCGGGCGGCAACGTTCGTCGGCATCATCCCGTGCTCCGCGATCGCGACGAGCAGGACGTCGAGGAAGAACCGCTGCTCGTCCGTCGGCACCTCCCCGGTGAGCAGCAGGTGGAAGTACTCCGTGAAGCTCACCCCGCCCATCAGCCCGGTCAGGTCGCGACCGCGAACCTCGACGCGCTCGGGTCGCACCTCGCTGATGTGGGTCGTGGCTCGGGTCACTGCGGACGCCCTGCGCGGGCGCCCTCAGCCTGTCACAGCCGCCTACCCCGCGCGAGCACGGCGCCGGCTCGGCGGCCCGCGAGCGGGGTCGCAGCGGGCCGCCAGCCGCCGGCCGGTCAGGCAGCCTCCCGGGCGGGCTCCTCTACGAGCTCCTCGGCACGCTGCGCCGTCTGCCGCGGAGCGAGCAGCGTCGAGGAGAGCACCGCGCCCGCCAGCGCGAGCATCGCGAGCACGAGCAGCGCCACGCGATACGCGTGCGCCAGCGACTCCTCGGAGGCGAGGCCCGCCACGCCGTCGACCGCGAGCCCGGCGGCGATCGCGTTGACGACGGCCAGGCCGACGGCGCCGCCCACCTGCCGGCTCGTGTTGAGGAGGCCCGACGCGACGCCGGCGTCGGCGGGCATGACCCCCTCGAGCCCCGCGATCGTCATCGGGATGTAGCAGAGCGCGAAGCCGATCCCGTTCAGGACGAACGGGCCGAGGAGGTCGACGTCGTACCGCGCGGGCACCGGCAGGCGGGCGACGAGCGCGAGAGAGACCGTCAGCAGGACGAGCCCCGCGGTGAGCACTTGCCGCGCACCGAACCGCGTGACGAGCGCCTGCGCGGCGTTCGAGACGACGGCGATCGTCACTGCCATCGCCGCGAACGCGAGGCCGGTCTCGACCGCCGAGTAGTGGAGCACGTCCTGGAGGTACAGCGTCAGCAGGAAGAACTCCGAGAACGCGATCGAGGCGACGATCGTCGTGATCGCGTTGCCGACCGCGAACGTCCGGATGCGGAACATCCGCAACGGCAGGAGCGGCACTGCGGCGCGCCGCTCGATCGCCACGAAGGCCGCGGCGAGAGCCGCCGAGGCCGCGAACAGCGCCAGCGCAGGCGCGCTGCCGAAGCCGTGGCCGGTCGCGACGGTCAGGCCGTAGACGAGCAGCATCACGGCACCGGTCGCCGAGACTGCCCCGGCAAGGTCGAAGTGCCGGAGGCCGGCGCGCACGTCGCGGGTGCGGAGGATCCGCGGCGCGAGGACGAGCAGCACTGCTCCCACGGGCGCGTTGATCAGGAAGATCCACGGCCAGCTGAGGTAGGAGGTCAGGACGCCGCCGAGGAGCACGCCGACCGCCGCGCCGCTGCCGGAGGCGGCGCCCCAGATGCCGAGCGCGAGGTTGCGCTCCCGCCCCGCGGCGAAGAGCGTCATCAGCAGCGAAAGCCCGGCGGGGGCCAGCAGCGCGCCTCCGAGCCCCTGGATCGCGCGAAACGCGACGAGCGAGCTCGCCGACCACGAGAAGGCGCAGAGCACCGACGCCGCGGTGAACACGCCGATGCCGGCCATGAACGTCCGTCGTCGGCCGAGGAGGTCTGCGAGCCGTCCGCCGAGAAGCAGGAAACCGCCGAACACGATCGCGTAGGCGGTCACCACCCACTCGAGGGAGGACTGCGAGAACCCGAGGTCGAGCTCGATCGCCGGCAGCGCGACGTTCACGATCGCGACGTCGAGAATCACCATGAACTGCGCCGTGACGATGAGCGCGAGCGCAGCCCACGGGCTCGAGGAGCGCGTCGGTCTTATCGCGGAGAGAGTCATTGATCAATTCCTCCAATCATTTATTAACTCCACGATAGCAAAACTCCACTCTGGAATCGGCTACACTTCTCTTCCATGACCACGACAGACCAGCCCGTCCGTGTGAAACCCGCGGTGCGGCCGCCGCGTGAGCTCGTCTCCAGCACGTCGTTCCTGCTCAAGCGTCTCGGCTTCGCGGTCAAGGACCGGGTGCACGACGGCTACGAGGCCGCCGGGGCAAGCCCGTTCCACCTGACCGTGCTCGCCGTGCTCGACGAGGGCGCGCGCGAGACGCAGGCGACGATCGCGGACGCACTCGGATACGACCGCAGCTATCTCGTCGGGCTGCTCGACGACCTCGAGGAGCGCGGC
>DATBET010000147.1:0-49293 GCA_036558885.1 Gaiella sp.
GAAGGCGACGAACGCCGCGGCGGCACTCCGCGCGATCGCGTCGTTCCCGGGCAGGCGCCTGCACGTGATCCTCGGCGGCAGAGGCAAGGCAGAGCCGTACGACGCCTTGGCCGGCGCCTTCGCCCCCGGCGATCGCGCCTATCTGATCGGCGAAGCCGCGCCCGAGATCGCGGCGGCACTCTCGGCGGCAGACGTCACGTACGAGATGTCGGGAACGCTTGAACGAGGTCTAGGTGCAGCGGCGAGAGCCGCCGCACCCGGTGACGTCGTCCTCCTCTCGCCGGCGTGCGCCTCGTTCGACCAGTTCGAGAGCTTCGAGCACCGCGGGGAGGAGTTCCGGAGGCTGGTGCAGAAGCTCCCGGGGTGGGGACCCGACGTGGCGCGGACCGAGGGCAGTTCGAGCAGCGACTGCTGATCCTCGTCACGCTCGGGCTCGTCGCGTTCGGGCTCGTGATGGTCTTCAGCGCGACGTCTGCGACAGCGACGCTCGGCGCGGGCGACCCGATGCGGTTCCTCGTCAAGCAGGGCCTCTATGCGATGGGCGGCCTCGTGCTGCTCGCCGTGCTCTCGCGCGTCGACTACCACGTGCTGCGGCCGCTCGCGCCGCTCCTGCTCGTGATCGCCCTCGTCCTCTGCGCGGCCGTGCTCGTCGTCGCACCCGCGATCAACGGCGCCCACCGCTGGTTCCTCTTCGGCCCCGTCAGCGTCCAGCCGGCCGAGCTCGCCAAGCTCGCCGTGTGCGTGTGGGTGTGCGCCGTGCTCGCGCGCCGCCCGGTTCCCCGTGACCTCGGCGAGCTGCTCAAGCCCGTCGGCCTCGTGGTCGGCCTCTTCTGCGCGTTGATCGTCGTCGAGCCCGACCTCGGCACGACGATCTCGCTCGCGGTGATGGTCTCGGGGATCCTCCTCGTCTCCGGGATCCCGCTCCGCCTCTATGCCCTCGCGACGACGCTCGCGCTCGCGGCCGGTGTCGCAGCGATCTACGTGGAGCCGTACCGGCGCGCACGTCTGCTCAGCTTCCTCGACCCGTGGCAGGACGCCGAGGGCGCCGGCTTCCAGAACGTCCAGGCCATCATCGGGATGGGCTCCGGCGGCATCACCGGCGAGGGTCTCGGCCAGGGCATCCAGAAGGTGAACTTCCTGCCGGAGGCCCACACGGACATGATCTTCGCCGTGGTCGGCGAGGAGCTCGGCCTGATCGGCTCGGCGCTCCTGATCGGCGGCTTCGCGGTCTTCGCTTGGGTGGGCTTCCAGGTCGCCCTCGAGTGCCGCGATCCCTTCGGCAAGCGGCTTGCCGCGGGAATCACGACCCTCGTCTGCGGCCAGGCCGCCGTCAACCTCGCCGCGGTGCTCGGCCTTGCGCCGCTGACGGGCATCCCCCTGCCCTTCGTCTCGTACGGGGGCTCCTCGCTCCTCGTCATGCTGAGCGGGGTCGGGGTGCTCCTTAACATCGCAGTGAATGAGCGCGTCGTCCAAGCTCGCGTGCGTGATCGCGGCCGGGGGAACGGCCGGCCACGTTCGTCCCGCGCTCGCGGTGGGGGAGGCGCTGCGCGAACGCGGAGTGACGGTGACGTTCGCCGGCACGCCCGACCGCGTCGAGTCGCGGCTGGTGCCTGAGGCCGGCTTTCCACTCGACACGTTTCCCGTCACCGGCCTGCCGCGCCGGCCGAGCGCCGCCCAGTTGCGCGCCGCCTGGCAGGCTTCGGCGGCGCCCGCGCACTGCCTCGCGATCCTCCGCCGTCGCCGGCCGGGGGTCGTGCTCGGCGCGGGGGGATACGTCGCCGGGCCGATGGTGGTCGCGGCGCGATTGCGGCGGATCCCGGCCGCGGTGACGGAGGCCGACGCCCATCTCGGTCTCGCGAACCGGCTCGCGGCGCCGTTCGCGCAGCGCCTGTTGCTCGCCTACGAGATCGCGGGTCGCACCGGGAGCAAGGTGCGCGTCGTCGGGCGGCCGATCCCGCGCGCGCATCGCGGCGCGACGCAGGCCGAGGGCCGCGCGCGGTTCGGGCTTCCCCTCGACGGGCCCGTGGTCGCGGTCTTCGGCGCGCTCGCGGGGGCACGCTCGCTCAACGAGCTCGCGCTCGGCGCCTGGGGTGAGAACGGGCCGGCAGTCATCCACATCGCCGGCGAGCGGGACTACGAGTCTCTGCGAGGGCGGGTGTCGCGCGACGGCTACGTGCTCGTCTCGCAGACCGACTACTTCGGCGAGGCTCTGGCGGCCGCCGACGTCGCCGTCTCGAGGGCGGGGGGTACGGTGTGGGAGCTGGCCGCTGCGGGGGTCCCGGCCGTGCTCGTGCCGTACCCCTACGCGACGGCCGACCACCAGACGCTGAACGCGAGGCACTTCGAGCGCGGAGGTGGCGCGGTCGTCGTGCCCGACGCGCAGGTGGACCAGGTGCCGGGCCTGGTCGCAGAGCTCCTTGCCGACCCGGCCCGTCGCGCCTCGATGCGGGAGGCGATGCTCGCGCTCGCACGCCCCGACGCGGCCGAGGACGTCGCCGACGAGCTGATCGAGCTGGCCGAACGCGTGCGCAGGTGAGCTCGTGGTGAATCGACACGAGCCGCTCGCGGGCCGCCGTCTGTACTTCGTCGGGATCGCCGGCTCCGGCATGTCCGCCTACGCGAACCTCGCGCGGGCGTGGGGGGCCGAGGTGCGCGGGTGGGACGTCCGCGAGACGATCTTCTCGGAGACGCTCGAGGGGATCGAGGTCGACCTCGAGGGCGAGCCCAGTCCCCCGGACGGTTGGGAGACCATCGTCTCCACGGCGCACCGCGCACGCATCGCCGGGACCCCGCGCGCGGCCTTCCTCGCGGAGCTCGTCGCGGCGCGGCCCTCGATCGTCGTCACCGGTGCGCACGGCAAGACGACCACCGCGGCGATGATCGCCTTCGGGCTGCGCGAGGCCGGGGACGACCCAGCCTGGATCATCGGCGGCGTCGTCCCGCAGCTGGGCGGCAACGCAGGGACGGGCTCGGGCTGGCTCGTGGTCGAGGGCGACGAGTCCGACGGCTCGGTGCTCGAGCTGCGCCCGCGGCTCGCCGTGCTCACGAACGTCGAGGTCGACCATCACGCGAGCTGGGCCTCGCTCGCCGAGCTCACCGACGCGCTGGACGCGTGGCTCGCCGACGTGCCGGAGGTCGTCCGCGGCGATGAGCTCGACCCGGTCTCGTTCGCGCTGGCGGTGCCCGGCGAGCACAACCGGCGGAACGCGGCCGCGGCGCGCGCCGCCCTCGTCCTCGCCGGCGTTCCCGCGGTGCGCGCGGAGGTGGCGCTCGGCGCCTTCGCGGGGACCGAGCGGCGCTTCCAGGTGCTCGGCACGCAAGGTGGCGTGACGGTGGTCGACGACTACGCCCACAATCCCACCGAGCTCCGCGCCGCGCTCCGGACGGCCCGCGAGGAACAGCCGCGGCGGCTCGTGGCGCTGTACGTACCGCACGTCGTCGAGCGCACGCGTCAGCTCCACTGCGAGCTGGGTGAGGCGCTCGGCCTGGCGGACGTCGCGATCGTGACGGACTTCGTCGGGCGGCGGGACGCCCCGCGCGAGGGTGTCGGGGCGCACCTTGTGCTCGACGCGGTGCCCGATCCGACGCGGCGCCTCTGGGCGCCGACCCTCGAGGACGCGGTGCGGCTCGCGCTCCACGTCGTCCGGCCCGGCGACCTCGTGGTCACGCTCGGCGTCGGGGAGCCGTGGCGCGCGGCGCGGGCGATCCTCGCGGGGCTGGCCGGTCGCACCGAGGACGCGTAGGCGACGTGGAGATGGCCTCGGGATACGCGCTCGGCCGTCTCACGACGATCGGGACGGGAGGGCCGGCGACCGCGCTTGCCAGGCCCCGGTCGGTGGCGGAGCTCGAGGAAGCGATCGCGTGGGCCACGGAGCGCGGCCTCGCGATTCGCACGGTCGGGCTGGGCTCGAACCTCCTGGCCGCAGACGACGGTGTCGACGCGCTCGTGCTACGCCTCGAGGGCGACCTCGCAGACGTCGAGGTCGACGGTGAGCTGCTGCGCGCAGGGGGAGGCGCGACGAACGCCGTGTGCCTCCACCGCGCGCGCGTGGCTGGTCTCGGCGGCCTCGAGTTCGCGTGTGCGATCCCCGGCACGGCCGGCGGGGGTGTCCGCATGAACGCCGGGGCGTACGGGTCGGACTGGAGCGCGATCCTGCAGCGCGCCCTCGTCGTCTCCGCGGAGGGAAGCGGGTGGCGCACGCCGGCAGAGCTCGGCCTCGCGTATCGCCATTCGGATCTCGGCGCCGGCGAGGTCGTCGCGCGCGTGGAGTACCGGCTCGTGCCGCGTCCGACCGACGAGATCAAGGCCGACGTCGCCGACCTGATCGCCCGGCGCAAGGCGACGCAGCCCACGAACAAGCGAACGTTCGGCTCGGTCTTCAAGAACCCGTCGGGCGAGGTGGGCGCCGGCCTGCTGCTCGAGCGGTGCGGGCTCAAGGGGCACGCGGTCGGCGGCGCCGTCGTCTCGCCTCGCCACGCGAACTTCATCGAGAACGCGGGCGGCGCGACCAGCGCCGACTGCCTCGCCTTGATGCGCGAGGCGCGCCGTCGGGCGCGCGAGCAGTTCGGTGTCGAGCTGGAGCACGAGGTCGTGCTCCTCGGCTCGCTCGCCCTCTAGGAAATCGGCTCCCTGCGCCGAACCCGGTCGTGTGGCCAGGGGACGAGCAGGACGCGAGCGGCCGCGTGCGCGAACGGCGAGCGTCGTCGTCCCGTTCCCCCGCACGGATCCCGGCGATCGCCTCGAGCTCGGCCGGCTCGTCCCCTCGGGCCGCACGCTGCTGATGGCCTTCGGCGCGATCGCCGGGATGCTCGTCGCGATCTTCCTCGCGCGCGAGACGAGCCTCTTCGGCGTACGCACGATCGACGTGAGCGGCGCGAGCCCCCGCGTCGCGCGCCAGGTGGAGCGGGCCCTCGACGAGCGACGGGGCTCGAGCCTCGTCGGCCTCGATCTCGAGGCGGCCCGAGCCGACGTGCTCTCACTCTCGACGGTCGCGGGCGTCTCGTTCGACCGCGCCTTCCCACACACCCTGCGGGTGGCGGTGGAGCCCGAGCGCCCCGTCGCGGTCGCCCGCCAGGGGGCGGTGGCCTACGTCCTCTCCGAGCGCGGCCGCGTCATCGCCCGCGTCGACAGGCACGCGAAACCCGGTCTCGCCCGGCTGTGGGTGGCGAGGGACGTGACGCTCGAGCCCGGCGCGGTCGTCGACGGCGATCTGCGGGTCGCGGTCGAGGCGGTCACGCCCCTCGTGGGCTCGCGCTTCCCGGGTCGCGTGGTCTCGCTGAACACCGACGGCGGCCAGCTGACACTGCGCCTCCGGTCGGGAGTCGAGCTCCGGCTCGGCGGGCTCCGCGACGTCGCGCTCAAGCTCGCCGTCGCCGCCCGCGTGATCCCGCGGCTCCCCGTCGGCGCCGGCTACCTCGACGTCAGCGTCCCCGATCGCCCGGTCGCGGGCACATCGACCCTCGACTCTCAGGTAGAGGTCGAGAGTTCGACCTCCAGCGGGGCTTGAGGGTTCCGTTGACATTGTCGACAAGGAGACCGTACCCTGGCTTCGAATCACGCGTTTCTGCCCTTCCCATAGCTCGATGAGAGCTTGACCCTCAGGCAGGTCGAGATGAGCACGCAGAACGGCAACTACCTCGCAGTGATCAAGGTGGTCGGCGTCGGCGGAGGCGGCACGAACGCTGTCAACCGCATGGTCGAGTCGGGGCTCACCGGCGTGGAGTTCATCGCCGTGAACACCGACGCGCAGGCGCTGCTCGACACCGACGCCGACGTGAAGATCCACATCGGCTCGAAGGCGACGCGCGGGCTCGGCGCAGGCGCGAACCCGGAGGTCGGGCTCGCCGCCGCACAGGAGAGCCGCGACGAGCTGAAGGAGGCGCTCAAGGGCGCCGACATGGTTTTCGTCACGGCGGGCGAGGGTGGAGGCACCGGCACCGGCGCCGCCCCGGTCGTCGCCGAGCTCGGCCGCGAGCTCGAGGCGCTCACGGTCGGGGTCGTGACGAAGCCGTTCGGCTTCGAGGGACGCCGCCGGGCCGAGCAGGCAGCGGGCGGCATCGAGACGCTCCGCGACCGCGTCGACACGCTGATCGTGATCGAGAACGACCGGCTGCTGCAGGTCGTCGAGAAGACGACCCCGATCCTCGAGTCGTTCCGCATGGCCGACGACATCCTCCGCCAGGGCGTGCAGGGCATCACCGACCTGATCACCGTCCCCGGCCTCGTCAATCTCGACTTCGCCGACGTGCGCACGATCATGCGCGACGCGGGATCGGCGCTGATGGGCATCGGCACGGCGCGCGGCGAGGGTCGTGCGACCGCCGCAGCCAATGCCGCGGTCTCGTCCCCGCTCCTCGAGACGACGCTCGACGGCGCGACGGGAGTGCTGCTGAACATCACCGGGCCCGGCGACGTCGGCCTGTTCGAGGTGAACGAGGCGGCGGAGGTCGTGACCGGCCACGCCGACCCGAACGCGAACGTGATCTTCGGCGCCGTGATCGACGAGTCGCTCGGCCAGGACGTGCGCGTGACCGTGATCGCGACCGGCTTCGGCGGCGCCCGGCCGCGCCGTCGGCGCCCCGAGCCCGCGGCGGTGACGGCGACGACGTCGTCGGAGAGCGCCGCGCCGAGCTACGAGCCGCGCCCGCGCGGCGACGAGGCCGAGATCGACGTCCCGAGCTTTCTCAGGGACTGAGACTCCGAACTCAGCTCTCCTCGCCGCCGAAGTTCCCCCGGGACGCCGGCGCAGCCGGCAGTCCGCTTCAGGGATCTGCCCTCGCGCGGAGCGCGAGGGAGTTTGCGGCGTGTGTTCCGCGCAAGCGGAACGCACGCTCGCAGGCGAGCTAGAGTCGCGCCGGTGAATGCGACGCTCCGGCAGACGCCCCTCCACGACGCGCACGTCGCCCTCGGCGCGCGCATGGTGCCGTTCGCAGGGTGGGAGATGCCGGTGCAGTACGAGGGGGTGATCCCCGAGCACCTCGCGGTGCGCGGGCGTGCCGGCGCGTTCGACGTGTCGCACATGGGGCAACTGCACGTCGACGGGCCGGGGGCGCAGGCATTCCTCCAGTCGATGCTCTCCAACGACGTCGACAAGCTCGCGGACGGCGGCGCGCAGTACACCCTCCTCACGAACGCGGCGGGCGGGATCGTCGACGACCTGATCGTGTACCGCCTCGGCCACGGGGGCTTCCTCCTCGTCGTGAACGCAGGGAACCGAGAGGCCGCCTATGCCTGGCTCAAGGAGCGCGAGCCGCGCGGCGTGGAGGTGCGCGACGCGTCGGAGGAGTACGCGCTGGTCGCGGTCCAGGGGCCTGCGTCGCTCGAGCTGCTCGGGCTGGACGAAGCACCCGTGTTCACACACGCGATGGGCATGGTGGCCGGCGTCGAGACCATGATCTGCCGGACGGGCTACACCGGCGAGCAGGGCGTCGAGCTCCTCTGCTCCGTCGAGGACGGGACGGAGCTCTGGGACGCCGTGCTCGAGCGGGGGGTCGTGCCCTGCGGCCTCGGGGCGAGGGACACGCTTCGGCTCGAGGTCTGCTACCCGCTCCACGGCAACGACATCACGGAGGAGACCGACGCGATCTCGGCCGGGCTCGGGTGGGTCTGCGCGCTCGACAAGGGCTTCACGGGCGTGGAGGCGCTCCGGCGCGTCAAGGAGGAGGGCCCGGCGGAGAAGCTCGCCGCCTTCGTGATGGAGGAGAAGGCGATCCCGCGTCAGGGGATGGCGATCGCGGGCGGAGGCGAGGTCACCTCGGGCACGCATTCCCCCTCGCTCGACCTCGGGATCGGCATGGGCTACGTGCCGTCCGCGCGGGCAGCGCCCGGCACGGAGCTCGAGGTCGACGTCCGCGGAAAACCGCGGCGCGCGCGCGTCGTGGCGAAGCCGATCTACAAGAAGGAGACGTAGTGGCTGCGAGCGAGAGCTACCCCGACGACCTCCGGTACCACCAGGAGCACGACTGGGCGCGGGTGGACGGAGACGAGGCCGTGCTCGGCATCACGTGGTTCGCGCAGGACGCTCTCGGCGAGCTCGTGCACTACGAGGCGCCGGCGGTCGGCGCGACGCTGCGGCAGGGTGACTCGTACGCCGAGGTCGAGTCGGTGAAGGCCGTCTCCGACGTGATCGCACCCCTCTCGGGCGAGGTGCTCGAGGTGAACCAGAAGGTCGTCGACGAGCCCGAGACCGTGAACGAGGACCCCTACGGCGACGGCTGGCTCGCCCGCATCCGGCTGGCCGACCCGGACGAGACGGGCGGACTGCTCGACGTCGAGGCCTACAAGGCGCACGTCGCCGAGCAGTGACGGTTGCGATTCAGCGCTGCGCGCGACCGCGTCAGCGGGCGCCTTTAGGGATGTGCCCCCTCCGAAGGCGGGCGATCGGGCAGCACGATTCCGCTCCTGCGGAATCGTGCTTCGCGGATAGGACATGAGCAGCCGTCCCACCCCGGCAGCCGCCGGATACCTCTCGCTGACCGACGACGACCGCGAGGCGATGCTCGAGGCGATCGGCGTCGAGTCGGTCGACGATCTCTTCGAGCAGATCCCCGAGGGCGTCCGCCTCGGTCGGCCGCTGGAGGTCCCCGACGCATTGCCCGAGGCTGCGCTCGTCCGGCACCTCGAGGAGCTTGCCGGGCGCAACGCCGACACGTCGCGGGAGCTCAGCTTCCTCGGCATGGGGATCTACGACCACTACGTCCCCGCGGTCGTCGACACGTTCCTCTCGCGCGGCGAGCTGCTCACCTCGTACACGCCGTACCAGCCGGAGATGAGCCAGGGAATCCTCCAGGCGATCTTCGAGTACCAGACCGCGATCTGCGAGCTGACCGGGATGGACGTCTCGAATGCCTCCGGCTACGACGGGGCGACGGTCGCCGCGGACGCTTGCTTCATCGCGCGGGCACACACGGGCCGCACGCGAATCGTGCTGGCCGAGACTCTCCACCCGATGGCCCGACAGGTGGTGAAGACGTACGCGCCCGGGTTCGGCATGGAGGTCGTCGAGGTCGCGCACGACGGCGGGACGATCGACCCGGAGCGCTTCGGCGACGCGGCCCGCGACGCCGCGATCGCGATCTTCCAGCAGCCGAACGCCTTCGGCTGCCTCGAGGCCGCGCCCGACCTCGCGGCGGCGGCCGCGGAGGGCGGCGCATTGCCCGTGGCGCACGTCGACCTCGCCTCGCTCGGCCTGCTCGAGGCGCCGGGCAACTACGGGTGCGCGATGGCGATCGGCGAAGGTCAATCGATCGGCAACTACCAGTCGTACGGCGGACCGCACTATGGGTTCCTCGCGGCGCGCTCCGAGTTCATCCGGCGGATGCCGGGGCGGATCGTGGGGGAGACGACCGACCTCGAGGGGAGGCGCGGCTTCGTGCTCACGCTCCAGACGCGCGAGCAGCACATCCGCCGCGAGAAGGCGACGTCGAACATGACGACGAACCAGACACTCCTCGCGCTCGGCGGGCTCATCACGCTCTGCTGGCTCGGGCCGGAGGGGCTTCGCGAGCTCGGCGAGACGTGCACCGCGCTCGCCGCCTACGCAAAGGAGCGCGTGGCGCTCCCCCTCGCCTTCGACCGGCCGACCTTCAAGGAGGTCGCGTTCCGCACGCCGGTGCCGGCGCGCGAGGTGGTGAGCCGCGCCCGCGAGCACGGCGTCCACCCGGGCTACCCGCTCGGCCGCGACTACCCGGGGCTCGACGACGTGCTCCTCGTCGCCCTCACCGAGAAGCGCACGCCCGCGGACGTCGTCCGGCTTGCCGGGGTGCTCGCCGAGGTCACTGCCTGATGGAGCTGATCTTCGAGAAGTCGCGACCCGGCCGGCGCGCGGGGCGCGTCCCCTCCTACGACCTGCCCGTCCCCGAGGTCCCCGCGGAGCTCGCCCGCGCGCGCCCGCCGCGGCTGCCGGAAGTGCCGGAGAACGAGCTCGTGCGGCACTTCACGGCGCTCGCCGACCGGAACTTCGGGATCGACACGGGCTTCTACCCGCTCGGCAGCTGCACGATGAAGCACAACCCGCGAGTGAACGAGCGCGCGGCGGCGCTGCCCGGCTTCCGCGACCTGCACCCGCTCCAGGAGGACGAGGGCGCGCAGGGCGCCCTCGCGCTGATGTGGGAGCTCCAGCAGATCCTGATCGAGATCGCCGGCCTCCCCGCGGTGACGCTCCAGCCCGCCGCGGGCTCACAGGGAGAGTTGACCGGCCTGATGCTGATGCGCGCCGTGTTCGCCGATCGCGGCGAGCCGGGCCGCAACGTGATCGTGACGGCGGACACCGCGCACGGCACGAACCCGGCGAGCGTGACGATGGCGGGCTTCGAGCTCGCCAAGGTCGCGACGACCGAACGGGGCAACCTCGATCTCGACGACCTGCGCGCGAAGGTCGACGACCGCACCGCGGGCCTGATGCTGACGAACCCGTCGACGCTCGGCCTCTTCGACGAGGGGATCGAGGAGGTGGCACGCATCTTCCACGGGCGCGGCGCGCTCCTCTACTACGACGGCGCGAACCTCAACGCCGTCGTCGGGCGCTCGCGGCCGGGCGACATGGGGTTCGACATCGTCCACTACAACCTCCACAAGACGTTCTCGCAGCCACATGGTGGGGGTGGCCCGGGCGGGGGCCCGGTCGCCGTCGTCGAGGAGCTCGACCCGTTCCTCCCGTCTCCCCAGGTCGTGCGCGACGGCGACCTCTTCCGGCTCGACCACGACCGGCCGAAGTCGATCGGCCGCGTGCGCGGCTACGCGGGGCCGTTCGGCGTCTTCGTCCGCTCGTACGCGTTCATGCGGGCCTACGGGCGGGCGCTGACGGACATGTCCGAGACCGCCGTCCTCAACGCGAACTACGTCCTCGCGCTGCTCCGCGACGCGTACGACCTGCCGTACGACCGCCTCTGCATGCACGAGTTCGTTCTCTCCGCGCGCACGCTCAAGCGCGAGCACGGGGTCACCGCGCTCGACGTTGCGAAGCGCCTGATGGACCACGGGATCCACCCCCCGACGATCTACTTTCCGCTCGTCGTCCCGGAGGCGCTGATGATCGAGCCGACCGAGACCGAGACGAAGGAGCGGCTCGACGGGTTCGTCGCCGCGATGCGCTCGATCGCGGACGAGGCGGCCCGCGAGCCCGAGACGCTGAAGCAGGCACCGGTCAGCCGGCCGGTACGCCGCCTGGACGAGGTGAAGGCGGCGAAGGAGCCCGTCGTCCGCTTCGCGTTCGACGAGGAGGCACCCGATAGGATCGAGGCCGGATGACGATCGCCGTCTCCCACGAGCTCGTCGAGCTCTCGCACGAGCTCGCACGCGCGGTGGTCGAGCACGACGTCGAGTCGCTCGAGCAGATGCTCGCGTCCGAGTTCACGCTCCAGGGCGCGGCGGGCCAGCTCGACCGCGAGGAGTTCCTCGTCGCGGCCGCCGGCCCGTACGAGATCGAGGAGTTCTCGTACGAGGAGATCGATCCCGAGGTCTACGGCAACACGGCGGTGCTCGTCTCACGCTACAGCCAGGTCGCGCGGCTCGAGGGGCGTGATCTCAGCAAGCGAATGAACGTGACGGACATCTGGACGCGCCGGCAGGGGCGCTGGCAGATCGTCCGCCGCCACGCGACCCTCTGCGAGGGCGCATGACGAGCTTGCAACAGTCTGTTGCAAGCGCCCGCCACCTGTCGCGCGAGGAGGTCGAGGCGGGGCTCGGGCACGTCCGCTCCGCACCCCAGGAGGCCGGGATCCTCGAGCTGATCGTCCGCCGGCCCGCGGTAGACGAGCGCGAGGTCGTGGGGCAGGCGGAGCTCGATCCCGAGCGCGGGCTCGTCGGGGACGACTGGGCGGCCCGTGGCAGATCGGGAGGACGTCCCGCGAGCACGGACACGCAGATCACGGTCACGAGCGCGCGGGCGATCGACCTCGTCGCGGGCAGCCGCGAGCGGTGGCCGCTCGCGGGCGACCAGCTCTACGTCGACCTCGACCTGTCGCGCGGCAACGTCCCACCGGGCACCCGCCTCGAGATCGGGACCGCCGTCATCGAGGTGACGGCGGCTCCCCACACGGGCTGCAAGAAGTTCGCCGCCCGCTTCGGGCTCGAGGCGCTCAAGGTCTTCGACACCGACGACGGTCGCGCGCTCAACCTGCGCGGGATCAACACCCGCGTCGTCGAGCCGGGCGTCGTCCGCACGGGCGACGCCGTCCGCAAGCTCTAGACCGTCTCGAGGTCGACGAGGCTCAGCGGCCCGGGGCTCTCGCGAGCTCTCGCCCGACCTGGCCCATGAAGCCGAAGAACGCGAGCACCTCGCGGAGCTGCTTCCCGGTGAGCCGCCGCGAGAGCGCCGTGCGGAGAATCGCGGTGTCGCAGCGGTGGGCCACGAACGCGGTGAACTGCACGCGGGCGAGCACGCGGTAGATGTCGGTGTCGGACGGGTACGGACGGAGGAACGCCCTCGCGTTGCGGCTGAACGAGTCGGCCTCGGTGCGGCACTGCGCCGCTGTTCCCCGCTTTGCCTGGATGGTCGTCGCGGGATACTGGCTGTACCTGGGGATCGTGACGCCGTTGTCCGCGAGGGCCTCGGAGGCCACGCCCCCGGCAAGCACGACGGCGCCCAGAAGACACGTTGCCAGGAGCCGGTACACGGCCCTCAAGGCTACACCGCCCGAGCGCGCGCGCGCCTCCTCGGGGCCGCGGCGAGCTGCCCGCACGCCGCCGCTATGTCCCGGCCGCGCGTGAGGCGCACGGTCGCCGGGATGTGCGCGCGGTCGAGCTCGGCCTTGAAGGCGGCGATCGCCGCGCGGGGGGACCCGTCGTACATCCCCGTCGGGTTGTAGGGGATCAGGTTCACCTTGAAGGCGTCCCGGCCGAGCAGCGACGCGAGGAGGCGCGCCTGGGCCGGTGAGTCGTTCACGCCCGCGAGCATCACGTACTCGACGAAGACGCGCCGCTTCGTCCGTTCCCAGTGCCTCCGGCAGAGGGCCACGACCTCGGGGAGCGCGTAGCGGTCGTTGACCGGCATCAGCTCGCTGCGCAGTGCAGGGTCGGCCGCATGGACCGAGAGCGCGAGGCGGATCGGCTCGGTCACCTCCTCGACGAAGCGGCTCAACCCCGGCAGCCAGCCGACCGTGGAGATCGTCGTCCGGCGGTGGGTGATCCCGACGTCGGGCAGGCGGCGCGCGGCGGCCAGGACCGGGCCCACGTTCATGAACGGCTCGCCCATCCCCATGAACACGAGATGGTTCACCGGTTCGGTGCGGCGGAAGTGGAGCACCTGGTCGAGGATCTCCCAGGCAGTCAGGTTCCGGCCGAAGGCCATCTGCCCGGTCGCGCAGAACGTGCACGTGAGCGGGCAGCCCGACTGCGACGAGACGCACACCGAGCGCCGGCCGTCGCGGTAGCGCATCAGCACGGCCTCCACGGGGTGGCCGTCGGCGGTGCGAAAGAGCGTCTTCACGGTTCCGTCGCGCGAGCGTTGCTCGGCCTCGGCCGTGAGCGTCGAGAACGGCACCTCGGCCGCCAGCGTCTCCCGGAGCCCTTGCGGCAGATTCGTCATCTCGTCGTAGCCCGCGGCCCCGCGCGCGGCCCAGTCCCAGGCCTGCCGGGCGCGGTACGCGGGCTCGCGGAGCTGCGCGACGCGCCGCTCGAGGAGGTCGAGGTCCACGTGGCAACGGTAGCGTTCGGTCCGTGATCGACCTGCGCTCCGACACCGCGACGCGTCCGACAGAGGGAATGCGGGCCGCGATGGCGTCGGCCGAGGTCGGCGACGAGCAGAAGCGCGAGGACCCGACCGTGAACGCGCTGCAGGAGCGCGCGGCCGCGTTGTTGGGCCAGGAGGCGGCGCTGTTCGTACCGACCGCGACGATGGCCAACCAGATCGCGCTCAAGCTCCACACGCGGCCGGGCGACGTGCTCGTCGCGGAGCGCCATGCGCACGTCGGGATCTTCGAGTACGGCGGCCCGGCGGTCCACGCGGGGTTGATGATCGAGGCGATCGAGGGCCGCGCGGGTCGGTTCGGGGTCGCGGAGCTGGAGGTGGCAACGGCCCCGAGCGCGAAGGTCGCCGACCAGCGGGCGGCGCTCGTCGCGCTCGAGAACACCCACAACTCGTCGGGCGGCCGCTGCTGGCCCTTCGGGGAGCTGCGCGCGGTGACCGGCGCGGCACGCGACCGTGGGCTCGCGACCCATCTCGACGGTGCGCGTCTGCTCAACGCGTCGGTTGCGACGGGCGTCGCGCCCGCGGAGATCGGCACGCTTTTCGACACCGTGACCCTGTGCCTCTCCAAGGGCCTCGGCTGTCCCCTCGGCGCGGTGCTCGCCGGCTCGTCCGACACGATCGAGCGCGCCTGGCGCGAGAAGCATCTCTTCGGAGGCGCGATGCGCCAGGCCGGCATCGTCGCGGCCGCGGGCGTCTACGCGCTCGAGCACCACGTGGAGCGCCTCGCCGACGACCACGCGCGGGCGCGTCGTCTCGCCGAGGGCTGGCACGCGGCGGGCCTGCCCGTCGACCTCGAGCAGGTGGAGACGAACTTCGTGCAGCTCGACATCGCCGCGCTCGGCCTCGATCGCGATCCCGGGCTCGCGCTCCTGCGCGACGCGGGGGTGGGGCTCTCCGCGACGATCCACCCGGGCATCGCGAGAGCGGTGACGCACCTCGACGTCGACGACGACGACGTCGAGCGCGCGATCGAGCTCGCGCCGCGGGCGCTCGGGGCCCGTGCAGCCGCCTGAAGCGCTGGTCACGCGGCTCGACCGCCTCGTCGCGACGGCGCAGGCGGAGCAGCGCTCGCCGTCGGCGGTCGCGGCGGTCTGCCACGACGGAGAGGGGGTCTGGCGGACGACGGTCGGCGAGGCCGACGTCGCGAGCGGCGAGGCGGCGTCGACCGATCATGCGTACGGCATCGGCTCGATCACGAAGACCTTCACGGCGGCCTGCGTGCTCCAGCTACGGGACGAGGGCAGGCTCGAGCTCCGCGACCCGCTGCAGACGCACCTGCCCGAGGCGCCGGCCGGGCCGACGGTCGCCGACGCGCTCGCCCACCTGAGCGGGTTCCAGCCGCGCGACCGAGCTCGCCGAGGCAGACGACCGCTGGCGCGTGGCCGAGGGCTGCGAGCTCGGCGAGCTGCTGCGTGTGGTCCGTGACGCCGACGGCAGGCCGGTCAAGCTCTACCTGGCCACCTACCCGGTGACGAGGGCGCCTCCCGCGTTCGCGGACAGCGCCTCCGAGTGACCGTCCCGGTCGCCGGCTGCGTAGAACAGCACCACAACGGCGACGTACGCGGCGACGAGCACGGCCCCGCGGGCCTTCGACGCGCGACCTTCCCACAGCGTCGCCGCGGTGACCGCGAGCCCACCGGCCAGGGCCACGATCTCGACCTGTCGGAACCCGAGGGCCAGCGGCTCGATCAGCCAGGAGAGGATCGTCACGGCCGGGATCAGGAAGACGGCGACCTGCGCGGCCGAGGCCAGTGCGATCTCCGCCGCGAGCTTCACCTTCCCGCGATGCGCGACGACCACGGCGCCGCCGTGCTCGGCGGCGTTCCCCACGATCGCGACGATCACGGCGGAGACGAAGAAGTCCGAGAGGCCGACCCGTTCGGCGAACGTCTCGAGCGAGCCGACGAGTACCTCGGCGACGAGGGCTGTGACGACTGTTGCCGCGCCCAGGATCGCGAGCGCGCGCCCGAAGGTCCACGTGCCGTGGGTCTCCTCGGCCGGCTCGTGCAGGTCGCGATGGCGCCGGAGCGAGACGAACGTCGTCACGACGTAGAGAACCAGGAGGAGAATCGAGACCGGGATGCTGAGGTTGACGATGAGGTCACGATCAGGATCGCCGTTCCACGCCGGGACCGACGTGACGAGGAAGAGGACGACCGCGACCCCGATGAGGCCGAACGACATGAAGCTCGACCACCGGTCGAGCTCGGCCGAGGGACCGAACAGCAGCGAGAACCCGAGCACGAGCAGGAGGTTGCCGACGACGGAGCCGGTCAACGAGCCGCGCACCACCTCCGTGAGCCCCTGGTTGACCGCGAGCAGGGCGATGATCAGCTCCGGCGCGTTGCCGAACGTCGCGTTGAGGAAGCCGCCGATTCCCGGCCCGGTGTGCTCGGCCGCATGCTCCGTCGCCTCGCCGATGAGCCAAGCGAGCGGGATCAGCGCGACCGCCGCGACGACGAACTCGGCGGTCTCGTCCAGGTCGGCCGCGTAGTGCAGCACCACGACGATCGGCCCGAGCAGCAGGCCTGCGAGGAGGACGCGGCGGACCACGGAAGGCCACCCTAGCGGCGTGTGATCCGGCGACGAGCCGGCTCGGCGGCGGCCGGGCCTAGCGGTTCCCCGCCGATCCGTCAAGTCTTGCGCGAGCAGGCTCGACCTTGCGACGATCCGGTGGATGAGCGACATCGCTCCGGCCCCACCGGCCATCGCCGAGATCCCGCTCCGGCCGCAGGAGGAGGTCGAGTGCCGTCGCTGCGAGGTGCACTGCGACCGCGTCGTCCACCCTGCCGCCTGCATCGCCCGGAGCTGCCCGTTCGTCTACGCGTACGAGGCATGGGGCCACACGTACATGGGCTGCGTGCACAAGGTGTTCGACGTCGAGATCGACCTCGATCTGCTTACGGAGCTCGAGGCCCGGCCGCAGGGCTTCGGCGCCGTGAAGGCCGCCCGGGCGCCGCTCCCCATCTGCCATTCGGAGATCTCGACCTGCTACGAGCACCGGAGCGACGACCTGGGCTGTCGCAACCCG
Source organism: Gaiella sp. (assembly GCA_036558885.1). GTDB lineage: Bacteria > Actinomycetota > Thermoleophilia > Gaiellales > Gaiellaceae > Gaiella. The sequence goes on from DATBET010000147.1 coordinate 16,720, forward strand.
GAGTTCTACGAAGTTCCGCTCGCGAGCCCGAGCTTCCGCGTCTTCGCGCAGCTCGCGGACTAGCCGCTGCGGGTCGTCCGTCGGCGCCGTGCGGCCGCCCTGCGGCGGCCCTTGCGGTGGAGCTCGCGGAGCAGCTTCAGCTCCCCCGCGTAGCCGCCGTCCGGCCCCGGCGTCTCGAGGATCGCGGGCAGCCCCTCGAACGCGGGGTGCGCGACGAACGTCGCGAGGCCGTCCTTCATCTCGCCGAGGCCGAGCGAGGCGTGACGATCGCGGTTCGAGCCGAGCCCTGCGTTCGCGTCGTTGACGTGGAGACAGCGCAACCGGTCGATCCCGATCGCCTCGCCGAGCTCGCCGAGTGCCTCGTCGAGCGCGTCGGGGCTCGTGACGTCCACCCCGGAGACCCACCAGTGGCAGGAGTCGACGCAGATCCCGAGCCGCTCGTGGCGGTCGAGCCGTTCGAACAGCGCCGCGAGCTCGGCGACCGAGCGGCCGACCGTGCCGCCCGCGCCGGCCGAGTTCTCGAGCAGGAGCCAGAGGCGCTCGTCGGTGAGCTCGAGCAGCTCCCGCAGGGCCGGGACGGCGTGCCGGTAGCCGGTCTCGATGCCCTTGCCCAGGTGCGAGCCGACGTGGAAGACGACGCCCTCGGCCCCGATCGCCGCAGCGGTCTCCAGCGACGCCCGCATCGCAGCGACGGACTTGCGACGAAGCTCGCCGTCGGCGCCGGCGAGGTTGACGAGGTAGAGCGCGTGGCAGACGACCGCCTCGATCCCCGCCTCTGCGCGACGCGCGCGGAACCGCGAGACCTGCTCCTCGGGATGCTCCGTCGGCCTCCACATCCGCGGGCTCTGCGTGAACACCTGCACCGCGTCGCAGCCGAGCTCCTGCGCGCGGTCGATCGCGGTCGAGATTCCGCCCGCCGAGGAGACGTGCGCGCCGTACAGCACGCCGCAACGCTACAACGCGCTCTCGGCCAGGCTCGGTCGGGGCGACTACGATCGCCGGCGATGAGCGTGCGCGTCCGCATGGCCCCCTCGCCGACCGGCCTTCTCCACATCGGCGGCGTGCGGACGTTCCTGTTCAACTGGCTCTTCGCCCGCGGTCGCGGCGGCGAGTGCCTCCTCCGGATCGAGAACACCGACACCTCGCGGGAGGTGGCCGAGGCGACGGCCCAGATCGAGCGCTCGCTCCTCTGGCTCGGGATCGAGTGGGACGGCGAGACGCGCTTCCAACTCGACGGCGCGGAGCGCTGCCGCGCGGAGGCAGCGCGGCTCGTCGAAGAGGGAAAGGCGTACGAGGACAAGGGCGCGATCCGCATCCGGATGCCGACCGACGGGGTCGTCGCCTGGGGCGACGCGGTCAAGGGCCGTATCGAGTTCCCGGCCGACGAGCTGGAGGACTGGGTGCTCGTCCGCTCGGACGGACGTCCGACCTACAACTTCGCGAACCCCGTCGACGACTGGGTCGACGGCGTCACGCACGTGATCCGCGGAGAGGACCACGTCTCGAACACGCCGAAGCAGCTCGTCGTACTCGAGGCGCTCGGCGCGGAGCCGCCCGTGTATGCGCACGTCCCGAACGTGTACGGCGAGGACGGCAGAAAGCTCTCGAAGCGCCACGGCGCGGTGTCGGTCGACGAGTTTCGCGACGCGGGCTACGTCGCGCCGGCGCTGCTGAACTTCCTCGCCCTGCTCGGCTGGGCGCCTGACGGCGAGACGACGATCATGAGCCGCGACGAGCTCGTCGAGCGCTTCACGCTGGAGCGAGTCGGCCGGAGCCCCTCGACCTTCGACTACGCGAAGCTCGACTGGATGAACGGCGTCTACCTCCGCGCGCTCGAGGAGGACGCGTACGCGGACGCGGTGCTCGAGTACCTGCACGACCGCGGGGTGGACTGGTCCGACGACGCGGTGCGCGCGATGGCGCCGATCGTCCAGGAGAAGGTCGTACGGCTCGGGGAGATTCCCTCGTTCGCGGGCTTCCTGTTCCACGACGTCGAGCCGGACCCGGAGCTGCTCGACCGCCGAATCCTCGACGCGGCGAGCGAGACGCTCGCGGCGGTCGAGCCCTGGACGTCCGAAGCGATCGAGGCTGCGCTCAAGCGCCTCTGTGACGAGCTCGGCGAGAAGCCGCGCACGGTCTACGCGCCGATTCGCGTCGCGGTGACGGGCTCGAAGGTGTCGCCGGGCCTCTACGAGTCGCTCGCGCTGCTCGGCCGCGAGCGAGCACTGGAGCGGCTGGGACGCGGTGCCGAGGTCGCCGTGTGAGCGCGCTGTCCGTCGGCGACTTCGAGCGCCGCCTCGAGCAGTACGGGATCGAGCGCTCAGAGGAGGCGCGTGCGGTGAGGGTGGGGGAGAAGGAGACCTCCGAGCAGGCGGCGATCGTCGCGCGCCACGCAGATCTCTTCACGCGCGAGCAGCTCGAGTCGCTCCGTGCGGCCGAGGAAGGGGCGCCCGACGGCGACCGCGAGTCGGTCGCACGTCTCCGCCTCGAGTGCCAGGAGGGGCTCGTCGACCGCGAGCTCGCCGAACGGGAGGACGCGCTCGAGAACGCGCTGCTCGCCGCGCGGGTTCCCTGGGACGAGGCCGAGCTGCCACTGCGCGCGGCGCAGGCGCGGCTCGCGACCGAGCCCGACTACGGCCGCCGCGACGCGCTCGGCGCCGCGGTGGTCGAGGTGTCGGCCGGCTTCAACGACGAGCGCCGCTCGCTCCTCGCCGCGCGCAACGAGCTCGAGGCGGGCGTGACTCGGATCGCCGACCCCGTGGCCCGCAACGAGGCCGAGAAGTGCGTCCCGCTGAGGCCGATCGCGGACGCGGTCGACACCGCCCGCGTCGAGGCCACCGCTGCGTTCGAGCCCTCGCGGCAGCGCTGGCTCGACCGTCTCCTCGGGCCCGAGCGCGACGACGTGCCCGCCTCGGCGCACATGGCGTGGATCAGACGCCTCTCGCCGCTCGAGGCGACGTACACGAAGGAGCGGAGCGTGCCCGTCTGCCTCGCGACGTTACGGGCGATGGGCTTCGACCTCGACGAGGAGCCCGGGATCCGGACCGACCTCGAGGACCGGCCCCAGAAGGCGCCGCGGGCGTGCGTGATCGCGACCGACCCGCCACGGCTCGTGCACCTGATCACGCGCGCGCTCGGCGGCCTGCACGACTACGAGGCGTTTCTCCACGAGGCGGGGCACGCGCTCCACTACGCCGGCTGCGACCCCGCGCTGCCGCTCGCGTTCCGGCGGCTCTCCCGCGACCACGCGCTGACCGAGATCTACTCGTTCCTCCTGGACTCGGTCGTGCGGGAGCCCGGCTGGCACGCCGAGCACTTCGGGCTCGACGACGGACAGGCGCGCGAGAACGCGGAGGCGGCGGCGTTCTCGAACACGATCCTCTTCCGCCGGTACTCGGCGAAGCTCGGCTTCGAGCTCGAGTTCTGGGGACGGTTCGCGCGCGACGGTGGCACGCCGGACGGCTACGAGGAGCGACTCACCGCAGCGACCGGCATCCGGTACGCGGCCGCCAACCACCTCGCCGACATGGACGCCGGCTTCTACTCCGCCGACTACCTGCGCGCCTGGATCCGCTCGGCCCAGCTACGCGCGCGCCTGCGCCGCGAGATCGGCGCCGACTGGTGGCGTCTCGAGCGCACGGGAGAGCTCCTGCGGGAGCTGTTCCGGGAGGGCACGAGGCCCACGACGGAGGAGGTCGCACGCCGGATCGGGTACGACCCGCTCGACACGGCGCCGCTTGTCGCAGAGCTGACGGCCGTGACCGCGTAGGGTTGCCCGCGTGAGCGCGTTCACGGAGCTGATCGGGCGGGAGCTCGGACCGACCGACTGGTTCGAGGTCGACCAGGCCCGGATCGACGAGTTCGCGCACGCGACGGACGATCCCCAGTGGATCCACGTCGACCCTGTCCGCGCCGCGCAGGGCCCCTTCGGGACGACGATCGCGCACGGCTACCTGACGCTCTCGCTCTGCGTGCCGCTGATGTCGAAGACGCTGAGCCTCACGGGCTACCGGATGGGGATCAACTACGGCGTGAACAAGGTTCGCTTCCCTGCGCCGCTGCCGTCCGGCTCGCGCATCCGCGGCCGGTTCTCGGTGCAGTCGGTCGACGACGTCGAGGGCGGTGAGCAGGGCGTCGTGCTGGCGACGATCGAGCGGGAGGGCGGGGACAAGCCCGTCTGTGTCGCGGAGCTCGTCCTGCGGATGATCCGATGACCCGCTTCGCCGGCAAGACTGCGCTCGTCACCGGTGGCGCGAAGGGGATCGGCGCCGCGACCGCGGAGCGGCTCGCCTCCGAGGGGGCGCACGTGGTCGTCGCGGACTTCGACGAGGCCGCCGCGACGGAGACGGCCGAGCGGATCGGCGGCCGTGCGATTCGTTGCGACGTCACCTCGAGCGACGACGTCGAGGCGGCCGTCGCGGTCGCCGCCGAGTCGGGCCGCCTGGACATTCTCGTCACGTCCGCGGGGATCATCCGCGACAACCTCGTCCACAAGATGGCCGACGACGACTGGGAGGCGGTCATCGCGACCCACCTGCGCGGCTCGTTCCTCGCGGCGCGGGCGGCGCAGGCTCACATGGTCGAGCAGAAGAGCGGTGCGATGGTGCTCGTCTCCTCCGTGTCGGCGCTCGGCAACCGCGGCCAGGCGAACTATTCGGCCGCGAAAGCAGGGATCCAGGGGCTGACCAAGACCCTCGCCCTCGAGCTCGGCCGCTTCGGGATCAGGGCGAACTGTGTCGCGCCCGGGTTCATCGTGACCGCGATGACCGCGCAGACGGCGGAGCGCCTCGGCGTCTCGTTCGAGGACTTCCAGGCGGCCGGCGCGGCACAGACGCCGCTCGGGCGCGTGGGCCAGCCGGAGGACGTGGCGGGCGTGATCGCGTTCCTCTGCTCGGACGACGCGGCGTACGTGTCGGGTCAGGTGATCTACGTCCGCGGGGGTCCCTGAGCGAAACCGGGAGGGGTGCGACCGCCCCCGCCCGGACAGGGCCGGCGCAGACTGCGCGGCCGGCCGCCGCACGGGGTAGAAACGAGCCGGCCCCACCCTCCTTGCCGTCGGTCGAGGCGAAACCGGCTCGCGAAACACTGTTCGACGGGCGCTCTGCGCGCAACTCTCCCCTTTCGGGGGTATAGCCCGTAGCGGTCGCGCCGCGGTCGGCGAAGAGACGCCGGATATCGTCACATCGCCGTGCACGACCCCGCCGCAGCGCCTCTTCCGCCGACCGAGCCCGCGCCTCGCGTGCGGCTGATCTTCGCGGCGCTGATGCTCGTGCTGCTTCTCGCGTCGCTCGACCAGACGATCGTCTCGACCGCCCTCCCGACGATCGTCGGCGACCTCGGCGGCATCGAGCATCTCTCGTGGGTCGTGACGAGCTACCTCCTCGCCTCGACCGTCGCCGGGCCGCTGTACGGCAAGCTCGGCGACCTCTACGGCCGGAAGATCGTCCTGCAGTCGGCGATCGTGATCTTCCTCGTCGGCTCTGCCCTGTGCGGGCTCAGCCAGAACATGCTCCAGCTGATCGTGTTCCGGGCGCTGCAGGGGCTCGGCGGAGGCGGCCTGATCGTCGTCACGATCGCCGCGATCGCGGACGTCGTCTCGCCACGGGAGCGCGGCCGCTACCAGGGGTACTTCGGGGCCGTGTTCGGGGTCTCGACGGTGGTCGGGCCGCTGCTCGGCGGCTTCTTCGTGGACAACCTGTCGTGGCGCTGGATCTTCTACGTGAACCTGCCGATCGGGCTCGTCGCGCTCGGCGTGATCGCCTCGGCGTTCCACGCCCGCACCGCGCACGTGCGCCACGCGATCGACTATCTCGGCGCGGCGCTGCTCGCCGGCGGCCTCTCGGGCATCGTCCTCTATACGAGCCTCGGCGGCACGACCTATGACTGGGACGCGCCGCAGATGGTCGCACTCCTCGTCGCGGGCGCGCTCTGCCTCGCCGGGTTCGTCGCCGTCGAGGGTCGGGCGAAGGAGCCGATCCTCCCGCTCGAGCTCTTCCGCAACCGGGTGTTCACGGTGGCCAGCATGATCGGCTTCATCGTCGGCGTCGCGCTGTTCGGTGCAGTCACGTACCTGCCGCTCTACCTCCAGAACGTGAAGGGGCACAGCGCGACGACCGCCGGCCTCTTGATGACGCCGATGATGGCGGGCGTCCTCATCACGTCGATCACGAGCGGTCAGCTGATCTCGAGGAACGGGCGCTATCGGCCGTTCCCGATCGTCGGGACGGCGGTGATGACCCTCGGCCTGGTGCTCCTCTCGCGGCTCGAGGTCGACACGCCGACCTTCCTCGCAGGCACGTACATGCTCGTGATGGGCCTCGGCATCGGGATGGTCATGCAGGTGCTCGTGCTCGTGGCGCAGAACGCGGTCGACTACCGCAACCTCGGTGTCGCCACGTCCGGCTCGACGCTCTTCCGGCAGGTCGGCGGCTCGATCGGGGTCGCGATGTTCGGCGCGATCTTCGCCAACCAGCTCGCCGTGAACCTCGCCGAGAAGTTCCCGCCCGGGACCGAGCTCCCCGCGGCTGCGAACCCTGTCGCGATCAAGCACCTGCCGCCGGCCATTCGCGACCTCTTCGTCACCGCGCTGACGGACTCGCTGGAGCCCGTGTTCCTGACCGCGGCGGCGATCTCCGTGCTCGCCTTCGTCCTCACGTGGTTCCTTCGCGAAGTGCCGCTCCGGACGAGCGCTCGTGCGCCGGACATCGGCGAGGGCCTCCAGCCCTCGCACGACGACGATCGGGTGCGGGAGGTCGGACGAGCGCTCTCGCTCCTGGCCGGGCGCGAGGAACGCTGGGGCATGTACGAGCGGCTCTCGGCGCGGGCGCAGCTCGACCTGGCCCCGCCCGAGCTCTGGCTGCTGGCGCGGCTGGGGGAGCGGACGCCCCTGACCCGTGCAGCCCTCGCGCAGCAGCTACGGATCGACGGGCGGGAGCTCGATCGCCCGCTCGCGAGCCTCTGCCGCGAGGGGTACGCAAGGGCCGAGGACGGCGGCGCGATCCTCCTCACTGCGACCGGGGAGGAGAGCTACGAGCGAATTCTCGAAGCGAGACGCTCCGGGCTCCGCGAGCTCCTCGCCGGGCTCGAGCCCGCCGACCATCCCGAGCTCCAGGAGCTCGTCGACCGGCTCGGCCGGGACCTCGTGCGCGAGATGCCCGCCCCGGCGTAGTCCTGCCGGTTGACCGGGGCCGCGGATCGGCGCATCCTGCGGTACCCAACCCCGAGGAGGTGCGCGTGTTCGCGCGAATCGCAACGTTCGAGGGCGGCAATGTCGCCGAGCTGCGCCGGCTGGGCGAAGAGCGGATGGCAAGCGGCGACACCGGCATGCCCGACGGAGTCTCGCGGGCGATGGTGCTCGAGGGAGACCGTCGGCTGTTCGTGACGTTCTTCGAGACCCGGGAGGCCATGCAGGCGGCCGAGCAGCGCTTCGAGGCGATGGGCGACGAGATACCGGAGGACGTCCGCGGCCAACGTCTCTCCGTCGATACGTACGAGGTCGTGATGGACGAGTCCGTCTGACGCGACGGCCACGACGCCCGCGAGCCCGGCCCGGCGGGGCGGGACTCGCCGGCGTCGTTCTTTCTCACAGCTCCGTTGCGCCGTCGGAGGCGCGGCAGACCCGCGCGGTCGCGATGCGACCCGTACGCGCGCGGTAGCCGGCCGCGACTCCGTCGGCGAGCCCGGCGGCGAGCGACGGTTGGGCGAGTGCGACGATCGAGCCGCCGAACCCGCCGCCCGTCATCCGTGCGGCGAGCGCGCCGGCGCCGTAGGCGAGCTCGACGAGGAGATCGAGCTCCGGCGTCGTCACCTCGAAGTCGTCGCGGAGGCTCCGGTGCCCTTCGCGAAACAGCTTCCCGAGGCGGTCGAGGCGGGGCGTACCCGGCTCCTCGAGCACCCTGACGGCCTCCACGACGCGCTCGTTCTCGGTGACAACGTGACGCAGGCGCCGAAGCGGCACGTCTGCGAGCTCGAGGTCGTCGAGCTCGCCCGGCGTGACGTCGCGGGGGGTCCGGCCGCCGAGCGCGGCGACGCCCTCCTCCAGCTGGCGGCGCCGCTCGGCATAGCCGGTCTCCTCGAGGCTCCGTGCGACGCCCGAGTCGACCACGACGAGCGCCAGGCCGGCGGGGAGCGGGACCGAGCGGTACTCGAGGGAGGCCGTGTCGAGCAGCACCGCGCAGTCCGACCGGCCGAGCACCGCCGAGGCCTGGTCGAGGATCCCGCAGGGGACGCCCACGGCCCGCAGCTCGGCCCGCCTGCACGTCTCGGCGAGCACGAGAGGCTCGAGCTCGAACCCCGCGACGGCGCAGAGAGCGGTCGCGATTGCGACCTCCAGCGCCGCCGACGACGACAGCCCGGCGCGCGGCGGCACGGTTCCGGTGACCGTTCCCGCGAATCCCACGGCAGGCCGTCCGAGGCCCGCGAGCTCGGCCGCGACGGCCGCCGCATACCTGCCCCAGCCGACCGCGTCGCCCCCGTCAGGCGGGAGGTCCACGGGCTCCGGTGCCCTGTCCGAGGTGAGCTCGATTCGGGGCCCGGCCATACCCTCGACGCGCACCCCGAGATCGAGCGCGGCCGGAAGTACGAGCCCGCCGCTGTAGTCGGTGTGCTCGCCGAGCAGGTTTACCCGGCCCGGTGCCCAGAACGCCCGTGTGCCCGTCACGTCAGCCGCGATCCTCGCCGCGCTCAGTCGATCCAGGTGATCCCGAAGCGCCTGGATGCCGCGCTGTAGGCCTCGGGCCCGAGCGTCCCCGCTTCGTGGGCGGCGGCGAGGTCGCGGAAGAAGCCCTCGAACCCTCCCGGCGACACGAGGACGAGCTGGCGCCCTTCGCCCGGAACGGCCCGGCGCTGCGAGTGCGGCACGCCTCGAGGAGCGAAGACGAGGCCGCCCGGGCCTAGTCGGACCTCCTCGTCGCCGACGCGATAGACGTGCTCCCCCTCGAGCACGTAGAAGAGCTCGTCCTCGCGATCGTGGACGTGCGCCGGCGTGTCGACCAGCGGCGGCACTTCCTCCAGGAGCGCGAAGGCGCCGCCGGTCGCCTCGGACGGGACGCGCACGACGATCGTGACCCCGCCGAGCACGAGACGCTCGCCCTCGTCGGGCTGGGCCGCATGGAGCGACACCTCCATCCCACGACCGTATCGGGTCGCCGGCGTTTGCCCGGTGATCCTGGCCGTCTTCGGCCTGGGCGCCTCTTCGTTGCTGCATGGCTCGGGGCGGCGTTCTCGGCCGTGACGGTCATCTCGGTCTTCGTCGGGGTGCTCTGGCTCGGAGGCCGGGCGCCGGCGGCGTCCCGGACGGGAGGAGCCCGAGACACCGCACATCCCGGGGCCGTCGAGCTAGCCGTCCGGCGGCTGTTCAGGGTGCGGTGCGCTCGACACGCGCTCCGACGACCTGCTCGAGGTAGGTAAGGGCGTTCTCCTCGAGCTCGGGATCGAGCGTCGCGCAGGAGGATCTCGAGCGGAGTCGCGTCGAGCGCCGAGTCGCGCGGCTTGAACACGAACGGCTCGCCTTCACCGAGAGCGACCTCCGCGATCAGCTCGCCGGCCAGGCCGTTCGCGCGGACAGCCGCGACGACTCCGGCGCCCGTCCGCATGGACGGTGTGAACGGATCCTTCCGCCATGACCGCCGTCTCGATCTTCCTGCCTCGGTTGTTCGCCGCTCCGGTCTCGCGCGTTCCGTTCCCATCGCCCCGCTGGTCTCGAACCGGCAGGGCCCCCCGATCTCGTGCTACGCGGCGATCAACGGGACGACCCGTCGGGCGTGAGCCATCGGGGCCGATGATCCAGACCTGTCTCGAGGAAATGTCGGGCGCGGCTCTCTGCTGCGGCAAGTTTCGCGCCCGACAAGGAGAACATGACGCCGAGACGCAGATTTCATACATGGAAGCGTGAACGTGTCAGCGACGGGCCGGCCGCAGAACCCCCTTCGCCACGGGCTCGTCGCCTTCGACGAGCCGCGCCCCACACTGGCCCAATGTGGTCAGCGGGTGCTGCCCGGGAAAGCGCAGATGCGACCTCATCGATCATCGAACGCCAAGCACGTCACCGGACGGCCCGAACCGCCTCCCGCGCACGGAGTGTGAGCTCCCCCTGGCCGCACGAGGGCTCTCCGACAAACACGGGCTGGCCGCGGCACGCTGCTCTGGCGACGAAATCCCTGCAAAGAAGCGCAAACCCCGCATGTAAGCGGGGTTGCGGTACTTCCAGCATGTGTAGCCTCAAGGCCCATACGGGATTCGAACCCGTGCCGCCGCCGTGAGAGGGCGGTGTCCTAGGCCACTAGACGAATGGGCCGTGGCGACGACGCAGTGTAGCGAAGCGCCGGAGCGCCTCTTGGCGCCCGGCTCAGGCGGTCGGGGTCGCGCTCGGCGCGAGGCCGGGCTCGGCGTCGCGCGCGTCGATCCGCTCCTCGAGCCGTCGGCGGATCTCCTCGCCGGTTGCGAGGAGGTCGTAGCGGGCGCGCCTCGGCGGCAGCTTCACCACGCGCACGGAGTCGTCCCGATCGCCGTGACATCGTGCGTAGGCGGCCGCCTCGTCGAGGGGCCTGAGGCGGTCGACCTTCCGCCGGAACGGCACAAGCGCTCTACTACCAGTCGTGGCGCGTCGTGGGAACCCGCGACGCTCGACGGGGGCCGCACTTTGCGCAGGAAACGTCGCGGAGCATCCGGCGCTAGGGCTTGCAGGACCACGGGCTCCAGTCGCGGCCGGAGCGGACGAAATACCGGTAGGCCGCCCGCGCCTGCGCCAGTGCCGTCGGGCCGTGGCCGAAGAGGTGCCGTGCGGTCGTTCCCATCTGGAAGATTCCGAGGTACTGGCCGTTCTGCGCGGTCGTCCGGTAGCCGGACTCGCAGCGGGCGACGCGCAGCGCCTCGCCACAGTAGGCGCGGAACACGTGGCAGATCGTCTTCACGGGTGACCTCGCGGCCTGCGCCAGCAGCCGGCGGTGGAGCGCCTCGCGCTCGGCTCGCTCGATCTGTGCGCGAGCACGCGCGGCGTCCGCGCGGTTCGCGGCGATCGTCCGGCGGGCGGCGACGAGCCGGAGCTTCGCCTCGTTGCGGAAACGCGGGTCCCGCAGGAGCCACCGGTGATGCTCGAAGAAGCGGACGACCGACGTGCTCTTCGGCATCGCGCCGACGTGGTGCGCGAGCCGGTTTCCGGCGCCTCCGGACGAGCTCGCGCTCGCAACGACGGGAGTCGCGCACAGACTGGCGGCGCACAGGCCGACGACGACGGCTTTCAGGACGAACCTCCGCGTGGGGGACAGGGGCACGGCGCGCCGCACTAGGGCTCTCGAATGGAGACCCGGCGCTGCCGTTCGTGTCTTTGGTCGCGAGCGAGCCTACCCGCGGAGCACGAGCGTTAACCGGATTGCTTACGAAACTTTCAAACCGGCGTCACCATCGTTGCCGTGGTGCGCAACGGGCAGAGCCGCCGTGGAGACGGCGAGACGCCCCTCGCGGGGCGCCTCGAAGGCTGCGGGACAGGGACTCGAACCCCAACTTCCGGAGCCAGAATCCGGCGTCCTACCATTAGACGATCCCGCAGGGCTCGGCCGGATTGTACCGGCCCCGTCGCTCAGATCTCGAGCCGGTACTCGGGCACGAGGCGCTTCTCGTCGTCGGTGTCGATGTGCGCGATCACCTCCACGTGCGGCTCGAGCCCCGACCCGCGCAGCTTGGCCTTGAGGAGCCCGTCGACCTGGAAGAGGCCGGACGAGTTGTTCATGACGATCTCGATCCTGACCGGCTTCGACTCCCCGTCCCCGATCACGACGGCGTCGATCGCGGCGGCGGAGAGCGAGTGCATCGAGACCTGGCCCTTCTCGAACGGGATTCGCGAGCGGCCCTTCGCCATGTCGAGGGCGTCCGCGACGCGGAGGATGCCCGCCTCCAGCGACAGCGGCTCGCCGTCGGCGCGGTGGCTCGTGATCGCCTGGAGCACCTCGGAGACGACGACGGTGCGGTCGGGCTCGTCGTAGATGCCCTCCAGCAGCTCGTGGAGCTTCGGCTCGGCGAGGAACAGGCTCCAGTCCTCGTGACCCCGGCGGTGCACGGACATCCCGACGCAGTGGGTGAGGGCCGCGAGGACGACCACGATCTCCGCGTCCTCGTTCCGCAGGCCGTAGTCGCGGACGACGGAAGGCTCGATCCCGTGCTTCGTGAGCTCGCGCAGGAGCTTCAGCGCGATGTTCGCGACGATCTGGATGTGCACCCACGAGTGGTCGTTGATCTCGAGCCTGACGGCGGCGTTGACGTTCGCCACGTGCCACCATGCCTTCAGCTGGCGGTCGGCGTTCGCGCGCTCGAGCAGCCGTCGGAGGTCGCGGTTCCCGCGTTCGGGAAGCCGGATCCGCATGTGCTCGACGGCTTCCCTCGGCGTGAGCCGCGCCTCTCTGACCGCGTCCGCGGAGGCCGGCTCGGCGATGCGTCGTTCGCTCTCGGGGTCGAGCGTCACGGCGCCGGCTGTGCGGGCGCCGCGTCGCCGTGCGCCACGCGGAGCCGGAAGTAGGTGATCGCGAGTGCGATCGCCACGAACGGCGCGACGACGGCCTGCGCGATCGTGCCGCCGACGAGGATCTCGAGGAAACGGGGGAGGAACGAGAACACGGCCTGGAGGATGGCGCTCGCGATTCCGGACAGGAGCCCGGCGATCACCACGATTCCGAAGACGGTCCAGCCGTGACCGCGGACGAGCGCGCGGGAGCGGCCGAAGGCGTCGAGCGCCGCCGTGTGCTCGACGACGATCACCGGGGCGATCACGGCCCAGATCGTGAGCAGGAAGAGTCCCGGGACGATCAGGAGCACGAAGCCGAGCGCGATGCCGAGGCCGGCGAGGAGCCCCGCGACGAGCAACGGGACGACGGCGGGGGATACGCGGGCGAAGATCTCGCCGAGGGTCGAGTCGAAAGAGCCGTCGCGCGCGTCCTGCACCGCGTAGACGAATGCGCCCTGCAACCAGGTCGTGCCGATGATCGCCGCCGCAAGGCCGAGGATCCCGAGGGTCGCCGCCGCCCCCGCGGAGTCGTTCGCAATCGCCTCGACGAGGAGCGCGTACACGAGGTTCACGATCGCGAACACGACCAGGCCGAGGACGAAGAACCGGGCGAAGAAGCGCGTGTAGAGCGTCCAGGCCTCGCCGAGCACCGCGCCGATGGTCACGGGCCGATCCTATGCGACCTCGAGCCGCGCGAGCTCGCGCCGCACGTGTGTGACGGCCTTGCCGAGCCGGGCACGGTTCGCAGGATCGTTCAGCCAGCCGCTCGCGCCCGAAGGGTGCGGCAAAGGCACGGCGATCGCGTCGTCGAGCAAGAAGCTCTTCCCGATCGCGTCGGTCAGACGGCGGATGCCGAGCACCTGCGCTGCCGGTCTGAGGCCGACGGTGACGACGAGCGCCGGCCGCAGGAGACGAAGCTCGTCATCGCGCCACGACTCGCAGAGGGTCTCCTCCGTTGGGGTCGCGCGCCGGTCGCCTCTCCCGGATGCGCTCGGGCCCGGAAAGCAGCGCGTCATCGAGGCGCAGTAGAAGGATGCGAAGAACGTGCTCTCGTCGAGCCGCAGCCAGCGGCGGAGGGTGCGGCCGGCGCGGCCCTGCCAGGGGAGCCCGGTCTCTGTCTCGACGCGTCCCGGGGCGAGACCGAAGAGGTAGGCGCGCTGGCCGGCGCGCCCGGCAAACACCGGTCGTGGGACGATCGGGAATCCCGCCTCCACGCACCGTCGACAGCGCGCGTTCCGGCGCTGCAGCGTCTCCAGGCGGCGCGTGGCCGTCGACCGGGCCGGGTCGGCAGCGCTTGCTGCGATGCCGCTGCCCAGGCTCGGCTCGGGCGGGGGCGACATGGGTCGTAGGGTAGGCCGGATGCCGTACCTCGAGTCCGTGCCGAACCTCTCCGAAGGCCGCGATCGCGCCGTCGTCGAGGCGGTCGCGGCGGCATTCTCGGATGCAGGGGCCCGCGTGCTCGACGTCCATGTCGACCCGGACCACCATCGCTCGGTGATCACGCTCGTCGGCGACGAGGCGGCCCTCGAGGACGGCCTCGTGGCGGGAATCGACGAGGCGCGCCGGCGCATCGACCTCCGTGGTCACCGCGGCGTGCACCCACGCGTGGGCGCCGCGGACGTCGTGCCTGTCGTCCCTCTCGTGCCGGCCGATCTTCCGCGTGCGATGTCGGTGGCGACGGCGGTCGCAGGACGGGTGGGAGACGACCTCGGGCTGCCCGTCTTCCTCTACGGCGAGGTCGGCGAGGGCCGGCGGCCCGCGTTCTACCGGCGCGGCGGGCTGGAGGAGCTCGGACGCCGGATCGCGGCGGCCGAGCTCGTGCCGCCACACGGCCCGTCGACGCCGGATCCCCGCGCCGGGGCCGTGCTCGTCGGCGTGCGGGCCCCGCTGGTGGCCTTCAACCTCGAGCTCCTCGGCTCGCTCGATGACGCGCAGGCGGTCGCCCAGGCGGTGCGCGAGTCGTCCGGGGGTCTCCCAGGGGTGCAGGCGCTCGGGCTCGAGCTGCGTCCGGGCACGGTGCAGGTCTCGACGAACCTCGTCGACCTCGACGCGACACCGCTCCACGCGCTGGTGGAACGGATCGTCGCCGTGGCGCGGTCACGAGGCGCTCGGGTCGGCGCCGGCGAGCTCGTCGGCCTGCTCCCCGCACGGTGCGTCTTCGAGGCCGCCGTCGCGGGCGGCGTGTCCGGGCCGCTCGGGGCGTCCGGTCTGCCGACGAATGCCGCCTTGCGCACAACGGCGCGCGCGCTCCACCTCGAGCGGCTCGACGACGAACGCGTGCTGGAGTGGCATCTGCAGGCGTGATGCGGTCAGGTGCGCGGTCGCGACGCGAGGGCCGGTGCAACATTGTTTGCTGTGCGCGGACTGCTTCGCCAGCCATCGGCGCCGTCCGGAAGACGCACTCGGGTGGCGGGAGCGGCGGTCGGTGGCCTCAGTCCGCGCCAGGTGCCGGGAGGCGGTGCGTGTGTCGAGGTCGGCGGTGCGTGTGTGGCCGAGGCCGCGCTCGTGTGTGGGACGCCGCTCCCGCGCCGTCGAGACGCCGCGCCAGTATCCCCGAGGGTCCGGGAACCGACACGAAGTCGGCACGAGCCCGGCACACCGCTGTGATGACGGTGCGGCTAGCGTGACTCCAGGGGGGCCCGCTCCCCCGTAGGGGGGTCTCGCCGGGTACCCGGGCGGCTCATGCTGCCCGGTCGCGGCGGCCGGGGCCGAGGGTCGCGACGCAGACGGGACTAGACTCGCGCCGTGTCGGCCGCCGTCGAGCTCACCGGTGACGACCTCACCATCGACGACGTCTGGGACGTCGCCGTCGAGCGTCGGCCGGTCGCCCTCGGCACGCAGGGCAGGACGAGGGCCGCTGCCGCGCGCGCGTTCCTCGAGAGCCAGGTCGGCGACCACACCTACGGCGTCAACACCGGCTTCGGCCGCTTCGTGTCGGAGTCGATCCCGCCCGAGCACGCGGCCGAGCTCCAGCTGCGGCTGCTTCGGAGCCACGCCTGCGGCGTCGGGGAGCCATACCCGGAGGACGTCGTTCGGGCGGCCATGCTGCTTCGCGCGAACACGCTCGCGAAGGGATATTCGGGCGCGCGCGTCGAGACGATCGAGCTCCTCGTCTCGATGCTCGTCGCCGGGATCGTCCCGCATGTCCCGTCGCGCGGCTCGGTGGGCGCAAGCGGCGATCTCGCCCCGCTCGCGCATCTCGCCCTCCCGCTCGTGGGAGAGGGGGAGGCGACGGTCGACGGGCGGTCGCTGACCGGCATCGAGGCGCTTCGTGCCAGCGGGCTGGAACCGGTCACCCTCGCCCCGAAGGAGGGGCTGGCACTCATCAACGGCACGCAATTCATGAGCGCGATGGCGGCCCTCGCGCTCGTCCGTGCCAAGCGCCTCACGAATGCTGCGGACGTCGCGTGCGCGATGTCCCTCGAGGCGCTGCAGGGAACCCCGACGAGCTTCCATCCTGCGATTCACGCGGCGCGGCCGCTTCCCGGTCAGGTCAGGAGCGCGGCGAACCTGCGCGCGTTGCTCGCCGGGTCGGCGATCGTCGAGTCGCACCGTTGGTGCGACAAGGTCCAGGACGCGTACTCGCTGCGGTGCGCACCGCAGGTGCATGGCGCAAGCCGCGACCTCCTGGAGCACGTCGCGCGTACCGTCGCGGTCGAGCTCAACGCAGCCACCGACAACCCGCTCGTGCTCCTCGAGGAGGAGCTGATCGTGTCGAACGGCAACTTCCACGGCCAGCCGATCGCGATCGGGCTCGACTGCCTCGCAATCGCCTGCGCGGAGCTGGCGAACATCAGCGAGCGGCGCACCGAGCGGCTCGTGAACCCGAGCCTCTCTGACGGCCTGCCTCCGTTCCTCGTCGCGCGCGAGGAGGGCCTGAACTCCGGTTTCATGATCCCGCAGTACGTCGCGGCCGCGCTCGTCTCGGAAAACAAGGCGCTTTGCCATCCCGGCTCAGTCGACTCGATTCCGACGAGCGCAGGACAGGAGGACCACGTGTCGATGGGGAACGGCGCGGGGCTCAAGGCGCTGCAGGTCCTCGCGAACGCGGAGCGCGTTCTCGCGATCGAGCTCCTCGCCGGGGCGCAGGCAGTCGAGTTTCTCGCGCCGCTGGAGCCCGGCGTCGGCGTCCGCGCGGCGCGGGAGCTCGTGCGGACGCTCTCCGACCGGGTGCGCGAGGACCGCCCGCTCTCCGCAGATATCGAGCGCGTCGCCGGCGCGATCAGGGACGGGAGCCTCGAGGCGGCCGTCGAGAAGGGTGTCGGGGCGGCGCTCGCATGAGCGATCTACCCCCACCTCGGCAATCGCTGCGGGCGGCGCTCTCCCTCCATGCGCTCGTTGCGGCGGGCTTGCTGCTCGTCGTCGCGCTCACCGGCGGAGGCGCGGGAAGGGCTCTCGCCGTTGGCGCTGCGTATTTCGTGCTCGCGGGCGGGTGGAGCGCTCTCAAGGTGTGGCGCGCAGAGCGCGCCGCACGCGCAGGCGCCCGATCGACGCTGGGGCGGCGCGGGTGAGCGAGGCGCTCGTCGAACGATTGGTCGGCGACCTCTCGTCGATCCGCGCACCGAGGGGCGGCGCGTTGCACGCCGGCTCGTGGCAGACCGAGGCGCCCCTCCGAATGCTGCTCAACAACCTGGATCCCGAGGTCGCCGAACACCCTGAGTCGCTCGTGGTCTACGGGGGCTCGGGACGCGCGGCGCGCTCGCACGACGATCTCCGCGCGATCGTCCGAACGCTCCTGCGCCTGCGGGACGACGAGACGCTGCTCGTCCAGTCGGGCAAGCCCGTCGGCGTGTTCCGGACCCATCCCGGCGCGCCCCGCGTCCTGATCGCGAACTCGCTGCTGGTGCCCCGCTGGGCGACGTGGGAGGAGTTTCGCCGGCTCGAAGCCGAGGGCCTGACGATGTTCGGCCAGATGACCGCCGGCTCGTGGATCTACATCGGCACGCAGGGAATCCTCCAGGGGACCTATCAGACCTTCTGCGCGGCGGGAGAGACCCATTTCGGCTCGCCCGAGCTCGGCGGCCGCACCGTCCTGACCGCCGGGCTCGGCGGGATGGGCGGTGCGCAGCCGCTGGCCGCGACGATGGCCGGCGCCGCGATCCTCTGCGTGGAGGTCGACCAGCGCTCGATCGACCGGCGCCTGGAGACTCGCTACCTCGATGAGCAGGCGTCGTCGCTCGACGAGGCCCTCGAGCGCATCCGGACGGCAGCCGCCGAGCGACGTCCGTTGTCGGTGGGGCTCCGCGGGAACGCTGCCGACGTGTTGCCCGAGCTCGTCGCACGGGGCGAGCTGTTCGACCTCGTCACCGACCAGACAGCCGCGCACGACCCGCTCACCGGGTACGTGCCGGCGGAGGTGCCGTTCGAGGAGGCCGCGGCCTTGCGCGAGCGCGACCCCGAGGAGTATCTGAGGCTCGCGTCGGAGTCGATCGTCGCGCACGTGCGCGCGATGGTCGAGCTCGTCGGGATGGGGTGCTATGTTTTCGATTACGGCAACAACCTGAGAGGTGAGGCTCATCGAGCCGGTCTGAGTAGCGCCTTCACATACCCGGGCTTCGTCCCGGCCTATATCCGGCCGCTGTTCTGTCGCGGGATCGGGCCGTTCCGGTGGGCGGCACTCTCCGGTGATCCGGCGGACATCGCGAGGATCGACCGCGAGCTCGAGGGGCTGTTTCCCGGCGACACCCTCCTCCAGCGCTGGCTCGCGCTCGCTTCCGAGAGGGTCGCGTTTCAGGGACTGCCCGCCCGCATCTGCTGGCTCGGCTACGGGGATCGCGCGAAGGCGGGTCTCGCGATCAACGCGCTCGTCCGCTCCGGCGAGCTCGCGGCGCCCGTGGTGATCGGCCGCGACCACCTCGACTCCGGCTCGGTCGCCTCGCCGTATCGCGAGACCGAGTCGATGCAGGACGGCTCCGACGCGATCGCCGACTGGCCGATCCTCAACGCGCTCCTGAACACCGCCGCCGGAGCGACGTGGGTGAGCGTCCATCACGGTGGCGGCGTGGGGATCGGGAACTCGATCCATGCGGGCATGGTCGTCGTGGCGGACGGCAGCGACGACGCGGCGGAGCGGCTCGAGCGGGTCCTGACGACCGATCCGGGAACCGGCGTGATGCGCCATGCCGACGCCGGCTATCCGGAGGCGGTCGAGGCTGCCCGCTCCGGAGGGCTCGACCTGCCGTCGTTGCGGTGACCCGGCTCCTCATCCGGGACCTCGCGCAGCTGGCCACCCACCGCGGCGACGGTTCGCCCCTGCGGGGTCGTGCGCTCCGCGAGGTCTTGGTGACCGAGCATGCGTATCTGCTCGTCGGCGACGACGGCAGGCTCGCGTCCGTCGGCCCCATGCGCGAGATGCCGGCCCTGGACGGTGACGTCCGCGAGATCGACGGACGCGGCCTCTCGGCGTTGCCCGGGCTCGTGGACTGCCACACCCACCCGGCGTTCGCAGGCGACCGCGTGCACGAGTTCGCGCTGCGCGCGGGAGGTGCGAGCTACGAGGAGCTCCTCGCGGCGGGCGGCGGCATCCTCTCGACCACGCGCGCGACGAGGGCTGCCGGGCCGGAGCTGCTCCGCGAGCTGGTCGTCCGACATCGCGACGCGATGCTCGCGCACGGGACGACGACGTTCGAGGGAAAGAGCGGCTACGGGCTCGACCGCGACACGGAGCTCGTGCAGCTCCAGGCCGTCGTCGCTGCGGGGGGTGTGCCGACCTGGCTCGGCGCGCATGCAGTGCCGCCCGAGCAACCCGACGCGGAGGCGTACGTCGACTGGGCGATCGCGGAGGTCCTGCCAGCCGCTGCGAGGATCGCGGTCGCCGCGGACATCTTCGTCGAGCGGGGGGCGTTCGGCGTCGAGCCCGCGCGCCGATACCTCCGGGCGTGCGCGGCCGCCGGGCTCGCGCTCCGCCTGCACGGCGACCAGCTCTCGGAGATGGGTGCGGTGCCGCTCGCGATCGAGGTCGGCGCGCGATCGGTCGATCACCTCGAGTCGACGGGGCGGGACGGTGTGTCGGCGCTCGCGCGGAGCGAGGTAACTGCAGTGATGCTCCCGGTCGCCGCCCTCTATCTCGATCGGCCGATGCCGCCCGCCCGGGCACTCGTCGACGCAGGAGCGGTCGTCGCGCTCGCGACCGACTTCAACCCGGGGAGCGCGTTCTGCGAGAGCCTACCCGTCGTCGCGACGCTTGCCTGCACGCAACTCGGGCTCACTCCGGAGGAGGCGCTGGCGGCGATGACGGTGAACGCGGCGCACGTGCTCGGGCTGCGCGACCGGGGCATGCTCGCGCCGGGGCTCAGGGCGGACGTCGTGCTCGTCGACGCTCCCGACTGGCGCCACCTCGCGTACCACCTCGCAGGGGACGTCGTGCACTCGGTGGTCCGCGAGGGCCGGGTCGTCGTGTCGCGGGCATAATCGAGGCGTGGCCACCCAGAAGCAGCGCCGGAAACGGGCAAAGGAGAAGCGGCACGCGTACGACCTCGTCGAGATCGACTCCGAGGGCAACGAGACCGTGCTGAGCGCGGGCACGCTAAAGGCCGATGAGGCTCCGCGCGACGCGAAGCGCGAGAAGGGGCGCCAGAGCACATCCGGGATGTTCGGCCGAGGCGGCCCCCAGCCCCCGACCTGGCCGCGCGTCCTGAAGCGAGGGGCGATCTTCGCGCCGATCTTCCTCGCGACCGTCCTCCTGCTCGGCGGTGGGAACCTGAAGTTCGCAGGCGCCGTCGTCCAGACGATCTTCCTCCTCGCCGTGTTCGTGCCGTTCAGCTACCTCATGGACCGCCTCGTCTGGCGGTCGCACCAGAAGCGCCTCGCGAAGAACGCGGGTCGCTGACCCGCCCACTCGCCGGGGCGAAGCGGCTAGTGCTGCGTCTCGCCGGCGTGGTAGTGGCCGTCGCCGGGCCAGGGTGCGAGCAGCAGGAGCACGCGCGCGCCGGTCTCGCTCGAGACGGCGTGCCGCTCACCCGGCGCGAACGTGACGAGGGTGCCCACGCGGCCCGAGACGACCTCGCCACCCGAGCGGATCTCGACCTCGCCCTCGACGACCACGACCCAGGCGCGCTCGCGAACCTGATGGTCGTTCAGCGACTGACCGGCCTCGAGGCGAATCGTGATCGCCCGTGCGCCGTCGTCGGTCGTCAGCACCTGCGGGTCGATCGTCCCGCCGGGCGCCTCGATCTGCGTGAGGTTCCAGGACTGCACGAGCGCAACCTACCGCGCATGCTTTCTGCAGCGCGCCGTGGGCACGTCCGTACACTCGCGGTCGTGCAACCGGCCGTCGACTGCCTCACGCTGGGCCTGCTTGCGACGAATTGCTACGCAGTGCGGCCCGACCACGCCTCGCCGGAGGCGGTCATCGTCGACCCGAGTGGGTCCGCGACCGAGATTCGGCTCGAGCTCGCGTCTCGTGGCGCCCGCTGCGCGGCGATTCTCGTGACACATGGCCACTTCGACCACATCACGGCGCTTGCCGATCTTGCGGAGGGAACCGAGGCCCCCGTCTACGCGCCGGCCGCCGAACGCGCCCTCCTCGAGCGGCCGGCGGACTTCACCCCTCCCGAGATCGTCGTCCGCCCCTGGGCGCCCGACACGCTCCTCGAGGGTGGTGAGATCCTCGAGCTGGCCGGTCTCGAGCTCGAGGTCATCGCGGTGCCGGGACACTCGCCCGGTCACCTCGCCTTCCTTTGCGACGGTGCCCTCTTCTCCGGCGACGTGCTGTTCGAGCGCGGAGTAGGACGTACCGATCTCCCCGGCGGCGACTGGACGACGCTCCTTGCGTCGCTGCGCACGCTCGTCGAGCGCCTGCCGCCCGAGACCGTCGTCTATCCCGGACACGGCCCCGCGACAACGCTGGGCGCCGAGCTTGCACAGAACCCGTTTCTCGCCGAGCTCCGAGCCGAACGCGTGGAGCCTCGATGAGCGCTCGCATCGAGCGGCCGCGCGGCACGCACGACGTCGTCCCTGCCGAGATGCCGCTCTGGCAGCACGTCACCGCTGAGCTCGAGCGCCTGTGCGGCCTGTACGGCTACCGCAAGATCCTCACCCCGGTCTTCGAGGACACCGCGCTCTTCGCCCGCACGTCCGGCCAGGGCTCGGACGTCGTCCAGAAGGAGATGTACACGTTCCGCGACCGCTCCGACCGGTCGCTGACGCTGCGTCCGGAGGGCACCGCGCCCATCTGCCGCGCCTACGTCGAGCACGGCATGCACCGCGAGCCGCAGCCGGTGAAGCTGTTCACGGTCGCGCCGATGTACCGGTACGGCGCGCCGGGGCGCGGCCGCTACCGCGAGCACTGGCAGGCGTCCGTCGAGGCGATCGGCTCGGACGACCCGTCACTGGACGCGGAGCTGATTCAGCTCTACGACACGCTTCTCGGTCGCCTCGGCGTGACCCGCTACCACCTCGAGCTCAACTCGATCGGCTGCCGCGATTGCCGTCCCGCGTACCTCGAGCGGCTCCGCGCCTGGCTCGGGGAGAACGGCCACCACCTGGACGAGGAGACGAGGGCGAAGATCGAGGTCAGCCCCCTGCGGGTGTTCGACAACTACCTCGCGAAGCCGCCCGAGGCGCGCGCCGCCCTCGACGAGGCGCCGAAGATCGGCGAGTCGCTGTGCGAGGCGTGCGCCGCACACTTTGCCGCGGTCCGGGCCGACCTCGACGCGACAGGCGTCCGGTACGAACTGGCCCCGACGCTCGTTCGCGGGCTCGACTACTACACACGGACGACGTTCGAGTTCGTCGGGCCGCTGGAGAACCAGAACTCGACGATCACGGGCGGCGGCCGCTACGACGGGCTCGTCGAGGAGATCGGAGGCCCGCCGACTCCGGGCATCGGCTTCGGCGCGGGGATCGAACGGCTCTTGATCGCGATGGAGGAGGAGGGCGTGCAGCCGCCGTCCGAGCCCGGGATCGACGTGTTCTTCGCACTCGACGACGGCGCGCCGCGAACCGAGGTCGCGCGGATCGTGGCTGAGCTCCGCCGCGCGGGCGTCTCGGCGGAGAGCGACCACGCCGGGCGCTCCCTCAAGGGTCAGCTGACCCACGCAGGCCGGCTCGCCGCCACCAGAACCGTCGTGGTCACGGCCGAGAAGGCGACGCTTCGCACGCCGGGCGCTCCGGACGAGCAGGTTCTCCTGGGCGAGCTCGTCGGGAGGCTCGTCCCATGAGCTGGCGCGACCTCATGTGCGGCGAGCCGCGTGCGGAGCACGTGGGCCGCGCGCTGACCATGGCCGGCTGGGTGGCCCGCAGGCGGGACCACGGCGGGCTGATCTTCGTCGACCTCCGCGATCGCACGGGCGTCTCGCAGCTCGTCGTCAACCCGGAGCACGCACCCGAGGCCGCCGCGACCGCCCACGACCTGCGCAACGAGTTCGTGGTCCGCGCCCGGGGGCAGCTGGTCGCCCGGGCGGACGAGACCGTGAACCCTGCGATGCCGACGGGGGAGGTCGAGCTGCAGGTGGAGACGCTGGAGATCGTCTCTCGCTCGACACCGCTTCCGTTCCAGCTCGACGAGGAGAACGTCGACGAGACGCTGCGGTTGCGCTACCGGTGGCTCGACCTCAGACGCGAGAAGCTCCAGCGCAACATCGAGCTCCGCGCCCGAATGGTCGGGATCATCAGGCGCGAGATGGAGGGCGCGGGGTTTCTCGACATCCAGACGCCGATCCTCTTCAAGCCCACGCCCGAGGGGGCGCGCGACTTCGTCGTGCCGAGCCGCCTCCAGCCCGGCCGCTTCTACGCCCTCCCGCAGAGCCCTCAGATCCTCAAGCAGCTGACGATGGTCGCGGGGTTCGACCGCTACTACCAGATTGCGATCTGCTTCCGGGACGAGGACCTCCGGGCCGACCGCGTGCAGGAGATCACCCAGCTCGACGTCGAGCTGAGCTTCCCCGACCAGGAGGAGCTCTTCACGTTGATGGAGCGGACGTTCGCCGCGATCTGGCGCGAGACGCTAGGGATCGAGATCGAGACGCCGTGGCCGCGGATGACGTACGAGGAGGTGGACCTGCGCTTCGGCTCGGACAAGCCGGACCTGCGCTTCGGGCTCGAGCTCGAGGACGCGACCGACGTCACCCGGGGCTCGGAGCTCGGGGTGTTCGCGAACGCCGAGGCCGTCAGGTACCTCCGCGTCCCGCACGAGTACTCGCGGGCGGAGCTCCAGCGACTGGAGGAGGTCGCGAAGGAGTGGGGGGCGAAGGGTCTCGCGTACCTCGTCACCGACGCCGCGGGCGAGGTGCGCTCGCCGATCGCGAAGTTCCTCTCCGAGGCCGAGCTCGTGGCGCTCTGCGCCGAGCCCGGCACGACGCTCCTCTTCGCCGCGGACACGTGGCCGATGACGTCGCGCGTGCTGGGCGCGCTGCGCACCCGCCTCGGCCACGAGCTCGGGCTCGTCGACGAGGCCGCGTGGCGGTTCCTCTGGGTGACCGACTTCCCGATGTTCGAGTGGGACGAGGAGACCGACCGTTGGTCGGCCGTCCATCACCCGTTCACCCGGCCGGCAGACGAGTGGAAGGAGCGGTTCGCGGACGACCCCGCGCACGCGCTCGCGCATGCCTACGACCTGATCTGCAACGGGAACGAGCTCGGCGGAGGATCGTTCCGGATCCACGAGCCGGAGATCCAGGCGAAGGTGTTCGACCTCCTCGCGCTCGGTCCGGACGAGCAGCGCGCGAAGTTCGGGTTCCTGCTCGACGCCCTCGCGATGGGCGCGCCACCGCACGGCGGGATCGCGCTCGGGATCGATCGCACGACCATGGTGCTGGCGGGGGAGGAGAACCTCCGCGACGTGATCGCGTTCCCGAAGAACCAGGCCGGAGTCGACCCCATGAGCGGCGCCCCGAGCGAGGTCTCGGCTGCGCAGTTGGACGAGCTCGGGCTGACGCTCCTCGTGCAGGAGCCCGAGCCCTGAGCGCCCGGGTCGTGCGGCGGCTGCTCTCGCTCGCCGCCGTCGCCCTGCTCGCGGGCGTCGTCGCGGTCGCCGTCGTCGCCCGGCGCGACGAGACCCCCGTATCCTCGCCCCAGGGCGCCACCGCCGCGGGAGGCGGCTGGTACGACGCGCTCGCCGCGCCTCGTCCCCCCGGCAAGGACGCCGAGCGCACGGGCTGCGGGCTGATCCTGACGAGCCGCTCTCTCGGGGTCTCCCATCCCGTGCTTCCCTGCGGCGCCAGGATCCTGCTGCGCTACGGCGGCGAGACCGTGCTCACGGAGGTGATCGACAACCAGCTGAAGGAGACGGGCAGGCAGTTCGAGCTCACCGCGTCCCTCGCGCGCCTCGTCGGACTGGACGGGACACAGGCGGTGGAATGGCGCTACGCGACCCGGTAGCCACGCCGGGGAGGGCGACTACACTGTGGGTGCTCGGCGCTGCGCGTGGCCTCGGGCTCTCAACGTGAACCAACAATCACACGAAGGGAGCCCGGGTCCGGGTGACGGCGTCGCCGGAACCCGGCAGGGCACCCACCTGGAGAAGCGGGTTCGCTTTTCCGGCCCGGGGTCACGCGGGGCGCCGAGCACCTCTCGCACCAGGTGATCGTCGGGCTCGACCACGTACAGGTTGCCGCGCCCGCGGGGTGCGAAGACGAGGCTCGCGTCTTCTACGGCGGCCTCCTCGGGCTGGAGGAGATCGGCAAGCCGCCGCTCCTCGCCCCGCGCGGCGGCGTGTGGTTCCGTGTCGGCGACCAGCAGCTCCATGTCGGGGTGACGGAGCCGTTCAGGGCCGCGACGAAGGCCCATCCGGCACTGCGCGTCTCGTCCGCCGCGGCGCTCGAGCGGCTCGCGGCGCGACTCGAGGCGCACGGCTTCGCTGTGACGTGGCCGGCCTCTGACGAGATCCCCGGGACGCTGCGGCTGCACGTCGGCGACCCGTGGGGAAACCGCATCGAGCTCGTCGCCTGAGGGCCCGAGGCGCAGTTCGGGGGAGGGGTTCGCCTGCGGCGGGCTAACTCCTTTCGGAAGAATCGGAAATGCCGTCTACGACAAGGAGGAGCGATGAGTTCCCTTCCGAGTTCCGCGAGACGCATCCTCACGAAGCGCTGGATCGTGGTGGGTGTCGTCACCGTCGCCGTCCTCGCCGTGCTGGTACCCGCTGTCTCGGCGCGTCAGCAAGATGTGCCGGTCAACACCGCACAGCCCGTGATCACGGGCAATCCCGCGGTCGGCCAGACGCTGACCGTTAGCAACGGGACCTGGACGACGACGGGGGACGTGACGTACACGTACGACTGGCGCCGTTGTCCGGCGTCCGGCGGCGCCGCCGACGCGTCCGACTGCGCGTCGATCGGGACGACGACCGCAACCTACGTCGTTGCCGCAGGTGACGTGGGGTTCAGGCTCCGGGCACGCGTCACCGCACAGGACGCGGGTGGACAGGCCACGGTGGCCAGCGATGCGACCGCGGCGGTCACCGCCCAGTCAGGCCCGCCGAACACGGCGCCGCCGACGATCACCGGGTCGACCGTGATCGGTGAGAAGCTGACCGCCAACCCGGGAACGTGGACCGGGAGCGGTGTCACGTTTGCTTACCTCTGGTCGCGCTGCGACGCAACCGGGGGAGCGTGTGCGGACCTCACGACCGCGACGCAGAGCACGTACACGCTCGTCACGGCCGATTCGGGCAAGACGCTGCGCGTCAAGGTGACCGGGACGAACGCGAGCGGCTCGAACTCGGTCACGTCCGCGCAGACCGCGGTGGTGACCTCCGGTTCAGCACCGACGACCGGGTGCCCCACGGGCACCGGCGCGATCGACGTCGACGACCTCTCGCCCCCAGCGAGGCTCCAGGTCGACAAGCAGCAGATCACGCCCGCCGTCGTCACGCCGGGCACGAAGACGATCCGCATCCGCTTCCACGTGAGCGCGTGCCAGGGTCGCTCGGTCGAGGGCGCGCTCGTCTATGCGACCCCGACGCCGTACCAGCAGTTCTCGGCGACCGAGCAGCCGACGGCCGCCGACGGGTGGGCCGTGCTGACGATGCGTCAGCTCAGGTACTTCCCGGCGAGCAACCAGCAGCAGCTGCTCGTCGTGTTCGTTCGGGCGCGGAAGAACGGTGAGGATCTCCTCGCTGGGATCTCCACGCGCCG
Organism: Gaiella sp.; assembly: GCA_036558885.1. Classification (GTDB taxonomy): domain Bacteria; phylum Actinomycetota; class Thermoleophilia; order Gaiellales; family Gaiellaceae; genus Gaiella. The sequence continues at coordinate 43,285 of DATBET010000147.1, forward strand.
GCTCGTCTCGTTCAAAGTCAACCTCCGCGGCTGACTCTCGATCGCAGGGGGGAGCCGGGCGACCGGCTCCCCCCTGACACGCGCCCCCTCGAGGGCAGGCGTCGTCTGATGCCTTCTGTATGGGTGTCTCCTTGCAGCACCTCGTGCGCGCCTTCGTCGTCGCCGTCACCGCGGTCCTCCTGATCCCGGGACCTGGCCTGGCCGGCGACCCGCCCGACCGGAACGACCCGTGCTCGAGGATGGGTCGCAATACCTGCGGCACGGTCGGGGTGGGCTCCTACGAGACGTACCGCTACGGCGTGCGGTGGTTCGGCGACTACCGCGACGTCGTCCCGGGCGCGGGCCATGCCTACTGCATCGACCTCCGCTACTGGTACCCGAATCCGAGGTCGCGGTTTCGCGAGGACACCTCGGCGATGCTCGAGAACCGGGACGGCGAGCCCGTGCCGCTCGAACGCCGGCGTCGTATGGCCTATGCAGTCTGGGCTTACGGCCGCACCACCCAACCGTCGCAGGCCGCGGCGGTGATGCTCTACGTCCACGGCCTGATGGGCGATGCAGCCCCCGGCGAGGTCGCGCCCGACGCGATCGGCCCGACGGTCGCCGAGACGTACGGGCGCGTCGCGCGTGACGCCGCGCGCTATCACGGTCCGTACCGCATCGAGGCGCGTCTGCCGACGCGGCTGCGGGAGGGAACGACGGTCGCTGGGAGCGTCCGCGTCCTCTCCGCCACCGGAAACGCGCTGCCCGGCGTCGGCCTGCGTCTCGACGCTCCGGGCTCGACTGGCCTTCCTGCCCGCCTCGAGACGAACGCCAACGGCGTCGCGAAGATCTCTTTCACCCCGTCCGCGTCGGGGGCGCTTCGACTCCGCCTCCGCACCGAGACGGTCGCCTCCACGCTGCCGCGGATCTACGCGCCGACCAGGCCCGCGGCCGCGCGAAACGGCCAGCGGATCGTCGTCCCCGCGTCGCAGGCCGTGACGGAGACCGTGGACCGGACGGTCGCGCTGCAGCCGCGTCTCAAGACCGTCGTCAGCGCGCGCCGGATCGCACCCGGCTCGACGGTCACGGACACCATCGAGGTCTCGGGCCTGGGAGACGAGACCGCGACGATCAGGGCCGCGCTCTACGGCCCTTTCCCGGCTCGGGAGACGATCACGTGCACCGGCCGGCCCGTCTGGACGGGGACGCTCGAGGTCACCGGCGACGGCAGCTATTTCACGGCGCCGGTGCAGCTGGACATCGCCGGCTTCTACACGTACAGGGAGACGATCGCCTCGTCCGACGTCGTCGGCGGCGTCGAAACGCCGTGCGGCGACGTCGCCGAGACGACCGCGGTCGTCGCGACGCCGACGCTGGCCACGCGTGTGAGCACCCAGAGCGCGACCCCTGGCTCCACGATCACGGACAGCGTGGTCGTCTCCGGCATCGGCTCGCTCCGCCTCGTGATCGCGGCCGAGCTCTACGGGCCGTTCGAGACCCGCGCGGACATCCGCTGCGAGGGCGCCCCGGTCTGGCGCGGCACCGTCGAGGCCGACGGTGACGGGACCTACGAGACGGCGCCGTTCCGGTTGGAGCGCGCGGGCTACTACACATACCGCGAGTCGATCGTCGAGGGGCCGGCGAACGCGGCCGTGACGACGCAGTGCGCAACGGCAGCCGAGACGACCCTCGTCCGGGCCCGGCCCGCGGTGAGCACCGTTGCCTCCAGCGAGGTCGTCGTGCCCGGCGGGAGACTGCACGACCGCGTCCGTGTGACCGGGCTCGGAAGCGGGAGCGCCGCCGTCGAGCTGGAGCTGTTCGGCCCCTTCGCCAGCCGAGCCGCGATCCGGTGCGCGGGCTCGGCGATCTGGAGCGGCCGGTTCACCGTTCACGGAGACGGTATCCACGACTCGCCTGCCGTGAAGTTGGAGCGCGCCGGCTTCTACGCCTATCGCGAGCGACTCGTGACGTCGGCCCTCGTCACGGGCGGCCGATCCGCGTGCGGCGCCACCTCCGAGACGGCGCTCGTCCGGCCCCTCATCGTCACGGGCGGCGCAGCGGCGAGCGTCGGGCGCGCGGCCTCGGCCTCCGGCGACCGGGCCCCGGTACGGGTGCGGATCCCGACGCTCGGGATCGACGCGCCACTCACGCCCTCCGTCGTTGACGTCGCGAACGGCGTGCTCGGCGTGCCGGACGACATTCGCCGGCCGGGGTGGTGGCGCGACGGCGCTGTGCCTGGCGATCGCGCGGGCGCGGTCCTCGTCGCCGGCCACGTCGACAGTGCGACCCGGGGCGCCGGTGCCTTCTTCGGCCTTCAGACCGCACGCCGGGGGACGCGCGTCGAGCTTCGGACTCGCAACGGCCGGACGAAGGAGTACCGCGTGGTCTCGGTTCGGCTGATGCCGAAAGAGAAGCTCCCCGCGGACATCTACTCTCGTCGTGGTCGGCCGCGCCTCGTCCTCGTCACCTGCGGCGGCCCCTTCGACGAGGCCCGGCGGCACTACCGCGACAACGTCGTGGTCACGGCGGTGCCCGTCTAGCTCTCTGCGGCGTGGCCCGGGTGCCGCGGTGCTCTCGGGTGCCGGTGCTCTCGGGTGCGGGTGCCCTCGGGCGTGCGCCGTGCCGCTTGACCTGGCACGAAGTCGACACGATCTCGTGATCCATTCGCGACTGTCCTCGCGATAGCGTGGCATCAGGGACACGGGAGTGCCCCTGGGGGAGGTTGGAGGCGCAGTGACCCGGCGAGATGCCTGCCCGCGGACGGCGCCCACGGACGGCGGCAGGGGTGTGCGGCGCTAGCCTGGGGCGCGATGACGATCGAGGTGATCGGGGACTCCGCTCGCGGCGAGGCGTACGCATACGCGCGGCTCGTCGTCGACGGCGAACGCGTCGTCGAGGCCGACGCCCCCGGCATGGAGCGGCCCCTCGCAGGTCTGACGCTGCTCGAGGCCGCGGCGGTTCCGGGAGACACGCTCGCCGCAGACGCGGTCGCAAACGCACTGGCAGGGGTCTTCCGCGCGACGCCGAAGCGCGGACGCGTCGCGGTCGCGATGAGCGGCGGGGTCGACAGCGCGGTCGCGCTCGTGCGCGCCGGCCCGGATGCTGTCGGCGTCACCCTCCGGCTCTGGCTCGACCCGGCAGGCCCGACGAGCGAGCGGGCGTGCTGCTCTCCCGACGCCGTCGTGCGCGCCCGTGAGACCTGCCACGGCCTCGGGCTTCCACACGTGACGCTGGACCTGCGTGAGGCGTTTCGAGCAGCGGTCGTCGAGCCGTTCGTCGAGGGGTATGCCGCCGGCATCACGCCGAACCCGTGCATGCGGTGCAACGGGCACTTCCGCTTCCGTGAGCTCGTCGACTTCGCGCGTCGCGCGGGCGCCGACGTGCTCTGGACGGGACACTACGCGCGGATCGTCGAGCGCGGGGGACGGCGTCTCGTGGCGCGCGCGGCCGACCCGGCGAAGGATCAGTCGTACATGCTCGCGACCGTCGACCCGGGCGCGCTTGACCACGTTGCGTTTCCCCTGGGCGACCTGACGAAGTCCGACGTGCGCGCCGAGGCTGCGGCGGCGGGGCTCGCAGCCGCGCGGCGGCCGGAGAGTCAGGAGGCGTGCTTCCTCGCGGGCGGCGACTACCGGGCGTTTCTCGAGCGGAACGGGGTGTCGTCGACCCCGGGCGTGATCGTGGACCAGTCCGGCGCGGTGGTGGGACGTCACGAGGGGCTCTGGCGATTCACTCCCGGCCAGCGTCGCGGGATCGGGGTCGCGTCGGTCGAGCCGCTGTACGCGGTGGGCTCCGAACGGGCCTCGAACACACTTGTCGTCGGGCCGCGCGAAGCACTACGCGTACGGCGCGTGAGGGCCGAGGGCGCGCTGTCCCTGCCTGTCGCCCGAGCCGAGGCGAAGCTCCGCTATCGATCGCCGGCCGTGCACGCGACTGTCGAGCAGCTGGAGGGCGGTTTCTGGCTCGAGCTCGACGAGCCGGCCGAGGCCGTGGCGCCGGGTCAGGTGGCGGTGCTCTACGACGACGACGCGGTCGTCGGAGCCGGTCTCGTCCGCCAGGTCGAGCGAGCCTGACGCTGCCGATCCTCGCGGCTCCGCCGTCGGTCGCGGGGGCGAGTGACCGCGGCGGCAACAGGGTAGGATCCCGCGCGATGACGGTCGCCTCTGCCGCCGGTGACGCCGCGTACTGGGCCCTCGCGATCTTCCTCGTGCTCCTCGGCGTGGGATCGCTGATCGCTCTCCTCAAGCTCGGCCGGCTGTTCGACCGGATCTCGTCGTTGATCCGGGGCGCGGAGCGTGACGCGCTTCCCGTCGTGGTGAAGACCGGCGGGACCGTCGACCGCGTCAACTACCAGCTCGACAAGCTCGATACGGTGACGGACAGCGCGGTCTCGATGGCCGACAGCGCGGACACCGCCGTTCGGGCGGTCTCGACGGCGATCGCGACGCCGGTCACGAAGGTCTCGGGGGTGGCGGCCGGCATCTCGCACGGCGTCTCCTCCCTCAAGAAAAACCGCAGCGTGTCGGAGGCGATGGACGCCGCGAAGGAGGCGGCGCGGCGCCGCCAGCAGGACCTCGCCGAGGACCTGCGCGGCGCCGGCCCGACGCCGCCGTCCACGGAGCGGCCCACGCCGACTCCGACGCCGACGCCCGAGCCGAAGCCGGACCCGTGGCCGAAGCCTCCGCCGACGCCGAGGCCCGACCCCGCTCCAGTTCCGCCCGACGAGCTTCCCTGAGGCCTCGCTCCGGGCGAGGAACGTCGGCTGTCCGGCGTCGGCGCCGCGTCCGGGGGCGAATGGCCGATCGGAGCGCATGTCCGGCGCGAGGCGACACCGGCCCGGGTCGGCCCCGACGTCGATCGCTCTGGCCGTCGCGTGAGTTCCCGTCCCACGCGAGATGGCGCCGCTCGCCGCCGCCCGGCGCGGCGCCCGCGGCCACGACGAGCGCCCCGCCCGAAGCGGCAGCGCCAACCGACGGTGCCGACCAACCATGACCCAAAGCCGGCACGAAGTCGGCACACACGCGTTCACCGATTGCCGATAGCGTGACATCAGGGACACGGGAGTGCCCCTGGGGGAGGTTGGGGGCGTAGGCGCAGAACGGCGACGGGGTGCAGGCCCGATCCCGGTGGTCGCACATCCCACTCCCGCCCGGCGGGGTGTCCGCCCGGCGCGGCGCGCACGGGAGCCTGGACCGAACCCGGCAGGTCCCGGCACGTCCCGGCGGATGACGGCCGGCGCGGCGCGTGCCCGGGAGCCGTGGGCCGATCCCAGCACGTCCGCGCGGTCGGCGCGCCCGGGAGCCGTGGACCGACCCCGGTACGATCGTCGCCGTGCACACGACCGCAGAGCTTCGCGAGGGATTCCTCTCCTTCTTCGAGTCGAAGGAGCACATGCGGTTTCCGTCGTTCCCGCTCGTGCCGCCGCCCGAGGACCCGTCGACGCTCTTCATCTCGGCGGGGATGCAGCCGCTCAAGCCGTACTTCTCGGGAGCCAGACAGCCGCCCGCGCCGCGCTTCACAACCGTGCAGAAGTGCCTGCGGGCAGGTGGGAAGGACACCGACCTCGACGAGGTCGGCCTGACCGCGAGGCACGCCTCGATGTTCGAGATGCTCGGCAACTTCTCGTTCGGCGACTACTTCAAGGACGGCGCGGTCGACTACGCGTGGGAGTTCGTCACCGAGCAGCTGGGCTTCGAGCCCGACCGGCTGTGGGCGACCGTCTTCGCGGGGGATCCCGGGCTCGGGCTCGGCGAGGACGAGGTCGCCGTGCAGGCGTGGCTGCGCAAGGGGCTGCCGCGCGAGCGGATCGTGCCGTTCCCGCGCTCCGACAACTTCTGGGGCCCGGCGGGTGAGACCGGGCCGTGCGGCCCCTGCTCGGAGCTCCACTACGACCGCGGCGAGCAGTACGGCTGCGGTGAGCAGGATTGCGGGCCGAACTGCGAGCGCTGCGACCGCTTCATCGAGTTCTGGAACCTCGTGTTCATGGAGTTCGACCTCGCCGCCGACGGCTCGCTGACGCCGCTCCCG
>DATBET010000148.1:0-11257 GCA_036558885.1 Gaiella sp.
CTGCGCTTCCGCACGAGCTACGGCCAGAACGTCCTCAAGCACACGCTCGAGGTCGTCCACCTCGCGGGCATCATGGCGGCCGAGCTCGGCGCAGGAGTAAAGACCGCGAAGCGCGCCGCGCTGCTCCACGATCTCGGCAAGGCGATGACGCACGAGGTGGACGGCTCTCACGCTCTCGTCTCGGCGCAGCTCGCCCGGCGTCACGGCGAGTCCGACGGCGTCGTGCACGCAATCGAGGCGCACCACTACGAGGTGCAGCCGCAGACGGTGGAGGCCGTCCTGCTGATCGCCGCGGACGCGATCTCCGCTTCTCGCCCGGGCGCGCGTGGAGAAAGCCTGGAGCACTACATCAAGCGGCTCGCGGCACTCGAGGAGATCGCCGTCTCGAAGCCCGGCGTCGCGAAGGCGTACGCCCTCCAGGCGGGCCGCGAGATCAGAGTGATCGTCGAGCCCTCGGAGGTCGACGACGACGGCACCGCGCTCCTCTCGTACGAGATCGCCCGGCAGATCGAGGACCAGCTCGAGTATCCGGGCCAGGTGAAGGTCACCGTGATCCGCGAGTCGCGCGCGGTCGAGGTCGCAAAGTGAGCTCCGGGCCGACGCCAAGAGACGCTGCGGAGGCGGCACAGGCATGGGCGGACGAATGGGCGAGGGCGTGGCCCGCCGCGGACGTCGAGGCTCTCTGCGCGCTTTACGCCCCTGATGCGCGCTTCCACTCGCAGTCGCTTCGCGACCACGAGTCGCCCCGCTCCTACGTCAAACGCGTCTTCGCCGAGCAGTCGCGCGCCGAATGCCGGTTCGGCACGCCGATCGTCTCCGGCGACCGTGCGGCGATCGATTGGTGGGGCGTGATCGAGGATCGCGACGGGGGCCTCGAGACGGTCGCAGGGACGTCGCTGCTCCGCTTCGGGGCCGACGGGAGGGTGCTCGAGCAGCGGGACGCCTGGGGGAGCGCGCCGGGGCGCGTCGACGCGCCGCACTGGGCTCCTCGGGCTTGACACGTCCCGACGTCGCGCGGCTCGCCTCGGTCGCGGCGGAGGTTGCGCGTGAATGGGGCGTCGAGCTCGGTCCGGCGTTCGAACTTGCGCGGTTCTCGTACGTCGCACCGGCGGGAAACGGGGCGGTGCTCAAGGTGACACCGCCCGAGGACGACGAGTCCGACGATGAACCGGACGCACTTGCCCTGTGGGCCGGTGATGGCGCCGTCCGGCTGCTGCGCCGCGACGACCGACGCCGCGCGATGCTGATCGAGCGGGCGGTTTCCGGTTCCGATCTCGCGACGGTCGACGAGGACGAGGCGACCGAGATCGCCGTCTCGGTCGCGACGCGGCTTTGGCGGCCCGCTTCGACGCCGTTCCGCTGGATCGGCGATCATGTCCCGCGCTGGCTCGACGATGCGGAACGCGACGGCCACGAGCTCGTCCCACTCGCGCGGGCATTGTACGCCTCGCTCGACGTCGGCCGAGGGACCCTCGACCACGGCGACTTCCATCACCACAACCTCCTCACGCACGGCGATCGCTGGGTCGCGATCGACCCGAAGCCGATGCTGGGGGAGCCCGAGTACGACGTCGCGTCGTTTCTGTGGAACCCGATCTCCTACCGGATGCGCCTTGACGTGACGGAGCGGCGCATCGCCGCGTTCGTCGCCGCAGGACTGGACGAGGCGCGCATGCGGACCTGGGCGGTGATCCGCGGCGCGTATCTCGGAGCCGACGAGAACGAAATCCAGGTGCTACGCGCGCTCGCGTAGCCGGGGAAAGGCGCCGGGTACCATCGGCCCAGTGCGCCGCTACCACGTGACGACGTTCGGCTGCCAGATGAACGCTCACGACTCCGAGCGAATCAAGGGCATGCTCGAGTCTCTCGGCCTGGGAGAGGCCGTCGAGCCGGCGGACGCCGACGTGCTCGTGTTCAACACCTGCACGATTCGCGAGAAGCCAGACACGAAGCTCGCCGCATATCTCGGCGACGCCGCCGCGCGGAAGCGGCGGCAGCCCGACCTGGTCGTCGCCGTGGGCGGGTGCTACGCAGAAGCGCAGCGCGAGCGGATCTTCGAGCGCTACCCGTTCGTCGACGTCGCGTTCGGTCCGGGCTCGATCCCGCATCTCGGCGACTGGATCGAGGCCGGAGGCAACGCAGTGTCGCGCGGCCGGTTCGGGACACACGAGACGTTCGCCGCGACGCTGCCGATGCATCGCGAGCGACGCCACGCCGCGTGGGTGCAGGTCTCGATGGGCTGCAACTCGGTCTGCTCGTACTGCATCGTCCCGGCCGTCCGGGGCCGGGAGCAGAGCAGGCGGCCCGGGGAGATCGTGGCGGAGGTCGAGGCGCTCGCGCGCGAGGGCGTCAAGGAGATCACGTTGCTCGGCCAGAACGTCAACTCCTGGGGCCGCGACCTCGCACCGGCGCTGCGGACAGAGTTCGGCGAGCTGCTGCGCGCCTGCGACGCCGTCGAGGGGATCGAGCGGATCCGCTTCACGAGCCCGCACCCGAAGGACTTCCGACCACCCGTGATCTCCGCCATCGCGGAGTCGCGAGCGGTCTGCGAGCACGTGCACCTGCCCCTCCAGTCGGGTTCTACGCGGATCCTCAAGGCGATGCGCCGGACGTACACCCGCGAGCGCTATCTGCGGCTCGTCGGGGAGCTGAGGGATGCGATCCCCGATCTTGCGCTCGGGACGGACGTCATCGTCGGTTTCCCGAGCGAGACGGAGGCCGACTTCCGCGAGACGCTCGAGGTCGTCGAGGCGGTCGGCTTCGACAGCGCGTTCACGTTCGTCTACTCGCCGAGGAGCGGCACCGAGGCGGCGCACCGGCCAGACCAGGTGCCCGACGACATCAAGCGCGAGCGCATGGAGCGGCTCGTCGAGACGGTGCAGCGCGTCGCAGCCGAGCGGAACGTCGCGCGCATCGGGCTCGTCGAGGAGGTGCTGGTCGAGGGGCCGAGCCGGACCGATCCAATGCTGCGGCGCGGGAGGACGCGGCGAAACACGACGGTCAACTTTGCCGGCCCCGGCGAGTCCGGCGACCTGGTTCCCGTGCTGGTCGAGGCCGCGACATCGACGACGCTGCGAGGGCGGGCCGCTTCCGTCATCGCTGCCTGACACCGGCCCGGTGGTGCGGAGCGATCGGCACGAAGACGACACGATCACGTCACCCATCCGTCCGAGTTTCGGCGTTAGGCTCGGGGCGTGGGGAGGAGGTCGGTGGCCCGACAGTGGGGCGCCGGGACATGTCCGATAAGGGCATGTCGAAACGGGACGAACGGGCCGAGCTCACGCCCGCCGAGGTGATTGCGGTGTTCGGGCCGACTGCGTCAGGGAAGAGCGCCGTCGCAGAGGCGGTCGCGGCGCGACTCCAGACCGAGGTGGTCTCGGTCGACGCGCTCCAGGTCTACCGTGGGCTCCCGATCCTCACGAACCAGCCGACGCATCCCACGCGGCTCGTCGGCATCCGTTCGCTCTCGGAGCAGATGACGGTCGGGGAGTTCGCGCCGTTGGCCCACGCGGAGATCGACGCGCTCATCGTCGAACACGGTGCCGCCGTCGTCACGGGCGGGACCGGCCTGTATCTCCGCGCGGCACTCGCAGACCTGGATCTGCCACCCGCCGTCGACGGGGCGGTCATGGAGCGGGTGGAACGCGCGGTGGAGCAGGACCGTGCAGTGGCCCATGCCCGCCTCGCCCGGCTCGACCCGGCTGCCGCAACTGCTGTTCACCCGAACGACCGTCAGCGCCTCGTCCGGGCGCTCTCGCTCGCGGAGTCGGGTGGCTCACTCGCAAGGTCTGTCGACAGACTCTGGAACAGCGACGCGCGGCGTCCGACGGCGGTCGTCGGCCTCGACCTCTCCGCGGAGGAGCTCGACCACCGCATCCGGGAACGGGCGCGCCGGATGTTCGACAGCGGCGTGATCGAGGAGGTCCAAGCCGCTCTCGCCGGGCCGTTGTCGCGCACGGTGGAGAAGACGCTCGGGCTGCGTGAGATCGCGGCACTCGAGCCCGACGAGGCGCTCGAGCGACTCGTCGTCCGTACGCGCCGCTACGTGGCGTACCAGCGGAAGTGGATGCGCCGGATCCCGGGCATCGTGATGCTCGACGGTGAGCGCGACTCCACGGCGATCGCAGAGGAGATCCTGGAGCATCTCGGCCGCAGTTCCACGTGACGCGCGGCACGATGGTCTAGCCTGGCCGCGATGCGGTTCGAGAAGTGGCACGCGCTGGGCAACGCATACGTGCTGCTCGTTCAGCCGGACGCCGGCGAGCTGCGACCCGAGCGCGTGCGACGCCTCTGCGACCCGAGCACGGGCATCGGCAGCGACGGGATCGTCGAGATCCTCGTGCAAGAGGGCCCGCGAGCGGAGATCGCGATCTGGAACCCCGACGGCTCCAAGGCCGAGATGTCAGGGAACGGGACCCGGATCGCGGCTGCGTGGCTGCTTCGCGAGAGGTCCGCTCACGAGGCGCTGGTGGAGACCGCCGGGAGGCTCGTTCGCTCGGCGGTCGCGCCCGGAGGACTCATCCGACAGGAGCTCGGTCGGGTGTCGGTGGGACCGGACGAGGAGCTGGCGCTTCCGGGCGAGCGGCTCACGGTGATCCCGGTCGACGTCGGCAACCCGCACGCGGTTGTCCGTCGCGACGCCCTCTCGCGCGACGACCTCCTGCGCATCGGCCCGGCCGTGGAGACGCACCCTCGGTTCCCGCGGCGCACCAACGTCCAGCTCGCGCTACCGGAGTCGCGCGGCACGCTCCGGGCGCTCGTCTGGGAGCGGGGGGCGGGCGAGACGCGGGCTTCGGGCTCCTCGGCGGTGGCGGTCGGTGCGGCTGCGGTGGCCCGCGGGTGGTGCGACAGCCCCGTCCGTGTCGGGATGCCCGGCGGCGAGCTTCTGGTCGAGGTCGCCGGGACGTCCGTCGTCCTGACCGGCCCCGCGGAGGAGATCTGCGCAGGCGCGACATCGCTGTGAAACCGGTGGCTCGCGCCGCGATCTCGCGAGCCGATGAGCCACGGGCGAGTTGCCGTGCACGCGCGCCCCGAGGCCGGAGGGCCGGCTTTGCCGGCCGCGAGGCCGGGTGCCGCCGATCCGTGCAGAACGCGGAAGGAGGGGCTCGTGGGGGACCGAGTGGTTCCGCTGGTTCAGCCCGCGATCGAGAACTCGCGCAGAACGTCGTTGAGCGAGGTCTTCAGGTCGGTCGACGCGCTTCGCTCCCCCACGATCAGCGCGCACGGGAGGCCGAACGTCCCGGCGGGATAGTCCTTCTGCCGCACGCCCGGCAGCACGACCTTGCGCGGCGGCACGGCGCCACGGTGCTCGATCGGCTCGGGGCCCGTCACGTCGATGATCGGAACGCTCGCCGAGAGGACGACGTTCGGCGCGATCACCGCGCCCGCGCCGATCCGCACCCCCTCGACGATCACGGCGCGCGACCCGACGAAGGCGCCGTCCTCGACGATCACCGGAGCCGCCTGCGGCGGTTCGAGGACGCCACCGATCCCGACGCCGCCGGCGAGGTGGACGTCGGCGCCGATCTGCGCGCACGAGCCCACCGTCGCCCACGTGTCGACCATCGTGCGCGGGCCGACCCAGGCGCCGATGTTCACGTAGCCGGGCATGAGGACGACGCCCTCGCCGAGGTACGCGCCGTGACGGGCGACGCCGGGAGGGACGACTCTGACGCCGAGCGAAGGATCGACTTGCTTGACCGGGATCTTGTCGAGGTAGTGGAGGCCGCCCGCGTCCAGGGGCTCCACCTGGCGGAGCCGGAAGTAGAGAAGGATCGCCTTCTTCGCCCACTCGTTGACGACCCAGCCGTCGGGGCCGGGCTGTGCCACGCGCAGCTCACCGCGGTCGAGGAGGTCGACCGTCTTCTCGATCGGGCCGGCCTCCACCCGGCCTTCCTCCCACAGCTCGTCGATCCGCGCCTCGAGGTCCATCACAGCGCATCCTCCAGGATGCTCACGGCGCGGGTGCACTCCTCCTCGGTCGGGACGAGCGCGTAGCGGACGAAGCCCTCTCCGGACGGCCCCAGGTACGAGCCGGGGGTGACCAGCACACCGTGCTCGAGGAGGCGGGACGCATGGCCCTCGGACGTCTCGGCGGGCGGCACGGCGATCCAGAGGTACATCGTCGCCGGCCCGCCGACGTCGCGCAGGTCTTTTCGCCCGAGGACGTCGAGGAGGAGGGCGCGCTTGCGACCGTACGCGTCTCGCGCCCTGACGACGTGCTCCTCGTCGCCCCAGGCGACGACCGATGCCCGCTGGACGAACTCCTGCGGCGCGGTCCCCACGTTCGGTCGGAACCGGCGGAGCGCGGCGATCAGCTCCGGGTCGCCCGCAGCGAAGCCACTGCGGAACCCCGTCATCGACGAGCGCTTCGAGAGCGTGTTGAGCACGAGGACGTTCGTCCAGTCGGACAGCTCGAGCGCCGAGGGAGGCGGCTGGGCGAACCAAAGCTCGCTGTAGGCCTCGTCGCACGCAAGGACGAAGCCGTGCTCGCGCGCGAGTGCCGCGAGCCGCTCGAGGAAGGCGAGCGGGGCGATCGCGCCCGTCGGGTTGTTCGGGGAGTTGAGCCAGACGAGCGCCGCGCGCTCCCACGTCTCGTCGGCGACACCGTCCAGCTCGGGCAGGAAGGAGCTGCGCTCGAGCAGCGGTAGCTCGACGACCCGGGCGCCCGCGAAGGCTGCTCCGCGCGCCGGCACGGGGTAGCCGGGCTCCGTCGCGACCACGGTGTCGCGTCCGCCGGGCACGTCGAGCACGACCTGCGCGAGCGAGAAGATCGCCTCCTTCGAGCCAAGCGTCGGGATGACGTGGCGCTCGGGATCGAGCTCCGTGCCGAAGCGCCGCGCGGCCCAGCCGGCGATCGCCTCGCGGAGCTCGGGGAGGCCCGGCGCCGCCGGATAGCCCATTCGCTCGCGCACCCCGTCGCGGAGGGCCTGCAGGATCAGGGGATCCGTCGGCTCGCGCGGGTCGCCCATCCCGAAGTCGATCACCTCGAGCCCTTCCGCCCGCCGTGCCGCGGCCGCCTCGTTGAGCCGGACGAAGGGATAGGTCGTCTGCGCGCGCAGCGTGGGGGAGAGCGGCACGCCGGGACGTTAGTCGAGCGGGCTCTCGCCGAGCGCGACCCCGCGCAGCGCCTCGTATGCGCGCTCGAGCGACGCGATCTCCACCAGCTCGTCCCGACGGTGCGCGTAGCGCGTTGCCCCTGGCCCGAAGTTGATCGCCGGGATCCCGCGCTCCGTGAAGTCGGCGACGTTCGTCCACGCCTGCTTCGGCTCGATCGGAAAGCCGCCGACCCCCTCGAGCGCGCGGACGAGCGGAGCGTCGACGACGACGGCGCCGGGCGACGAGTTCCCCGTGATCTCCACGGTCGCGTCGGTGGGTACCAGAGAGCGAAGCAGCTCCTCGGCGTCGCCGGGAGCCCGGTCGGGCGGATACCTGAGGTTGACGGTGGCGACCGCCTCATCGGGGACGACGTTGTCGGCGACGCCCCCCGCGATCCGGGTGACCGACGCGACCTCGTAGAACGGGAGGCCGTCGACGAGTGCCTCCCGCCGCTCGAAGGTGGCGATGCGGGCGAGCCCCTCGATCGCCCCGTGGATCGCGTTTCGGGCGAGCCACGGGCGTGCGGAGTGGCCGCTGACCCCGTGGAACGTGATCCGCGCGGAGACGTTGCCGAGGCAGCCGGCCTGGATCGCGAGGTCGGTCGGTTCGAGGAGGACGGCAAGATCCGCCTCGCGCACGAGGGGGCAGCCGTCGAACAGGGCGGGGAGCGGGTTGTGCTCCGGCGGCAGCTCCTCGCGGCCGAACAGGAGGAGCCCGACGTCCACCGGTCCCGGCTCGCCCGCGCCGAGGTCGCGCACGAGCTCGAGCGCCACCGCGACGCCCCCCTTCATGTCGCTCGCGCCGCACCCGTGCACCGCGCCGCCGTCGACGCGCCCGGGGACGTTGCCCTGCGCGGGGACCGTGTCGTAGTGCCCCGCGAGGACGAGGAAAGGGGTTTCTGCGCGCCGCTCGCGAGCCCAGAAGAACGCCTCGTCGCCCTCGAATACCGGCGTGAAGGGCTGCGGCACGAGCGCGCGCAGACGCTCGCGGATCTCAGCCTCGTGGAGGCTCTCCGACGGCATGTCCACGAGCTCGAGCGTGCGTCGGGCGAGGCGGTCGGCGAGGTCGGTCACGCCGGCCGAGCCTATCGGCACAGGGCGCCGGGCATACTTCCCGCGATGCCGGTGCGTGACTCCGAGCGCACGCTCGAGCCTGAGCCCGAGCGCGGGCTCCTGCTCGCGGTGCTGCCTCACGGTGCAGACGACGAGGACGAGCTGTCGGAGCTGCGCGAGCTGGCTCGCGCGGCCGGCGTCGGCCCGGTCGGACAGATCGTCCAGCACCGTGCGCGGTCCGACCCTCGAACGTACGTCGGCAAGGGGAAGCTCGAGTCGTTGAAGGACGCGTACGCGACCGCCAGAGCGGAGGTGCTGATCGTCGACGACGAGCTTCGGCCGACGCAGCAGCGCGCCCTCGAGGACGCGCTCTCGGCCCGCGTCGTCGACCGCACCCAGCTGATCCTCGACATCTTCGCGCAGCACGCCGTCTCCGCCGAGGGAAAGCTCCAGGTCGAGCTCGCCCAGCTCGAGTACAACCTCCCCCGCATGCGGGGCATGTGGAAGCACCTGGAGCGCCTCGCGGGCGGAGGCGGGACGGCCCAGGTCGGCGGCGGCGTCGGCACGCGCGGGCCGGGCGAGTCCCAGCTCGAGACCGACCGGCGCCTCGCGAACCGGCGGATCACGCTGCTCCGGCGAAGGCTCCGCGAGGTCGGGGCTCACCGTGCGACCCGCCGGAAGGCCCGGAGTCGCTCGGAGACGCCGACCGTCGCCCTCGCCGGCTACACGAACGTCGGCAAGTCGACCCTGCTCAACGCCTTGACGGGGGCCGACGTGTCGGTCGAGAACAGGTTGTTCGAGACGCTCGACCCGACCACGCGCGGCTTCGACCACGCGGGGAAGCGCTACCTCGTCACCGACACGGTGGGCTTCATCCGGCGGCTGCCGACGCAGCTCGTCGAGGGGTTCGCGTCGACCCTCGAGGAGACGCTCGTCGCAGACCTCGTCCTCCACGTGGTCGACGCGTCACTCGCGGAGGACGTGCTCGTCGAGCAGACCCGCGCTGTCGAGCGTGTCCTTTCGGAGATCGGCGCCGGCGAGGTCCCCGTCGAGCTCGTCCTCAACAAGGTCGACCTGCTCGACCCGCTCGCGCGCAGGCGCGTCGCCAACCGCTTCCCGGAGGCGGTGCAGGTCTCGGCGGTCGAAGGCACGGGGCTCGAGGAGCTCAAGGCCCGCGTCGCGGAGCGCTTCGCCGACCGGTACGACGAGGTGAGGCTCCTCGTCCCGTACGACAAGGGCTCGGTGCTCGCCGATCTCTACGCGCTCGGTGCGCCGATCGACGAGCGGACGGACACGGAGGCGGGGGTCGTCGTCCGCGCCCGGCTGCCACACCGGGACGTCCGCCGCTTCGCGCCGTACCTCGTCGCCGGGCTGGACGCGGAGATCCTCGGGAGCGCGTGACGGCCGTTCAGGTCACGCGGCTCCGGCCGGACGCCCAGCTGCCCGCGCAGGCGTACGCCGGCGACGCCGGGCTCGACCTGAGCGCCTGCGAGCGCGTCGAGCTTGCACCGGGCGAGCGCGCCGTCGTCGGGACGGGCATCGCGGTCGCGATCCCGCCGGGCCACGCGGGGCTGGTCGTGCCGCGCTCCGGGCTCGCGGCGCGCCACGGCCTGGGGAAGGTGAACGCACCGGGGCTGATCGACGAGGGCTACCGCGGCGAGGTGAAGGTCATCCTGCTGAACACCGACCGCGCGGAGCCGTTCGTCGTCGAGCCGGGGATGCGGATCGCGCAGCTGGTGATCGTGGAGCTGCCCCGCGTCGAGGTCGTCGAGGTCGACGAGCTGCCGCCGTCCGCGCGCGGCACGGGCGGCCTCGGCTCGTCTGGCAGCTGATGCGTCCCGAGCCCAGGATCCGCGTCTCTGCCCTGCTCCGCTGGCATGGCGCGATCCTCCTCTGCAGGCACGAGAAGCGCGGTCGGGAGCACTGGCTGCTCCCGGGCGGGGGCGTCCACAGCGGCGAGACGCTCGTCGAGGCGCTCCAGCGGGAGCTGCACGAGGAGACCGGACTCGTGGGCGAGCTGGACGAGCTGCCGGTCGAGGGGCCCGTCGCGATCGTCGAGTCGATCTCGCCCGAGCGGAGCCTCTGGTCGAAGCACGTCGTGCACGTCCTCTTCGCGGGCGAGCTCGACGGGTCGCTCGTCGACGTCTCCTCGACGGACGAGGCCGTGCGCGGCCACCGGCTCTTCGAGCTGGACGAGCTCGACGGGATCACGATCCACCCGCCGATCGCGCGCTTCCTCGCGCGCTACCAGCCGGGCGACCCCTGCGTCTACCTGGGCGCCCGCTGGGCGGAGTGAGGAGTGCAAGTTACAAGTGGCAACCAACTCGCCTGCTCACGCCGGCCGCCCGCCCCGGGCACGTGCGCGCGCTGCGGCGACGGCGTGGGCCTCGCGCTCGAGCGAGTCGTCGAGCGGAGCGAGGGGCTCTGGCTCGGCACCGGTCCTATGGGCGATCGCCCACGAGAGCAGAAGGTCCGCCACCCACGGGTTGCGGGGCAGGAGCGGGCCGTGGAGGTACGTGCCCAGCGCGCGCCCGATACGGCAGCCCTCGAAGCCCGATTCCCCGTCGTTTCCGTACCCGGCGACGACCCGGCCGAGCGGCTCCGCGCCGGCGTCGAGCAGCGTGCGCCCGGCGTGGTTCTCGAAACCGGCGATTGTCCGGCCCGGCGCCTCTGGTAGCGCACTCTCGAGCAGCACATCGCCGATCATCCGGGTGTCGCCGGCGAGAGTCTCGTGCGGAAACAGGCCGACGCCCGCGAGCCACGACCCGTCGCGGCCCCGGTAGCCGCGGCCGAGGAGCTGGTAGCCGCCGCAGACCGCGAGCAGCGCGGAGCCGCCCGTGACGGCCGCCTCGACCGCTCCGCGACGCGCGGCGAGGTCGTCCGCGACCATCGCCTGCTCGCGGTCCTGGCCGCCGCCGATGTAGAGGAGGTCTTGGGCGCGGGGCTCGAGCGGCGTGCCGACGGTGACCGGGTCGATCACGAGCTCGTGGCCGCGCGCGGCGGCACGTCGCTCGAGCACGGCGATGTTGCCCCGGTCGGCGTAGATGTTCAGGTACTCGGGATAGAGGTGCCCCACGCGGAGGATCACGCCGCCTCCTCCCAGTACG
>DATBET010000149.1:0-4196 GCA_036558885.1 Gaiella sp.
TCGCGAGGACGAGCTGCGCTCCCGGCTCGAGGAGCTGTACTACCGCTACTACGGCGCCCGCCTCTCGGACATCGACCCGATCGAGGCGATCCGGGAGGGCCTCGACCTCATCTACTCGATGAACCTCCGCCTGCCGACCCGGTTCGTGATCCTCGACAAGACGATCGCGACGCTCGGGTCCGTCGCCGTGGAGGTCTACCCGGACTTCAACGTCTTCGAGGTCGCGAAGCCGTATGCACGCCGGCTCGTCGCGGAGCGTCTCTCGCCACGACGCCTCGCCCTGCGCACGCGGCGCGAGGCGCAGGAGCTCGGCGAGATCGCACTCGACGTCCCACGGCAAATACACGCCGTGCTGGGCGAGCTCGCGGACGGCGAGCTGAAGGTGAAGATCTCGAACCCCGGTGTGGACGACCTCTCACACCACCTCGACGTGGCCGTGAACCGCATCGCGGTCGCGCTCGTGATCCTCGGCGGGCTCGTTGGCTCGTCGCTGATCGGCGTGCTCGCGAAGAACGGGCCCCACGTGCTCGGGCTGCACCTGCTCTCGGTCGTCGGCTTCGTGATCTCGGGCGCGTTCGGGCTCTGGCTGCTCTGGGGCGTCGTGCGGAGCGGCCGCCTCTGAAGCGCCCGGCCTGCCGGCTCTCGCCGGGCGGAGCCCGGCTCCGCCGGCCTGACGCCGCCGAGCGCACCGGTCTCTCCGGGTCTGTGCTCCAGCACTATCCCCTCCGGCCCGGCACGCTCAGCGACGCCCCGGGCGCGTCAGAGGGGTCAGCGGTTGCCGACCGCCAGCGACTCCACCGCGCCGCTGACCGTGAGCCCCGGCTCGGGGCCTCCCGCGACGACCCAGACGCGCCCGCCGAGCGCGACGACCCCGAGGCCGTGTCGCGGCGTGGGGAGATCGGGCAGCCGCGCCCAGCTGCCGGACGGCGGCCGCAGCCCCCAGACCGCGCGCTCGGTTCCGGTCGGCGACTCGCCCCCGACGGAGACGATCCGCCCCGCGATGGCCGCCGCTCCCGTGCCGCCGCGCGGCGAGGGGAGGTCCGGCAGCCGACGCCAGCGGCCCGTCCGCGGGTCGTAGGCTTCGACCGTCGCGAGGTTCGTGTCGTAGCCTGCGAGCCGCCCGCCGACGGCGTAGACCTTCCCGCCGAGCGCGGTCGCGGCGAGGTGCTCGCGCGGGCGGGGGCCGCGAACGACCCTCCAGCGGAGCGTGCCCAGGTCGAGGGCGAGCATCGTCTTCGCAAGCCCGTCCCGCGTCCTGCCGCCGACGACCCAGACCGTCCCACCGGAAGTCGCGGCGGCGGCCGCCGCGGCCCGCTCCTCGGGAGGCGGCGGCAGCGTGCGCCACCCGGAGCCGTCGAGCAGGTACGCGGCGCGCAGCGGCTGCCGGTCGGCGCCGTAGCCGCCGACGACGACGAGCCGTCCGCGCGAGGAGGCAGCCGCCGCGTGGTCGACGGAGACGGGCAGGTCGGGCAGCCGCGTCCATGCGTCGCGCGCCGGGTCGTACGCGTCGACCCGCCGTGAGTTCGCTCCGCTCTCCAGGAACCCGCCGACGACGAGGATGCGGCCCCGCAACGCCGCCGCCGCGACCTCGCTGCGCGGCTCCGAGAGGGGCGTGCCCGCCGTCCATGCCGCCCCCACGGCCGCCGCGGCGGCTCCGAGGACCCAAGTTGCAAGTTGCAACTTGCCCACTGTGAGCGCCGCCAGAAGGCCTGTCACGCCGCCGGTCCCAGCCAGCGCAGGAGCTCCGCGTTCACGCGCTCCGGCGCCTCGTTCTGGACGAAGTGCCCCGCGTCCTCGATCCAGACCACCGTGGGAAGCGTGCCCTCCGTGAGCGCGCGCCGCAAGGACTCCGCGCCGACCAGCTCGCGCACGAGGAAGCGGTCCTCGACGCCCCAGAGGACGAGCGTCGGCGCCGAGATCCGCGGCCACCTGCGTCCGCGCCGCGGCCGCAGCGATCGTCGGAACGCCGCTCGGTACCAGTCGATCGCGGCCTTGGCCCGGCCGGGCCGCGCGAACGCAGCGCGGTACGTCGCCAGCTCGTCGTCGGGCCAGACGCCCCGTCGGTGCGAGCCGCCGACGAGCGCGCGGGCGACGACCGCCGCCCCGTCGGCGGCCATGCGCCGCTCCGGTAGCCGGGGCAGCTGGAAGAAGAGGACGTACCACGATCGGCGCAGCTGGGTCGGCGAGCGGACGATCGCGCGTGCGAGCTCCTGCGGCGGCGGGCAGTTCAGCACCACGAGCCTCTCGACGACCGCGGGTCGGAGCGCAGCGAGGCTCCACGCGACCGCGCCGCCCCAGTCGTGCCCGACGACGGTCGCCCGTTCGCGACCGAGCGCGGCCACGAGGCCCGCGGCGTCGTCCACGAGCGTCGACAAGTCGTAAGGCCCGCGGAGCTCCGTCTCGCCGTAGCCGCGCAGGTCGGGCGCGACCGCGCGATACCCGGCTGCGGCGAGCGCCGGCAGCTGGTGGCGCCACGAGCGGCCGAGCTCGGGAAAGCCGTGCAGGCAGAGGACAAGGGGGCCGTGCGAGGGCCCGTCGGCGAGCGCGTGGAACCGAATACCGTTCGCTGTGAGGTTGAGCGTCTCGATCCGTGGCCTTTCCCGGACGACTGTGGGCGAATCGTCACACAGACGGCCCAAAGGACATCTGGCGGAGCGGCTCTCGTGCTTCTAGCGTCGCGGGGGATGAGCGTCGACGCGGTCCTCCTCGCGGAGCCCGAGACCGGGTCGCGGGAGTACATCGAGCGGCAGATGCGCGACGACGGGTTCACGGTCTTCGGCGCGGCGTGGACGGCGCGCGCGCTCGATCTCGCCGAACGCCTCGCCCCGAACGTCGTGATCGCGGGCGAGCCGGACCTCTGCCGGCGCATTCGTGCAGGGGAGCCGGGACGTACCTGGGACCGAAACGTGCCGCTGATCCTGCTCACGGAGCCCGGCGCCGATCCCCTCGTCCGCGTCCGGGGCCTCGAGAGCGGCGCCGACGACGTCGTTCCCCGGGACGTCTACCTCGAGCTGCGCGCGCGGGTCCGTGCGCTGCTGCGGCGGGTGTCGCTCGGGCAGGCCGAGGTCGTCGAGGCGGGGCCGATAGTCGTCGACCACCGCTCGAGGCAGGTGCGCGTGGGGGAGACGGCGGTCCGGCTCTCCGGCCGGGAGTTCGAGCTCGCGGGCAAGCTCGCGAGCGACCCGACGCGCGTCTTCACGAAGGGCGAGCTGCTGCGCGACGTGTGGGGGATCCGCGGCAACGGGATTCGCACCCGGACGCTCGACTCGCACGCGTCGCGGCTCCGCCGAAAGCTCGAGGACGCAGGTGCCGCCGGGGTCGTCGTCAACGAGTGGGGGTTCGGCTACCGGCTGCTGCCGTGAGGACGCGCCGCTATCCCCTGCGCCCACGAAGCTTCTCGAGCGTCCATCCCGCGATCGCGACCACCGCGCCGAGCCCGACGACGGTGAGAACGAGCGGCATTCCCCAGCCGCCACCCGAGTCGGCGGCTTCGGCACCGATCGTCTCGCACGCCGGGAAGCTCCAGACACCGCGCTCGCTGGCGGCCAGGACGTGCTCTCGCTCGGGAGCGAAGTCGACGTCTGCGTCAGCGGAGCCAAATCCCGTGCCGGCCGCGACCTGAAACCGGAACGCGTCCGGCAACTCGTCCTCGTCGAGTTGGAACACCACGTGATCACGCTCGTGCGAGAACGCCAGCGAGGATGCTGCGCGTGGCGTCCAATCACCACTCCGCCACTCGCTCAGCCAGGGATTGGGCTCGGGCACGTCCTGGACGTAGCCGATGAAGAGGTCGAACCCGTCCTCGTCACCCGTCCCGGGATCGAAGTCCCTGTCGACCGCGATCTGGAACCCGGTGTCCGAAGCGAGCTCGATCTCCGTCGGGAATGCCACGGTGAAGGTGACCCGGTTGTTCTTGGAGTGGGCGACACTCACGGTGTCGACGTCGAGCGAGTGGGTGTGGATGCCGAAGTCGGGATCCTCGTACGAACACGCCATCTCGCCGGGCGCGGCCGTCGCAGGACCCGGGACGGGCATGACCGCGGCCACCGCGGCCGCGAGCACAACCGCCGCCCACCTCATGCGCACCTCCGTCGCCGCTTGGGCAGATGCTGGCACGCGTCTTCCGTGTGGTCAACGGCCGCGCCGGTCGCAATTGCAGGCGAGGGTCTGGACGCCTCCGGGCTCGGTGTCGCTGT
>DATBET010000150.1:0-1670 GCA_036558885.1 Gaiella sp.
CGACGAGCACGTCGGCGACGGGGTCAGTGCTCGGCATGCTCGAGGGGCAGTCGCGGGTGGGTCGGATAGTCGTGCTCGCGGAACCGCGGAACGGCCGACAGCAGCTCGCGCGTGTAGTCGTCGGACGGCCGTTCGAAGACGGCTTCGGCGGGCGCCGCCTCGCGGATCCGGCCGTGGCGCATGACGATGACGTGCTCGCTGATCTCGCGTACGACTGCGAGGTCGTGCGACACGAAGAGCACGGTCATCCCGGACGTCGCGCGGAGCTCGAGTATCAGGTCGAGGATCCCGGCCTGGACGGCGACGTCGAGCGCGGCGGTGATCTCGTCGCAGAGCAGGATCTCCGGCTGCGCCGCGAGCGCCCGCGCGATCGCGACTCGCTGCTTCTCGCCGCCGCTGAGGTCCCGTGGGTAGCGCGAAGCCATTCCCGGCCGCAGGTGAACCCGCTCGAGCAGGCGCGCCACGTCGGCGCCCGCGCGCCGACCCCGGACGCCGTGGAAGAGCCGCAGCGGTCGCCCGATGATCGTGCCGACCGTGTGCTTCGGGTTGAGCGAGCTGTCCGGGTTCTGCGGAACGAGCTGAATCGCGCGGCGGACGGCGAGCGGGCGCTGCCGGGTCGCGGCGGCGAGCACGTCGCCGTGAAGTCGGATCTCTCCTGCCGAGGGTTGGTGGAGGCCGCAGATCGTCCGCAGGAGCGTCGTCTTGCCGCTGCCGGACTCGCCGACGACGGCCACGCACGAGCCGCTGCCGACGGAGAAGCTGACGTCGTCGACGGCGAGGCTCCCGCGTGACGTCGCCGGCACGCCGATGCGCTGCGCGGCACCGCGCAGGCGCGAGTCGCGCGGGCCGTAGCCCGCGGAGAGCCCGACGACCTCGAGCACCGGCTCGACGTCGCCTCGCGGGGCGGGTCCGCCGGAAGCGTCGGAGAGCACCGGGAGGGGCCGCGTCGACCCCGGCAGCTGCCAGTTCCAGCAACGCACGACGCGGCTCTCGTCGATCTCGGGCGGCGGCATCTCGACGGTGCACACGTCGATCCGCGCATCGCAGCGCGGCGCGAACGGGCAGCCCGCCGGCCGGTTCCACGGCTCGACCGCGGCCCCCGGAATTCCCCGCGAACGGGCCTGACCGGCGTCGACACGCGGAACCGCCTCGAGAAGCCGTCGCGTGTATGGATGCCGCGGCTCCGCGAACAGCTCCTCGACGGGTGCCTCCTCCAGCAGCCGGCCGCCGTACATCACGGCGACACGATCGGCCAGGTTTCGGACGACCCCGAGGTCGTGGCTGACGTAGACGACCGCGAGGTCGCGCTCGCTCAGCAGCTCCTCGACCGTCGCGAGCAGCCGCGCCTGCGTCGTCACGTCGAGGCCGGTGGTCGGCTCGTCCATGACCACGACGTCGGGATCGCAGACGAGGGTCATCGCGATGGCGACGCGCTGTTGCTGGCCGCCGCTGAGCTGGTGCGGGTAGCGGCGGAGGAAGTCGGCGCCGGTGGGAAGCTGCGCTCGGTCGAATGCGCGTCGCACGCGATCCGCAACCGAGCGCTCCTCGGGGAGGTGCAGCCGCACGATCTCGGCGACCTGCTCCCCGACGCGCATGCCGGGGCTCAGCCCCGTGGACGGGTCCTGCGGGACGTAGGAGATCCTCCGGCCCCGCCACGCGCGTAGCTCGCG
>DATBET010000151.1:0-12551 GCA_036558885.1 Gaiella sp.
CGAGTCGACGGCTTTCTGCGCGCGATCGACTAGGCGGTCGCTCCAGCAGCTCGGAACTGTTTCGGGGCAAGCGCACGCCGTCGGGGCGGTCACTCGCCGCGTGCCAGCTGCCCCAGCCGCTCGTGGTCGATGGGGTGCACCAGCGCGTCTGCGTGACGGTGCACCAGCTCCCAGCCCGACTCCCCGCCGCGCCGGAAGACCCAGGTGACGCGGAGCGACCAGTCCTGCTCCGGGAGATCCCCGACGACGCCGCGCTGTCTCTCGACGACCACGAGCACGACCAGGTCGTCCGAGGAGTAGGTCTCCACGACCTCGACCTCTGCCTCGCCGCCACGGAAGAACTGCGCCAGCCCCTCCAACGCCGCCTCCGAGTCGTCGAATCCTCTCACCGGCTCGCCGCCGTACGGAGACATGAGCGTGTAGTCGTCCGCATGCTCGATGAGCGCGACGTATGCACCGATGTCACCCGCGATCAGCGCCCGGGCGGCCTCGGTGACGCGTTGGACGAGTGCTCCCAGGTCGTCGTCGGTGACCGTGTCGGACAAGGCACCTCACCTCCCCAGCGTGGGATGACATGCATGGTACGGCGCGGCTCCGTTCGGCCTGTTTGGGGCTCCCGCCGGGGCGGGTAGCTCTAGTCCAGGCACGCGTACAGAGGGAGGAGTCATGGGCACCAAGGTTCGCGACGTCATGACCGATAGCCCGCGCTGCGTGACGATGGAGACGCCGGTCTCCGAGGTCGCACAGCTCATGGAGAGCGAGGACATCGGCTCGTTGCCGGTTCTCGAGGGCGAGGAGTTGGCCGGCATGGTCACCGATCGCGACATCGTCGTCCGCGCGGTGGCGAGAGGACGGGATCCGCGAGGCATGCCGGTGCGCGAGGTCGTCAGTCGTGACCTGGTCACGGTCTACGCGGAGGAAGACCTCTCGACGGCGCTCGAGAGGATGGCGAGCGAGCAGGTGCGGCGACTTCCGGTCGTCGATGACGAGCACCGGCTGGTCGGCGTCCTGTCACAGGCCGACGTTGCGATCGAGGCGAAGGAGAAGGCGGTCGGCGGGATGGTGGAGGAGATCTCCAAGTCCCCGACCGGCCCGCGGCTCTAACCGATCCGCTCCGCCCTCCGGCCGGGACCAGGGCCTCGCCAGGGGAGGCCCCGTGCGGTGTGGGGCCTCCCAGGTGAGCGAGACTCACGTCTCGGCGGCGCGCCGGCCGAAGCCGTCCCTCGCGACGACCCACGTGCCGATCGAGGCGAACACCGCGACGGCGATCCCGGACGGGATCGCCGTGCTGGTCGCGCCGGAGCCGTTGACCGAGACGAAGTCGAGCGCCCAGATCGCACAGATCGCGACGACGACCTACATCGCGGTGATGGCCGGCGAGGCCCACATCTCCGGGACGAGCACGTCGACCACCGACGCGACTCCGGGGCAATGCCCGAGGACGGACGCGACGCAGTCGACATCTCGGACCTCATTTCTCGCTCCCAGCGTCCCAGACGCGCGGAGCGGCCATCTGCGGGGACACGTACCTCGACGCCGGGACTACGGATTCGGGCCGCCGGAGTGCTCCGTGCGCTATTCGCCGTCGGCGCGGGGCGCCGCCGAGCTCGCTGCGAGCTCGCCCTCGCACCGCGGCACCTGTGGCAGGGCGCGCGAGGCGACCAGCGAGCGGAGCGTCGCGAGCGGGACTGCCACGGCGAGCCCCGTCTTCGGGTCGGTCGCGAAGGCGACCGCGACGATCCGCCCGCGGGCGTCGACGACGGGGCCGCCCGGCTCGTCCGGCCCCAGGCTGGACGTCAGGCGGAGCACCGGCCCGCGAACGCCGAAACGCGCGCCCGCGACGCGGTCGACGACGACGCCCGCGAGCACCCGCGGGGCGGAGGAGAGCGGATAGCCGACGACGGCGACCGAGGCTCCGAGTGCGGCGTCCTGCCCGACCCCGATCTTCCGTGGGAGCAGACCTCCGACCTGGGCGATCGCGAGCTCGCCGAGGCGATAGACGCGCGTGGCCTCGTGCGCCGTCGCGCGGCCAGTCCGCGGCGTGACCCTCAGCAGGCCGCCGCCGGGAAGGACGTCGCGAGACGCGACGAGGATCCTCGGATCGAGCGCGAAGCCGGAGCCGGTCGGGCGGCCGACACAGCCCGCGTTGCGGACACGGAGGAGCCCGTCGCGCGCCTCGCGCATCGCGCGGCCGGGTGACAGCGCCGCAAGCGGCGCGGAGCGGGCCTCGACTCCGGGCTCTGCGTCGACGAGCGCCGGCGCGACGAGCCGCAGCTCGCTGCGCGGCGCCTCGTCCACCACGAGGATCCCGATGCTCGGGGCGAGAAGGAACGCGACGATCGCAGCCGCGACGAGGGCTACGAACGCCCAGCCGGCGCCGACGATCAAGGGCCCTGCTCCAGGTAGGCGTCGAGGCTTGCGCTCGCCTGCGCGCAGCTCGCGAGCCGAGCACGCGCGGCCGCGGCTCCCTTGCGTGACGACGCCCCGGGCGCGGTCGAGGGCGACTTCGCGCAGGCGCCGAGCTTCCTCGCGATCGGCTCGAGCGTCGCCAGGCGCTTCTGGAGCGTGCGGCGCTGCGTCTCTGCCTGGGCGTTCTGCTCGGCCAGCCGGGCTTGCTTCCGCGTCAGCGTGCCGACGCTGACCTTCGACTGCTGCAACGAGGCGCGGTTCGAGTCGAGCTCCCCCAGGAGCCTGTTGGCCTGGATCGTCCGCTGGTTCAGGGCGCGGCTGCGCTCCTCGATCACGAGGCGCAGGCCGGTCACCGACTCCTCGGCGACGATCGCCCGACGATGCCAGTCTTCCGCCCGCCCCTTGTTCGCCTGGACCGCGCGCGCCAGCGGCGCCGCGACCACGACGACCGCGAGCGCGACGAGCGCCAACTTCACCTTCCAGCCTTGCAGTTCCAGTTCCATCGGCTCGTGTCGATCCCCCGTCAAAGGTCCACAGATTCCCTTTCCTGTATCGGGCAGTGCTCCCGCCGGCTTGAGGCACGCTCGCGATCTCATCGACGCAACGAGTAGTCGGTCACCTCTACCGTGGACGTGTGGGGCGCCGTACCGCCGACATCCGTCGGAGCGCCCACCATCCGAGAGGCATGTCCGGAACGTCGAAGCCCAGCACCGCGCGCCATCGCGTCGTCGTCGTCGGAGGGGGCTTCGCCGGCCTCAATGCCGTCCGGAAGCTCCGCCGAACAGACGCCGATGTCACGCTGATCGACCGCCGCAACTTCCATCTCTTCCAGCCGCTCGCCTACCAGGTCGCCACCGGGGCCCTGACGCCGGGCGAGATCACCGCGCCGCTGCGCGGCGTCTTCAAGCGCAGCGGGAACGTGCGCGTGGTGCTCGGCGACGTGACCGGCTTCGACCTGGCCGCGAGGCAGGTGCTCGTCGAGCGCTCACCCGCCGGCCCCGGGACACACGCCGTCGGCTACGACAGCCTCATCGTCGCCGCCGGCTCGCACTACACCTACTTCGGCCACGACGAGTGGCGGGCGTTTGCGCCCGACATCAAGTCGCTCGAGGGTGCGGTCGAGGTACGGCGGCGCATCCTGACCGCGTTCGAGGCGGCCGAGGCGGAGCCGGACCCGGAGCGCCGGGCCGCCTGGCTCACGTTCGTGGTCGTCGGCGGAGGGCCCACCGGCGTCGAGCTCGCAGGTCAGATCGCGGAGATCGCCGGCGACACGCTCCGCCGTGAGTTCCGCGCGATCGACAGTCGGGAGGCGCGGATCCTGCTCGTCGAGATGGCCGAGCGGATCCTTCCCCCGTTCCCGCCTCGGCTGTCGGCGAGTGCCGCGCGGGCGCTCGAGCAGCTCGGCGTGACCCCGCTCGCGGGGCACGAGGTCCTCGACATCGACGAGGGCTCCGTGACGCTCCGCGAGCCCTCCGGCTCGACGCGGCGCATCCAGGCCCGCACCACGATCTGGGCTGCCGGGGTCGTCGCCTCCGAGCTCGCAGGCCGGCTCGCCGCCGAGGCAGGGGTGGATCTCGGGCGCGGGGGGCGTGTCCCCGTGGGCCCCGATCTCACGCTGCCGGGGCATCCGGAGGTTCTCGCGATCGGCGACATGGCGCAGGTCCACGACGCGAACGGCGTGCCCGTGCCGCTGGAGGGCGTCGCTCCGGTCGCGATCCAGCAGGGCCGCTACGCCGGCAAGGCGATCGCGACGCGCCTCCGCGGGGGCGTCCCTCGGCCGTTCCACTACAGGGACAAGGGCAACCTGGCGACGATCGGACGCGTCCGCGCCGTCGCTGACGTGAAAGGCCTGCAGCTCAGCGGCTTTCCGGCCTGGCTGCTCTGGCTCGGAGTGCACCTGTTCTACCTGATCGGCTTCCAGAATCGCCTGCTGGTCCTCCTCCGCTGGGGCTTCAGCTTCGCCACGCGCGGCCGCGGCGCCCGGATCATCACGGAGACGACCGTGCCGGCGGCCGACGGCGCGCAGCCGACGGAGCCGGAGGTCGCGGCTCGCGACTCGACTCGCGCCGCCTGACGTCCGGCAGGACACGGGCGGTTCGGTACGAAGGTGGTTCCTCCATGAGCTGGAGGCCCGGCGAGTTGTGGCTCGAGGCAGAGGTGTTCTGGTTCCGCGAGGCGGCCGCGGCACCGGTGTTCGCCGGGATCGGGCCTGCCGCGATCCCGGCGCTCGCGCCGCCGCCGGGCCTCGTGGCGTCGCGGGTGCGCCGGGCAGCGTGGGAGCGGCGTCGGCATCTGCGACGGGCCAGGGCGACGGCGGTCGCGCTCTCGCCCGCGGTGATGATGGCGCTGGGCGCACTGCGAAGCGGTGCGGGGGCAGAGCCGGCGGTACTGCTCGAGGACCCGCCCTCGCTCACGTTCCGCGTGGGAACCGGCCTGCCGGTGCCCGAGCGCACGACGATCGGCCCTCCACCTGGGCACCTGACCGCCGCAGAGGCGAGACGCCGAGAGGCCGCTGCCAAACGAGAGGCCGCGCCCGCGATCGCGTGGCACCACGCGGTCTCGGCCGGCCTGCCGTGGTCCGGCGCCCTCGCCGACGGGACGCAGCTTCCACTCGAGGGCCCGGATTGGGTCACGTGGAACCCCGTGACGGACAGCGTGCCGAACGCGCCGCGGCGCTTGTACGGCACCGAGCACACGATCCGCGAGATCATGTCCGTGGCCGCGGCGTACCGCGCCGCGAATCGCGGAGCGCCGCGTCTGGTGGTCGGGGACATCAGCCGCGAGGGCGGCGGCCCGATGGACGAGCACGTCTCCCACCAGAACGGGCTCGACGTCGACCTCTACTTCCCGCGGGTCGACCGGCAGCTCCGCGCTCCCGTCGCACCCGGGCAGATCGATCGCGGTCTCTCCCAGGATCTCGTCGACCGGTTCGTCGCGGCGGGCGCGCAGATGATCTTCGTCGGCTTCGGCAGCGGGCTGCGCGGCCCGTCGGGTGTCGTGATCCCGTATGCGGGCCACGAGTACCACATGCACGTCCGGTTTCCGCCGTCTGCTGACGGCACGAGGCCGCACGAGTAGCGTTGCGTCGTGGTCACCGCCGAGGACGTCTGCCGCGTCGCGATCTTCGCGGGGCTCGAGGCCGCCGACTGCGAGCGGCTCGCGCGCGCGGCCGCGGATATCCGGCTCGCGGAGGGCGAGTACGCGGCGCACGAAGGGGCGGAGCGGGCGTTGTTCGCCGTGCTCGAGGGGAAGATCGAGGCCGTGAAGCTCGTCGACGGCGTCGAGCGGCCCGTCGGCGAGCGCGAGGTGGGGGACATCTTCGGCGAGGTGCCGATCACGCTCGGCACCGTGTTCCCGGTCGGCTTTCGCGCGGCCGAGGCGTCGCGCGTGCTGCGCCTCGAGCCCCAGGACTACCACGCAGTCGCCGCCGTCGCGCCGGACGTCGGCAAGGAGGTCGGCAAGCTCGCTGCGCACAGGATGACCGGGGCGCGCGGCCTCCAGGGGATCGCCGCGGAGACGCCACCTCCGCGCGCGATCGTCGTCGGGCACGAGCTCGATCCGGCCTGTGCCGAGCTGCGACGCTTCCTCGACCGAAACCAGGTCTCTTTCACGTGGCTCCAGCCCGACGACCCCGACGCCGCAGACGGGTGGGGGGGACCGCTCCCCGGCCCGGGCGACTGTCCCGTGATCCGCGTCCTCGGCGGGAAGACCGTCGTGCGGCCCCAGCTGCGACGGGTGGCAGAGCTCCTCGACCTCGGCACCGAGCCGCGCGCGGCGGACTACGACACCGTCGTCGTCGGCGCGGGGCCCGCCGGGCTCGCCGCCGCGGTGTACGGCGCGTCGGAGGGGCTGCGCACGATCGTCGTCGAGCGCGAGGTACCGGGCGGCCAGGCAGGCACCTCCTCACTGATCGAGAACTACCTCGGCTTCCACGAGGGCGTGTCGGGCGACGACCTGACCCACCGTGCGCTACGGCAGGCGAAACGCCTCGGCGCCGAGATCCTCGTGACGCGCGAGATCGTGCGCATCGACCTCGCGACACGTGCGGTGCACCTCGACGGCGGCGATGTCCTCCGCGCCCGGACGATCATCCTCGCGTGTGGCGTCGTCTGGCGTCGCCTGACGGTGGACGGCTGCGACCGGCTTGCGGGCAACGGCGTCGCCTACGGGACAGCGCCGGGCGACGCCCGCGGCCTGCACGGGCAGGAGGTGCACATCGTGGGCGCAGGCAATTCCGCGGGTCAGGCCGCAGTGTCCTTCTCGACGCATGCACAGCGCGTCACGATCCTCTGCCGCGGTGACGGGCTCGAGAAGAGCATGTCGCGTTACCTCGTCGAGAGGATCGCCAGGCAGACGGACATCAGCGTGATTCCGCGGTCTCGGGTGATCGCGCTCCACGGCGACACGGCGCTCGAGGCGATCGAAGTGGGCTCCGAGGGCACCTCGGAGACGACCTGGCTCCGGTCGGACCGCCTGTTCATCCTGATCGGCGCCGACACCGAGACGGGATGGCTGCCGCCCGAGATCGCACGCGACGACAAGGGCTACGTGCTCACGGGCTCCGATGTCGCGGCCGCCGGCCGCTGGGAGCTCGGGCGCGACCCCTACCTCCTCGAGACGAGCGTCCCGGGGATCTTCGCCTGCGGCGACGTGCGCCTCGGCCCCGTCAAGCGCGTCGCCGCCGCGGTCGGCGAGGGCAGCATGGCGATCGCCTTCGTGCACCAGTACCTCCGCGAGGTGGAGGCGCAGAGCGGCGCATAGGCGGCTCAGACGTGCGCGAGCACGCCGTCGAGCGGCCGCGGGACGCGCGCGAGGTCGAGGGCGTCCACGAGGTGGCGGGCATAGCGGATCTTCCGGCGCCCACCGCTACCGAAGAACCGGCGGAGCTGGTCGTGCAGCGGTCGCGCGCGCCACTCGGGCTGCTTCTGGAGGGTGCGGAACGGCCCGAGATCGCCGTGCTCCTCGACGACGCGTTCGACGACCCCTGGCCCGAGCGCGCGGATCAGCTCGTCCTCGAGGTCCGCCTCGCAGACGAAGAAGCCGAGCCGCTCCATGTCCTCGCGGGTCAGCTCGGTGCCGAAACCGGCGCGCTCCAGCCCGCGCCGGTAGCTCCGCTCCTCCCCGACGTCGCAGAGGCCGGCCAGACCGAGGTCGAGCCCGGCAGGCCCGTACAGGTCGAGGAACGTCCGGATCGCCTGCGCGCCGCCGATCGGGACGACGGAGACGCCCTCGGCCGCGAGATCCCTGCCCCGGCGCTCGGCAAGCGACTCGACCGCGATCCGGTCGCTGAGGCCCTCGACCAGCACGACCGCGCGCAGGTCGTCGTATGTGCTCGTCGCCTCCATCGGCCGATCTTTCGAGCCCTACGGCAGGAGCCAGGGCTCGCCGATCAGACCGAGCCGGTCGAGGATCGCCTGGCTCTCCTCACGTGTGCGGGGCCGCCACCCCGGCGACAGCCGGTCCCACCACCAGGCGTACGCGAGCTCGCAGAGCTTCGTCACCGGGATCGTCGCGCCGGGAGCGCGTCCCGCGAGCCAGCGACCGACGTGCTCCTCCGACCGGAAGAGGTTCATCGCGCTTCAGGTGAAGACGATGTCGTCCCACCAGTGGCCGGCGCCGACCAGGGAGTGGAACACGAGGCTCTCGTCGTCGGGCCGGTGGTCTCGCACCTCGACGACGATCGGCTCGCCGCAGTCGGGGCACGCGGCGTCGATCCGCCCGTCGACGTGCAGTGCCGCGCAGATGCCGAATGCGTCCCAGGCGCAGTTCGCGTACCACGATCGTCCGGCGGCCTCGACCCGGTAGGGCGTCGGGACGCCCGAGAAGGGGTTCGCCATCCGGACCTCGCCCTCGGAGTCGAGAACCAGGGCATGCGCGTCGTGGAGCCGCTGCCAGCCGCGGCGGACGCTCTCCACGGCGAGGCCGAGCGACTCCGCGACCGCGTCGGCGCTCGGTCGGCCGCCGAGCTCGACGAAGAGGCGATACGTGACGTTCCGCAGCTCGAGCGCGGCGTCGTCCATCGACGGATTCTTCCAGGAGCACGCGCGAGGCCGCCCGCCGGGCGGCCTCGCGCTCCGGCGATGACCGGATCAGTGGGCGGGCTGGCGGGCCCGCGGCAGCCGCATCGCGAACATCAGGCCGAGCATGAGCAGAACGCCCACGGCGAAGCCGATGCCGAGCTGCGACCAGTCGAACCCGTCCGAAGAGGGGCTCGTCGCGATCGGCGTCGGACCGCTCGACGGATCGAGCCGGAAGTGATCGTCGTGCGCCCGCTCCGGCGCAGCAGCCGGCGAAGTAGCAGGGCGCGTGGCGAATGCGCGCTCACGGGCGTCGAGCACCGCGAAGAGCTCCTGCTGCCTCACAGCCGCAGCGCGGTCGACGAGATCGGGGGACACGCGGACGTTCGCCTGCTCCTGGTCGGCGCCCCACGAGTCGCCGAACGCCGGCGCGGCGAGGACGAGCGCGGCACCGACGACAGCGCTGACGAGGGTGATCCTGGGGGTCATCGCCTTACCTCCTTGTCCAGATGGCCCGGTGGCCGTCTGTCCCGAGGCTAGGGAGCGACCCGATCCGCCGAAACGGGCGAGTCCCCCGTGTTTGAGTCGTCGATCCCTTGTGATTGGCGGCGGGCGAGCGCGCGGGCCAGCGCGCCCCTGTGCCGGATGCCGAGCTTCGCGTAGATCCGCGAGAGATGACCCTCGACGGTGCGATCGGAGAGGAACAGGACGGCCGCGACCTCCGCGTTCCTCTTCCCCTCGGCGACGAGAGCCGCGACGCGCTCCTCCGCCGGGGTGAGAGCGTTCGTCGTCGGCGCGCGGCCGCTGATGCGCCGCAGCTCTCCGTGCGCACGCTGTGCCCAGAGCGCTGCTCCGATCTCGTCGAAGACTGTCACCGCGCCTTCGAGGGTCGCGCGGGCCTCGCGCCGTCGCTTCGCGCGACGCTGCGTCGCTCCGAGCGCCAGCAGCGTCCGCCCCCGATCGAGTGGGAGGTCGACCTCGTCGTGGATCGCGAGTGCCTCCTCGTACGCGGTGAGCGCACCCTCGACGTCCGCGGCCTGGGCGGCAAGGAGTCCCCGGCATCGGAGGCAGTTGGCACGCGCAGACGTTCGCGCGAGCCGCTGCGCGTTGCCCTCGTACCAGTCGAGCAGCTCGACCGCGTCATCGCGGCGACCGAGCTCGATCAGCGCCTCGACCAGATCGACCGCGAAGCGGGTCGCGCCAGGCTCGACGACGCCCTCTCTCCTCACGAACGCGAGCCGAGGCTCGAGCGCCACGACGGCCTCCTCCGCGGCGCCGAGCGCGAGCGCGAGATGGCCGAGCGCCTCGCCGGCCACGACGAGCTCGTAGTTGCCGCCACGTCCGTCGACCACACGGCGGACTGCATCTCTCGTGGACTCGGCGCGCCCCCGCTGTGCCTGCACGAGAGCAATGAGGGCCAGGTTGTGCCGCGCGAAGAGAGGCTGCCCGGACTGTTCGGCCGCCTCGTAGCCTTCGCGGGCGCGACCGAGCGCGGTCTCCAGCCGTCCGAGCAAGCGCTCCGCGTCGCCGAGCAGGAACAGCAGCCACGGGGGAGCGTTCTCGTCGCCCATGTCGTGCGCGCGTTGCAACAGCTCGAGTAGCGCGGTGGCGGCTCGTTCGTGCGCGTCCGTCCACTTCCACGACTCCGCCAGCGAGACGAGTGGTTGGTCGAGGATGCGCCGGTCGGCCGCGGATCGCTGTAGGGCCAGGGCTCGGTCGGCCGTCCTCTCCGCGGTGCGCCGGCCGAGCAACACCTCCGCCGAGAGCCGGGTCATGAGGACGTCCGCGGTGAGCGCCTCGTCGCCGAGCTCGTCCGCGACGGCCAGGGCGATCTCGGAGTGGCGCAGCGACTCGTCGAGACGTTCGAACAGCCAGAGGCAGCACGATGCCGCGCCCTCGTGGGCGAGGGCGAGCGTCCTCGGATCGTCGTTCGCCTCGGCCACCACCTGGGCGAACAGCTGCGCAGCTTTCTCGGGGGCCTCGTACAGCTGGATCCGCGCGAGGATGACCATCGCGCGTGCGCGTTGCCGGCCTGGGCCCAAGGGCGCAATGAGCGTCAGAAGCTGCGCCTCGGCCCGACGGGAATCTCCCGACGCAAGATGCAGGTACGCGGCTTCGACCGCCCGTCGCCGCGCGTCGTCCGGACGATCGAAGGGCGTCAGCTCGCTCGAGCGCTCGAGCATGAGAGCAGCCGGGCGAAGGGCTCCGCGATCTCGGGCGTGCTGCGAGGCGTCCTCGAGCGCCTGGGCGACCGACCCGTCGGGAAACTCGACCGACGCCGCGAGCTGCCACGCGCGGGCCTCCGGATCCTCGAGGAGCTCGGCGAGTCGCGCGTGAACCTCTGCTCGGCGACCGGGCTCCGCGATCTCGTACGCGCCGGCGGCGAGGATTGGATGCGTGAAGCGAATGCGCTCCCGGTCGAGCTCGACGACCTTGCCCTCGAGCGCGGGGCTGAGGCCCGGGTCACGACCGACCCCCGACGCCGCCTCGGTGACGGCGACGGTCGGGTGCGCATGCGCCGCGGCCGCGAGGAGGAAGTCGCGACACGACGGAGGCAGCGCCTGCAGTCGGCCGTGGACGAGCTCCTGGAGCGACTCCGGCACCGGTAGCGGCTGGCCTCCCTCCGGAGACAGGCCGCTGCGCTGCATCGTGCGGACGATCTCGAGGGCGTAGAACGGGTTGCCGGCGGACGCCTCCCGCACTTCGGCCAGGAGGGGACGCGGTAGGGTCACGCCCAGGTGTGCCTGCACGACGTGGTGGAGCGCGGCGGCATCGAGCGGGCCGACCTCGACCGGGGTCATCCACTCGGAGGGCAACGTCCGGCCGAGCTCGTCGACGATCGTGCTCTCCACGCCCGCACGGCGTGACAGCAGCAGGCCGATGGGCTCCGCGCGGAGCCGCCTGGCCGCGTAGGCGAGCCCGGCGGCGGATGCCGCGTCGAGCCACTGGACGTCGTCGACGCCGATCACGAGAGGACGTTCGGCGGCCAGCGCCCGGAGCGCCGTGAGGAGCGCGACGCCGATCGCGTGCGGGTCGGGCGGTTGGCCGTCGTCGTCGGCGAGCACGAGCGCCCGCGAGAGCGCTCGGTTCTGCGCCGCCGACAACGAGGCGAGCGCCTCGTCGAGCACGGGATCGAGCAGGTCGCCGATGCCGGAGAACGAGAGCGACATCTCGCTCTCGGCAGGGCGTGCGGAGAGCACCCGGTAGCCGTCGGCCGTCGCCTCCGCGAGCCCGGCCTCCCAGAGCGTCGTCTTGCCGGCGCCGGCCTCGCCTTCGAGCACGAGCGCCAGCGCTCCCGCGGGAATACGCGACGCGAAGTCGCGAAGAGACGCGAGCTCGGGCTCGCGGCCCACGACGCCAGGGGCCATCGCGTCGATCGTAGGTCGGATCACACGCAGAGCAAAGGGGCGCACGAGCTTGACATGTGACCGTTTGGTCACGTATTGTGCCGGTCGTGCCGAACGACGACCACGTGTTCAAGGCGCTCGCGGATCCCACGCGGCGCTTCCTCCTCGACCGGCTCTTCGAGCGTGACGGCCGCACGCTGACGGAGCTCGAGTCGGAGCTCGAGATGACGCGCTTCGGGGTGATGAAGCACCTTCGCGTCCTCGAGGACGCGCAACTCGTCGTCACACGGCGGGAGGGGCGGGAGAAGCTCCACTTCCTCAACCCGGTGCCCATCCGCTTGATCCACGACCGCTGGATCGACAAGTACACGGAGCACCGCGTCGCGGCGCTCGCAGACCTCAAGACGGAACTGGAGGAGACGGCATGACGACCATGACCGCGCAGGCGACGCAGGTCTACCAGCTGTTCATCAAGGCGACCCCGGACGCGATCTGGGAGGCGATCACCAAGCCGGAGTTCACGATCCGCTACTTCCACGGCGCGCGGATCGAGAACACGCCCGAGCGCCACCTCGGCCTCGGGCCGAACGGCGAGGTCTGGGGCGAGTCCCCGACACTCGAGTACGATCCGCCGCGGCGGCTCGTGCACGGGTGGCAGTCGCGCTACTCCGAGGAGCTCGCGGAGGAGCCGGAGAGCCGGGTGACGTGGGAGATCGAGCCGCAGGAGGGCGGGTACTGCCTCCTGAGCGTGACGCACGACCAGCTCGAGGGCTCGCCG
>DATBET010000152.1:0-2029 GCA_036558885.1 Gaiella sp.
AGCGCGGCGATCAGCGTGAGCATCTGCACTCCTCCCGGAGTCGACCGATTTGCCGCGACGACCGCCGCGGCAGCTCACATCCGGCACTTCCCCGCCCGAACGGGGTCCGGCACCGCTTCGCTGCGTGGCTCTAGGCCGGTACGGCCTCCAGCGAGCGCGCGTCGTGCGGCGGCTCGATCGTGAGGTCGGTGTTCAGCACGAGGGTCACAGGGTCAACGGTTTCGGAACTACGCTGGCTGCAGGAAATACCCGAGTGAAGCGGGACTATCGTAGCGCCCCGTTCTCGAGCTCCGCAATGAGCTGCTCGAGGCTCTCCTCCGAGAACCCGCGCGACACCAGCCGGCGCAGCGTGCGCGCGCTCCGGCCTCGCGCCTCGATCACGGCCGCCGCACGCGCTGCCTCGGGCTCGAGACGGGCGACCGCCTCGCGTGCAAGAGCCTCGTCGACGCCGTGCCGTGCGAGATCGTCGAGGACGAGCTGGTCGCCGACCCCGCGAGCCGCGACCAGCCGCGCACGCATCTCGGCGTAGCGCGCGTCGTCCAGGAGCCGGGCCCGCGTCGCGCGCTCGATGGTCTTACGGCGGTCCTCCTCGCGGACACCCGCCCGGGCGAGCCGCTCGTCGAGCTCGGTTCGCGAGCGCTCGCGCCGCGCGAGCGCACGGACGGCGAGGGCGTCGGCGCGCTCTCGTCTGAGAACGCGTGCGAGCGTCCGCGCCTGCTCGCGGCCGATCGTCTGCCCCGTCGCGAGCCCCGCCTCCACGACGACGGCAACCGACAGCGTGCGCCACGCGCGGCCGTCGAGCTCGACCGCAACCTGTGCGCCGCGCGCGCGGAGCGCCGTGACGATCGCCATCTCCGCTCCTCGAGTGCCGGCCTACGCCTCGGCGGGCACCACCTCGGCGACGGGCTCCACCTCGGGCACCACGTCCTCCGTGCGCGGAAGGAGCCTGGCCGAGACGATCTGCTCCGGGCCCGCCTCCGCCTGAACCCGAGCGAGGATCGACTGCACGAGGTCGGGGTTCTCCTGGAGGAACGCGGTCGCGTTCTGCCGGCCCTGGCCGAGCCGCTCGTCGCCGAACGAGAAGTACGAGCCGGACTTCGCGACGATCTTCCGCTCCAGCCCCACGTCGAGCACCGTGCCTTCCCAGGAGATGCCGTGCCCGTAGATGACGTCGAACTCGGCCTGCTTGAACGGCGGCGCGACCTTGTTCTTCACGACCTTCACGCGGACGCGGTTGCCGATCGCCTCGGTTCCCTCCTTCAGGGTCTCGATACGGCGGATATCGAGGCGCACCGAGGCGTAGAACTTGAGCGCGCGGCCGCCCGGGGTGGTCTCGGGCGAGCCGAACATCACGCCGATCTTCTCGCGGAGCTGGTTCGTGAACAGGCAAATCGTGTCGGTCCGGTTGAGCGTGCCGGCGAGCTTGCGGAGCGCCTGGCTCATCAGCCGCGCCTGGAGGCCGACGTGGCTGTCCCCCATCTCGCCCTCGATCTCCGCCTTCGGCGTGAGGGCTGCGACCGAGTCGACGGCGACGACGTCGACGGCGCCCGAGCGGATCAGCAGCTCGGCGATCTCGAGCGCCTGCTCGCCCGTGTCCGGCTGCGAGACGAGCAGCTCGTCGATGTCCACCCCGATCCGGCGGGCGTACGTCGGGTCCATCGCGTGCTCGGCGTCGATGAACGCGCAGATGCCGCCGCGCCGCTGCGCCTCGGCGATCACGTGGTAGACGAGCGTCGTCTTCCCTGACGACTCCGGCCCGAAGACTTCGACGATGCGGCCGCGTGGGAGCCCACCGATCCCGAGCGCGAGGTCGAGCGAGAGGGAGCCCGTCGACACCGCCCCCACCGAGACCTGGGCGGCGTCGGTCATCCGCATCACGGAGCCCTTGCCGAACTGCCGCTCGATCTGGCCGAGCGCGACGTCGAGCGCTTCCTCTCGGTTCATCGGTTCATCCTCCTGCCTTCAGCGAGACACGTTCGAGCACCTCGTACCGGGCGCCGGACGGGTGCAGTCGAGATAGGTAAGCAGC
>DATBET010000153.1:0-10078 GCA_036558885.1 Gaiella sp.
GATGGGCGCCCCGTCGGCCGGGTCGACGACGTCGAGCCGCGCACCGTCTTCGCTGGGCACCCACTCGCCGGCGACGAAGAGGTCGTCGCGGAAGAGCCCGGGGTCGCGGAGGCGTGCGCGCACGCGGTCGGCGGCCGGCGCTGCGGAGACGGTCATGGCTGCACTGTACGCAGGACGGCCGCTCGGCCGCAATGCGAACGTCACTCGACGCGCAGCAGGTGATCGCCGAGCGCGTCCTCTGTCACCTCGACCCCGAGGCCGGGCCCGTCGGGCACCCGGGCGCGGCCACCCGACGGCTCGGGCGTGCCGGTCGCGATCCGCTCCGCTGTCATCTCGCCCGGGAGGTAGCCGGCCAGGAGGAGCCTCGGCGGGATCGAGGCGGCGAGATGGGCGGTCGCGGCGGAGATCAGGTCGCCGCCGCCGGCGTCCTCGACCGTGATCGGCAGGCCGAACGACGCCGCGAGATCTCGCGCCCGCCGGACGGGCGTGATGCCGCCGAAGCGCGAGAGCTTCAGCCGCACGCCGTCGACGGAGCCGGCCGCCCGGGCCTTCACGAGGTCGTCGAGCTGCGTGAGGCTCTCGTCGAGGACGAACGGCCGGCTCGTCGTGCTGCGCAGCCGCGCGCACTCCTCGAGCGTCGCGCACGGCTGCTCGACCAGGAGGTCGAGGTGCTCGACCGCCGCGATCACGCGCGCCGCCTCCGCCTGGGTCCACCAGGCGTTCGCGTCGGCTATCACGAGCTCGGCGGCGCCCAGCGCCTCCATGCACGCCTCGATTCGCTCGATGTCCTCGCGGACGCCCGTCCCGACCTTCAACTGCACGCGCCGGTAGCCCTCCTCCAGCGCGGTCACGCAGCGCTCCCGCATCTCTTCGGGCGACGCGATGCCGATGCCCGTGTAGAGCGGGAACTCCTCCGCGTGGGCCCCGCCGAGGAGATCGGCGAGGGGCAGGCCGGTCGCACGGCCCAGGAGGTCCCAGCAGGCCTGTCCAGCGCGGACTTCGCGTACCGGTAGCCCTTCGTCGCCTCGTCGAGCCGCGCGTACGCGACGTCGGTCTGTCGCGGGTCGGCACCGAGCAGCGCGGGCGCGAGGAGCCCGAGCACCGCGCGGGTCGTCGGCGCGTATCCGGCGGCGTAGCTCGGCGAGATCACGCACTGCTCACCCCAGCCGACGAGGCCGTCGTCGGTCTCGAGGCGCACCACCGTGCCGTCCTGCTCGGTCGAGACGCGCCCGCCCGACATGGCGAACGGCCCCGAGGCGTGGTGGTAGCGCACCGCGTAGACGTCGATCCGCCGGATCTCCATCGCTCAGCGGACGTACGTGGCGCCGTTCACGTCGATCGTCGCCCCGCTCAGGTGCCGGCAGCGGCCGCTCGCGAGGAACGTGATCAGCTCGCCGACCTCCTCGGGCGGCACCATCTCGCCCATCGCGAGGAAGGCATTGACGGCCTCGATCCCGCCTCTCGCCGTGGCCGAGATCTCCGACATCCGCGTCCGCACGATCCCGGGCGCGACGACGTACGCGAGGACGCCGTCGGCGGCGTACGCGCGCGCGACGGTCTGCGTGAACGCCTTCACGGCCGCCTTCGACGCGGCGTACGCGGGAAGCGACGCGATCGCCGAGCCCTGCTGCGCGGACCAACTGGAGAGCGTGATGACGGTGCCGCCGCCGTGCTCGCGGTAGTGGTTGACGGCCTCCCGGATCAGGCTCACCGGCTCGAGCACGTTCACCCGCAGCGTCGCCTCCCAGCCCGCGTCCCACTCCTCGTCCGGGCCGTCGAAGGGCGTCTCGGGCGCGATTGCGGCGTTGACCACGACGACGTCGACCCGACCGCGCCAGGCGACGGCGTCGCGCCAGAGCGCGCGCGCGGCCCCCGGTTCGGCCATGTCCGCTCGGAGGAGGAGCTTGCGCTCTTCGGGGAGATCCGCGACCGCCTCCTCTGCACCCTCGCGGTGGAAGCCGTAGTGCGCGACGACGTCGGCGCCGTCCGCGGCGAGCGCCCGGACGGCCGCCGCGCCGATGCCGCGCGAGGCGCCGGTGACGAGGACGATCCGGGTCACGACGCCATCCGGGCATGGTCCGCTGCCGGGTCGCCGCGTTCCCAGTCGACGTCGACGATCACCTCGTCCACACCCGCCGCCTCGAGCGCCGGCAGGCTGCGCGCCACCTCGTCGCTGCGCCCTGCGGAGTCCACGATGCGTAGCACGAGCCGCAGGGCCGACGGGTCGCGCCCCGCGTCCGCCGCGGCGACCCGCATGGCCGCGTCCGCCGCCTCGAGCTCGTCCGTGTCGATCGCGTCG
The DNA here is from genome assembly GCA_036558885.1 of Gaiella sp. GTDB lineage: Bacteria > Actinomycetota > Thermoleophilia > Gaiellales > Gaiellaceae > Gaiella. The sequence continues at coordinate 2,300 of DATBET010000153.1, forward strand.
AGAGACTGCTGCCCGAGCCATCCGTCGCCCACCGCGCCCGCACGGCGGAGCGCAGGCTCCGAGTGGCCTCCGACGTAGACGGGCAGGTCTCCCACGGGCGTCGGCTCGCAGACGATCTTGCCTCGGTACGTCCCGGTCCAGCACTCGCGGAGGATCCGGATCCCCTCGACCAACGCCCTGCCGCGTGTCTCGAACGGCACGTCCAGCGCCTCGAACTCCTCCCGCAGCCAGCCGGCGCCGAGGCCGAGCCGCAGCCGTCCGCCGCTGAGCGCGTCGAGCGACGCGGCCTGCTTCGCGAACACGACCGGGTTCCGGAGCGGCAGCACGAGCACGGCGGTGCCGATCGTCGCACGCTCGGTCGCGCCGGCGATGAGCGAGAGCGCGACGACGGCATCGATGTACGGCACCGTGGTCGACCACGTCGCCTTCCCGTCGGCTGCGAACGGGTAGCGGGAGCGGATCTCCTTCGGGAGGACGACGTGGTCGCTCACCCAGAGCGACTCGAAACCTGCGCGTTCGAGCGTCGCTGCCATCTCGGTGATCCCGATCGTGCGGACGAGCGGGCCGCTGTTCGGAAGCTTCGCGCCGATCTGCACCGTCAACGGCTCGACCGCCCCGGCGGCACGACCGCAAGATCGCGTGTGCGGTACCCGTTCATCGGTGCGTATTCTGCACATTTCGGTTGACCGGTCCAGCCTGCGCACCTATCGTTCGTGCACCGTGGGGCTCGCGCCGGAAACCGTCGTCGAGCGCCCGCGAAGGGCCGCGATCGTGCCGCTGCGCGAGGCGATCTCGCGGACCGTGGCCGACGGCTGCACGGTCGCCCTCGAGGGCTTCACGCACCTGATTCCCTTCGCGGCGGGCCACGAGCTCCTCCGGCAGGAAAGGACCGACCTGACGCTCGTGCGGATGACGCCGGACATCCTCTACGACCAGCTGATCGGAATGGGGTGCGCGCGCAGGCTCGTCTTCTCGTGGGGCGGGAACCCGGGTGTGGGGAGCCTCTACCGCTTCCGCGACGCGGTCGAGCACGGCTGGCCACGGCCGCTCGAGCTCGAGGAGCACAGCCACGCGGGCATGGCGAACCGCTACGCGGCGGGGGCCGCTGGCCTGCCGTTCGCCGTGATGCGGGGCTACGCCGGCAGCGACCTCGTCCCGCACACGGACACGATCCGGAGCGTCACGTGCCCGTTCACGGGCGAGGTGCTCACGGCGGTGTCCGCGCTCCGGCCGGACGTGACGGTGATCCACGCACAGCAGGCCGACCGGGAGGGGAACGTCCAGCTGTGGGGGATCACGGGGATCCAGAAGGAGGCGGTGCTCGCCGCACGGTCGGCGGTCGTCACCGTCGAGGAGGCCGTCGACGCCCTCGAGCCGCGGCCCGGGGCCGTGATCCTCCCGTCCTGGACGATCGATTTCGTGTCAATCGTTCCGGGCGGCGCGCAGCCCTCGTACGCGCACGGGTACACCGAGCGCGACAACGCCTTCTACGTCGCCTGGGCCGCGATCAGCCGCGAGCGCGATGCCTTCCGGGCCTGGATGGAGGCGCATGTCCTCGCAGCTTGAGACGCAGCGCACCGCCGGGTCGGAGTGGACGCCGGCGGAGATGATGACCGTGGCGGCGGCCCGTGAGCTGCCTGACGGCGCCACCTGCCTCGTCGGCATCGGGTTGCCGGGCACGGCGGCGAACGTCGCGCGCAGGCTCCACGCGCCGCGGCTCGTCCTCGTCTACGAGTCGGGCACGATCGGCTCGAAGCCGGCCTCGCTGCCGCTCTCGATCGGCGACGGGATCCTCGCCGAGACCGCGGACACCGTCGTCGGCGTGGTGGAGATGTTCAACTACTGGCTCCAGCCGGGCCGGATCGACATCGGCTTTCTCGGCGCGGCCCAGCTCGACCGCTTCGCGAACATCAACACGACGGTGGTCGGCCGCTACGACCGGCCCGACGTCCGGCTTCCCGGCGCGGGCGGCGCGCCCGAGATCGCGGCGTCCTGCCGCGAGGTGATCGTCGTCGTCCGTCATGGCCCCGACAAGCTCGTCGAGTCCGTCGACTTCGTCACCTCCGTCGGTCACGGCGCCGGGCGCGGCGAGCGGGAGCGGCTCGGTCTCCGCGGCGCGGGCCCGACGCGCGTGATCACCGACCTCGGGCTGCTCGCGCCCGATCCCGAGACGTACGAGCTCGTGCTCACGCACCTCCATCCGGGCGTCACCCTGGAGCAGGTGAGAGCGGCGACGGGCTGGGAGCTCCGCGTCGCCGAGCCGCTCGCCACCACGCCGCCTCCGACCGCGGACGAGCTCGCCACCGTGCGGGCGGTCGAGCGGACGAGGCCGGGAGCCCCGTGACGCGGCGCGCGACCGTTTCCGTCGAGGGCGCCGACCGCGAAGCCGACTTCGTGCAGTCCCTCCAGCGCGGGCTCGCCGTGATCCGCGCATTCGACGGCGAGAGCACGACGCTGACGCTCGGCGAGGTGGCGACCACGACGGGCCTCGCGCGGGCCGCCGCCAGGCGCTTCTTGCTCACCCTCGTGGACCTCGGCTACGTCCGCGTGGACGCGCGGCTGTTCGAGCTGAGCCCCCGCGTGCTGGAGCTCGGCCGCGCCTACCTCTCCAGCCTGCGGCTGCCGGCGGTCGCACAGCCGCACCTGGAGGCGCTCGTCGGCGACGTCGGCGAGTCTGCGACGATCGCCGTGCTGGACGACGCGGAGATCGTCTACGTGGCCCACGTCCCGGCGCGCAGGATCATGTCGATCACGATCGGTGTCGGCACGCGCGACCCCGCGTTCGCCACGTCGCTCGGCCGGGTGCTGCTCGCTGCGCAGGACGACGCCTGGCTGGACGACTATCTCGGCTCGGCGGCGCTCGCTCGGATCACCAATCGCACGGTGTCGGGGGCGGCGTCGCTCCGCGCCGTGCTCGGAAAGGTTCGCCGACAGGGCTACGCGCTCGTCGACCAGGAGCTCGAGGCCGGGCTCCGCGCTGTCGCGGTGCCGATCCACGACGCGGACGGCACGGTCGTCGCCGCGCTCAACCTCGCGGTGCATGCCGGACGCTGGCCGATCGAGGCGATCCGTGCGGAGCTGCTTCCGCGTCTGCGCGAGACGGCGACCGCGATCGAGGCCGCGGTGACCGCCGCCGAGCCCGTGCGGGTCGATGCGGCGCCGCGGCGCGAGGCGCCGAACGGCGCGCGGCGGCGCGAGGCGGACTTCGTCCAGTCGCTCGAACGGGGGCTCTCCGTCATCCGCGCATTCGACGGCGGGGCGACCTCGATGACCCTCAGCGACGTCGCGAAGGCGGCCGCTCTGCCTCGGGCCGCCGCCCGGCGCTTTCTCCTCACTCTCGTGGAGCTCGGTTACATGGACGTCGACGGACGCCGGTTTCGCCTGCGCCCGCGGGTGCTCGACCTCGGGCGGCCCTACCTCTCGAGGCTGACGTTGCCCGAGCTTGCGCTTCCGCACATGCGCGCGTTCGTGAAGGACGTCGGCGAGTCGTCGACGGTCGCCGTGCTCGACGGGTACGAGATCGTGTACGTCGCCCACGTGCCGGCCAGGAGGATCCTCTCGGTCTCGGTCGAGGTCGGCACGCACGACCCTGCCTTCGCGACCGCGCTCGGCCGCGTACTGCTCGCGGGGCAGGGCGAGGCATGGCTCGCCGACCACGCGCGCTCGTTCGCGCTGCGTCGCCACACGGAGCGAACGATCACGAAGCGGGGGGCGTTCAGGGACGAGCTCGCACGCGTTGGGGAGCAGGGCTACGCGCTCGTCGACCAGGAGCTCGAGGACGGCCTGCGCGCGCTCGCGGTGCCGATCCGCGACCAGCACGACCGGGTGCTCGCCGCCGTGAACGTCGCAGTCCACACGAGCCGGTGGCCGGTGCCCCGGATCCGGCGCGAGCTCCTCCCGCGCCTGCTCGAGCTCGCCGCCGCGGTCGAGCGCGACGTCCGCGCAACGAGCTGATTCCGCCCGGCCCGTCGGCAAGTTGCAAGTTGTAACTTGCCGACCTCGCGGCGCGGACCGCGGGCCTCACACGGCGGACGCGCCCATGGGCGCTGCGCGCTTCCGCCGATACGCGCGCCAGGTCGTGGCCCAGCGATCCGGGTCGTCGAGGCCGGTCGGGTCGAGCTGGTGCACGACCTGGTTGTGCGGCGCCCGTTTGACCATCTCCGGGTCGCTGTAGGCCTCCTCGCAGACGTGCGCGAGCACCGCGATCCAGTGGTCGATGTCTTCCTTCGACCACATCTCGCCCGCCTCCGGGGTGAACGGCTCCGGGACGAGCCAGGGCTCGTGGCTCAGCCAGAAGGCATCGACACCGAAGTCGACCATGCGGTTCTGCACGTCGACGGCGGTGACGCCCGTCTCCTGCGCGAGCTGCTCGAGGCTGTAGCGCGTCATCTCGAGCCGTCGCTGCGAGACGTGCGGATGGGACTTCGAGACGCCGCGGATCTCGAGCAGCTTCTTCTCCATGTAGTTGTTCGCGAGCACGGAGAGGTCGGACGCGCGGTCGATCCCCTCGCCGCCCATCGCCCGCACCCACGCGTACGCCTTGACGAGCTCCGGGACGTTGCCGAAGAACTCCCGCACCCGGCCGACGCTCGGGGGCTCGGCCTCGGCGAGCCGGTAGCCCTCTCCGTCGAACGAGACGACCGGTCCCGGGAGATACGGCGCGAGGAGATCCGTGCAGCCGTACGCGCCGACCGCCGGCCCACCGCCCGCCTTCGGTGCGCCGAACGTCTTGTGGAGCATGAACATGCACGCGTCGAAGCCGAGCTCCGCCGCGCGGATCTTCCCCATCACGCCGTTGAAGTTCGCGTGGTCGTAGAAGCAGAGGCCGCCCGCCTCGTGGACGATCTCCACCCAGCGCGCGATGTCGGGGTTGTAGATCCCCATGTCGTCCGGGTTGTTGATCAGGAGCGAGGCGGTCCGCTCGGAGACCGCGGCCTCGAGCGCCGCGAGGGACGGGTAGCCGTTCTCCTCGAGCGGCAGCGTGATCACCGTGAAGCCGGCGGTCGCGGCGGTCGCCGCATTGCAGGGATGGGCCTGGATCGAGGTGACGACCTCGTTCCGCTGGGCGAGCTCGCCTCGGGCCGCGTGGTACGCGCGCGTGATGCACGCATGGAGGTATGCGGCATCGGCGCCGCCGCCCGGCTGGAACACGAAGCGGTCCATGCCGGACAGCTCGCAGAGCGCCTGCTCGAGTCGCCAGACGACCTCGAGGATCCCCTGCAGGGTCTCCTCCGCCTGGTGCGGGTGCAGCTCGGAGACGAACTGCTTCGCGACCGTCTCGCTGACGCGCGGGTTGTACTTCATCGTGCACGTGCCGAAGAGGCTGACGCCCATCATCCCGAGCGTCTCCTGCGAGAGGTGCAGGTAGTGCCGGAGGACCTCGGGCTCGGACAGCTCGGGCAGCTCGGGCGGCTCCTCCCGGCGCATCGCGGGTGCGACGAGCGCGTCGGCGTCCCCGATCTCGGCCTCGAGCTCGGGCTCGACCGGCGGGATCTCGACCCCGCGCGAGCCCGGCCGGCCGAGCTCCATCACGAGCGGCTCGTCCCACACGGCGGCGTGGTAGCGGCGAAGCGCGGTCATCGCGTCACCTCCTCGAGGACGCCTGCGAGCCGGTCGACGTCGGCCCGGCTGTGTACCTCCGTGACGCAGTAGAGGGCGCTCTCGCCGAGCTCCGGGTGGCTCGTGGAGAGGTCCTTCCCGCCGAAGATGCCGTGCTCGCGCAGCGCGGCGTTCACGTCGGCCACGGTCCGGCCGGTCTCGGTGAAGTCGACGACGAGCTCCTTGAAGAAGCCGTCGCCGAAGCGGACGCGCACGCCCGGAACCTGGTCGATCGTCTTCGCCGCGTCGTGGCTTCGCTGGAGGATCGCCCGGCCGACGTCGCGGAACCCCTGCGGCCCCATCAGCGCCATGTAGACGGCGTTCGCGATCGCCCAGAGGTAGACCGAGTTCCCCGTCCAGTCCTTCCCGTTCTCCCGCGCGCCGTAGGACGTCTGCTCGAACAGGATCACGCCGAAGGTGCGCTCGCCCGGCTCGATCGTGTCGCAGATCGAGACCTGCAGCGTCGGGTACTCGCGCGCGTACCGCTCCTCGTCACGGGTCGCGATGAACCCGCCCGCGCCGCCGCCGCAGTGCATGTGCACGCCCAGCGGCTGGGTCGTCCCGACGACGATGTCGGCGCCCCAGGCGCCGGGCGGCGCGAGCACGCCGAGGCTGATCGGGTCGACGCCTGCGATCGTCTCGGCGCCCGCCTCGCGGGCGAGCGCCGCGATCTCGGCCGCGTCCGACTCGACGACGCCGAGGTACGAGGGGCTCTCGACGTAGACGGCGGCGGTCCGGTCCGAGAGCTTCTCGCGCAGGTCGTCGAGGTCGAGCCTGCCGGTCTCCGGTTCGTAGGCGACCGTCTGCACCTCGACGTGGCTGCGCAGCTCGGGCAGCGCGCAGTAGTTGCGGATCACGGCGAGCCGCTCGGGGTCGATCGCGGCGGGGACGAGCAGCTGGTCGCGGCCCGTGAGGCGCGCGGCCATCCGCGCGGCGTTCCCGGCCGCGCAGCCCCAGGTGTAGACGGGGAGCCCGACGAAGTCCATGTCGACGAGCTCGCCCAGCTGGCTCGCGTACTCGAACCACGCCTGGTTCCGGCCGAAGTCGGAGGCGGGGGTGCCCCAGACGGGCGTGAGGAACTCGCTGCGCGAGACGATCTCGTCGCACACCGCCGGCACGTAGTGCTGCCAGCAGCCGCCGCCCAGGAAGCTGAGGTTCTCGGCGCACGTCGCGTTGCGCGAGAGGATCTCGCCGAGGTGGCGGCGGAGCTGCGCCTCCGCGCGCAGCGCGGGGGGCAGCTCGATCGGCCGCGAGAGGCGGTGGCTCTGGGGAATCTGCTCGAACAGCTGCTCGAGGTCGTCGAGGCCGATCTCCGCGAGCATCTCGTCGACGACGCCCGGCGGCGAGATCGCCATGTACGGGTGGGCCTCACCCGGGATCATCCGTGTCGCCAACGCGGTGCCTCCCTTCGTTCGCCGTTCGTCATCCGCCCGACACGCGCAGCACCATCGACCGCTCGGGCGCGACGCGCACCTGCCTGTAGCCCTCGAGGAGATCGTCCCGCTCGCCGTCGCCCAGGTCGACGTGGAGAACCGGCGGGTCGAGCGCCGCCACCTTGTCCGCGCCCGCGACGACCACGAGGTTGTCCGTACCCACGCGGCGGATCACTCGCGCGGAGAGTTGCTGGTTGCCCCGGCCGAGCAGGAAGCCCTGGCCGCCGATCACGCCGAGGATCAGCGTCACCTCACGGTGCCGCTCGAGGAGCCGGAGGATCCCCGCCTCGTCGAGGTCGGCCGCGAGGAGCGCGCCGTCCCGGACGGCGTCGACCCCGAGCGGGGTCGCTTCGAGCCCGAGCGCCGCCAGGATCCTGGCGGTCGTCGTGCCGGGGCCGATCAGGTACAGGCGCCGGGGGGCCATCCCCCGTGCGATCTCTTCACACAGAGCCGTCAGCCCGGCCTCGTCGGCGGGCGGCGGGGCCGCTTTGCCGGACTGGAGCCGGGCGCCGACGCTCGGCGCGCGCGCGAGGGCGAAGAGCTCGCTCTCGACGCCGTCGGCCGCGTCGAGCACCTCGCGCTCGACGAGCGGGAACGAGCCGGGGCTCGCGAGGAAGCGCGCCGCCGCGTCGCCGGCCGCCTCGGGGGTCGTGCCGAAGACGGCCGAGCGCATCTTCACGCCCGACGGGACGCCGAGCACCGGCACGTCGGTGCCGACCACCGAGACGACGTCCCGCGCGGTGCCGTC
>DATBET010000154.1:0-3127 GCA_036558885.1 Gaiella sp.
GGAGTCCGGCATTTCGCGGTGGGTCACGCCCGGGCGTGCACGCCTGCCCGCGCCTACTATAGCCCCCTGCATGGAGCCCGCCCGCCTCGGCACGAGCAAGCGGAGGCCGCGGCGCGGCTCCGTCGAGCGCCCCGTCGACGGCCGCCTCGTCCGCAAGGCGAGCGTCGTCGTTGTCGTGCCGCTGATGCTCCTCCTGCTCACCCTCGGGCGGTCCGGTCCCTTGCCCGCGCCCGCGCTCCCGCCCGCGTTCGATCGCGCCACGGCAACGGCCCTGACGGTCGACCTCGCGCGCGAGAATCCGAGCCGCGTCCCGGGCTCGCTCGGCGCGGCCGATGCTGCAGCGTGGTTCCGCAGCAAGCTCGCGCTCTACGGGCTCGCCGTGCGGGAAGACCGGTGGCGCCAGCACGTTGCCGGAGTCGGCTCGGTCGAGCTCCGGAATCTGGCCGCGGTCGTCCCCGGCACCGTGCCCGAGACGATCGTCTTTGTTGCTCATCGTGACAACAAAGGTGACACCGCCGGCGCAAACGACAACGCCAGCGGCACGGCCGCACTCGTGGAGCTCGCCCGCGCATACGCCACGGCAGGGACGACCGAGTCCGCACGAACCCCGCTGCACACTCTCGTCTTCCTCTCGACCGACGCGGGCGCATTCGGCTCGCTCGGTGCCGCCCGCTTCGCCGCGCACTCACCTCTCGCCCAACGGGCGGTGGCAGTCGTCTCGCTCGACGGGCTCGCCGGCAGCGTGCGGCCCCGTCTCGAGCTGTCAGGGCTCGACGGGCGGTCGCCGCCCCAGGCGCTCGTGCGCACCGCCGGCGCGCGGATCGCCGCCGAGACCGGGCGGTCGCCGGCGCTGCCCGGCGCCCTGACACAGCTCGTCTCGCTCGGGCTGCCTTTCGGCTACGGAGAGCAGGCGCCGCTGCTCGGGAGCCACGTGCCAGCGGTGCGCCTCGCGACCGAGCCGGATGGTGGTGTTGCCCCGGGCGGCGACGAGCTCGGGGGGCTCGACTCCGCGCGGCTCGGCCAGCTGGGCCGCGCGTCCGAGCTGCTCCTCACGTCGCTCGACCAGACGGTCGAGCTGCCGACGTCGACGGACGGCGCGATGTACCTCGGCAGCCGCGTCGTCCGCGGCTGGGCGTTGGAGCTTCTCCTGCTCGCGAGCGTCGTGCCGTTCGCGGCGGCGACATTCGACCTCCTCTCGCGCGCGAGAAGGCTGCGGCTCCCGTTGCGGCCCGCGTGGCACTCGCTGCGCCGCCGCGTCACTCTCTGGCTCGTGCTCCTCGCGATCGTCGGGGTCGCCTCGCTCCTCGGGGCGCTGCCCCGGGAGCCGCGGCTGCCACCGCCTCCCGACGAGCCACCGGTCGACTCGTGGCCGCTCGGCCTGCTCGTGATCCTTGCGCTCGCCGCGTTTCTGACGTGGCTGCGCTCGCGCGCCCGCGCGCTCGGCCGTGAGCCCGCCGAACCGGAGGACGAGCTGGCTGCGTACACCGTCGCGTTCGTGTCGCTCCTGCTGGTCGCCGCAGGCATCGCGCTCGTCTCTCCGTACAGCCTCGTCTTCCTCCTGCCGTCCCTGTACGCCTGGCTCTGGCTCCCGCAGCTCCGTCAGGCTCCTGCCTGGGTGACGGACGTCCTCTTCGGGGCCGGTCTCGTCGGCCCGGTGCTCGCCCTCGTGGTGCTCGCGGAGCAGCTCGACCTCGGCGCACGCGCACCCGTCTACGCCGCCTCGCTGCTGACGACGGGTGTCGTGCCCTGGGGCGCCACCCTTGCCCTCACCGCGTGGGCCGCGATCGCGGGGCTTGTCGGGGCGGTCGCGTCCGGGAGCTATGCGCCGGTCGGCCCCTCGAGGAGGAGGTAGCGCACCGGCGCACCGGCGGGCAGCTCGCCGCTTCCCCGCGGGACGTGCACGAGCGCGTCCGCGGCCGCGGCCCGCGCGATCATGTGCGACTCCTGGCCGTCCAGCGGATGGAGCGTCACGTCGTCTCCCGCACGCTCGAGGATCGCCCGCTGGAAGTCGTCCCGCGATTCCCGTCGCGTCGCCGGCGTACCGAGCGTCCCCGTCGCGAAGTGCGGCTCGGGATGCGCGTGCCCCTGGAGCGCGCGAAGCGCCGGGAGGATGAAGAGCGTCGCCCCGACCAGGGCGGACACCGGGTTCCCCGGCAGCCCGAACACGAGCGTGCTCCCGCGCGTCGCGAACGAGAGGGGCTTGCCGGGACGCATCGCGACGCCCCAGAAGACCTCCACCACGCCGAGCCGTGCGAGCGTCGCGCGGACGAGGTCGTGGGGGCCGACGGAGACGCCGCCCGAGGTGACCAGGACGTCCGCCTCGAGCCCGGTCGCGAGAGCAACCTCATGCGAGGCCGCGTCGTCCTCGACATGGGCGGGCTGGCCGGCGGTCGCGCCGGCGCCGGCGAGAAGCGCAGCGAGCATGAGCCCGTTCGACTCGTAGATCTCGCCGTCGCCGAGGGGCTCGCCGGGTCGTCTCAGCTCCGTGCCGGTCGAGATGATCGCGACGCGCGGGCGGCGGCCGCAGCGGGGCGTCGTCACCCCGGCCGACGCAAGGGCGGACAACCTGGAGGGCGTGAGCGGCGTACCGGCCGGCACGACGACGTCCCCGAGGCGGGCGTCGCCGCCGCGCGGCCTGACGTTCGCGCCCTCGGGGGCCGGCTGCGGGACGACGACCGTGTCGCCCTCGTCCTGGACGAGCTCGATCGGGACGACCGCGTCGGCCCCCTCCGGCACGACGCCGCCGGTCGAGATCGCCATGGCCTCCCCCGCGGCGAGCAGACGGCTCGCCGGGCGGCCCGCGGCGATCCGGGCGACGACGGGCAGCGTGCCGGGCGTGTCGGCCGAGCGGAGCGCGAACCCGTCCATCGCCGAGCTCGCGAAGCGGGGCAGGTCGATCGCGGCGAGCGCGTCCTCCGAGAGAACCCGGCCCGCGGCATCCGCGAGCGCGACCGGCTCCGTCTCGAGCGGACGAACGTGAGCGAGGACGCGGGCGAGCGCGTCCTCCACGGTGAGGAGCTCGGCCACGGCGGGCACGCTACACACGGGGTACGCTCCGCGCGTGATCTCGGTCGTCGTCCCCGTGCGCGACGAGGAACGCACCGTCGAGCCCCTCTACGACGAGTTG
>DATBET010000155.1:0-13417 GCA_036558885.1 Gaiella sp.
CGGGTTCGGGCCCGTGGGGGTGACGGCGCTGCGGCACCCAGTCGTCGACGTGGACGAAGCCCTCGAAGGGCCCTTCCACGTCCTCGACGACGTCGAAGAACGAGCGCCGGTAGAGCTTCACTTGAGTGAAGTCCTCGAACAACCGGATCGACGGTGGCACTCTGGAACTGTTGCCCGGTCAGAGCAGCCCGATGCACTCGGGAGTACTCGTCGAACTCCTTCGGCGAGCACGATCAAGGAGATCGGTACCTAGACTTCATGCGTGACGAGACTCCGTGGCTATTGGAGATGGCTCGGTCACCGGCTTTGGCTCTCCCGGCCCGGACGAGTGTTCTTCACCGTTGCGCTTCTGGTCGGCGTTGCCGGGATTGCGCTCGCACGGGCTCACGGCGACCGGGAAGGCGGCGCACCCCTGGTGGTGCTCGCACTGTTGTTGGTGGGCGTGGTCACCCTGGATGCCATAGGCCGGGGAGCCGTCGCTGTTGTCCGCCGCCTCATCCTGCACGGTGGACTCAGGCGTCGTTCCTGAACGCTCGCGCACCCCGGCGGGCTCCCGTCGCCGGCGAGTACGTTGAGGCCCGCCCGGCCGATGAGCGATGATCGCGAGGTTGCGGTGAGCGAACGAGCGTCGAACCTCGTCGGCGGAATCTGCGGGCTGGCCGCGGTGGCCTTGCTCATCCTCAGCTTCCCCTTTACCGGGGCGACCCCCGAGCCGGGTGCCTCGGCCGACGACGTGGCGGAGTACCTCAGCCGTTCGAGCGCCCAGACGTGGGCCGGGATCTACATGGAGCTGTTCGGCATCGCGCTCCTCATCGTCTTCGTCGGCCGGCTCTGGGCGCTTCTTCACGCGGCGGAGGGCGCCGGTGCCTGGGTCGCGACCACTGCCCTCGGCGCAGCCCTCGCCGCTTTGACCGTGCTCTTCGTGGGGGACGCGACGATGATGGGTGCCGCGTTCTCGGCGGGCCGACACGGCCTCGACCCCGCCGTCGTAGGAGGCATGTACACGGTGCAGTGGTATGCGGACCTCACCTTCGGCGCCGCCAACGCCGTGTTCTTCGCCGCTGCGTCGGTGCTCGTACTGTGGCGCGGGGTGCTCCCGAGATGGTTGGGCTGGTTCGCGCTCGTGGTCGCCATCGCTCTCGTCGTCACCGTGCCGTTCGGACCTGGGACAACAATGGAGCCGCCGCACATACTCGGATTCCTGTGGATCGTCGCGGTCGGCGTGGTGATGATCGCGCGGAGGGCCGTGCTCCCAGCTCGTAGCGGCTCGACTGCCTAGCCGGGCATCTGCTCGAGGGACTGACACGCCATCGGCGTTGGCGTTCTCGATCAGCCGTCACTCGGGCAGCCATCCGGGGCGGTACTCGACGAACTTCGACCTCGGCAGATCGGCACGCGCCTTCTCATACGCCTTGGAGCACCACTCGTTGCCTTTTCCGACGACGACACCCGCGACGTTCCCCGCCTAGCGCCGCGCCGCCGCGAGGAACTCCGCGGTCGGCACGCCGCGGAGCGCGGCGTCGAGCAGCTCGACGGGGTGGAAGGCAGGAAGGGGCGCCTTCGCCCGCCCGAGTGCCTGCGAGACCTGGACGAGGCACCCCGGGTTCGCGCTCGCGTAGGCCTCCGGCTCGGTCGCGAGCACGTTTCGTGCCTTGCGGTCGCCCAGATCGCGCGCCGCCTCGGGCTGTGTGACGTTGTAGATCCCCGCGGACCCGCAGCAGAGATCCTGCTCGGCCGGCTCGACCACCTGGAGCCCGGGGATCCGCTCGAGCAGCGGTCGCCACGCCGCCGGGAGTCGCTGCGCGTGCCTCAGGTGGCAGGAGTCCTGGTAGGCGACCTTCAGCTCGAGCGGGTGCAGCTCGCGCAGCTCCGCGTCGCACAGTGCCTCTGTCACGTCGAGCGCCGGGAGGCCCTGCTCCTTCAGGTGAGACCCGCAGCCGGAGGCGTTGACGACGATCGGCTGGACGTCCCCGAAGCTGCGGCGGAGCCGCTCGGTGAGACGCGCCGACTCGCGCGCGCGGCCCGCGTGCTGCGACAGCGCGCCGCAGCACCCTTGCGCCGGCACCTGCACCTCCAGGCCGGCGGCGGAGAGGACCCGCGCGGTCGCGACGTTCACGTCGCCGAACAGCACCGACTGCACGCAGCCGGTGAGCAGCCCTACGGAGCGCGCTCCGGTCGAATCGGGACGGGGCGGGGTGACCGTCTCGGGACGCGCCGTCGAGCGCCACGGAGGCGCGAGGTCGAGCATCGGGCGCGCCCACGCGGGCGCGGGGAGCCGGCGGCCGAGCGGCGCGAGGCGGAGCGCGGCGCGCATCCGGCGCGGGTGGGGCAGCGTCGCGAAGAGGAGCCGCCGCTGGAGGCGCTCGCCACGCGGACGGCGGTGCTCGGACTCCACCACGGCGCGCGTCTCCTCGATCAGGAGGTCGTAGCGGACGCCCGACGGGCAGCTCGAGACGCACGCCATGCACCCGAGGCACCGGTCGAAGTGCTCGACCACGGTCGGCCCGAGGGCGAGCGTCCCCTGTGCGGTCCGCTCCATCAGCTGGATGCGGCCGCGCGGCGAGTCCATCTCCTCGTTCCAGAGGACGTAGGTGGGGCAGGTCGGCAGGCAGAAGCCGCAGTGGACGCACGCCTTCGTAAGGTCCTCGATCATGCGAGCACCCCGGCGGGATCGAACCGCTCCCGCAGCGCCCGTTCGAGACGCCGCGCGGTCGCCGAGGGCACGCCGCCGACGCGGTGGGGGACGTACGCGATGCCCCCCGCCGGTCGGACGACCGCCTGGTCGAGCGTCGAGAGCGCGTTGCGCAGATCGCCCGGAACGAACCGGGCCCGACCGAGCGCCGCGCCCTGCCGCGCGCGCGACTCGCCCCACGGCGACTCGCTGCCGGGGTCGCCGCCGACGAGCGCCCGGGCCGTCTCGAGCTGGGCCTCGACCGCGGCCGCACGGCCCTCGAACAGCACGGCGACGCGCCCCGGGTGGAGGACGTCGAGCGCGCTCGGCTGGAGCTGCGAGCGCCGGAGCGCGCGGACGACGGCGGCCGGGTCGTCGGTGTCGACGACCAGCGTCGCCGCCGCGGCGGGAAGGGGGTGGAGCCGCAGCGCGACACGCGCGATCAGCCCCAGCCGGCCCCCGGAGCCGCAGACGAGCTTGCCGAGGTCGTAGCCGGCGACGTTCTTCACGACCTTCCCGCCGGAGCTCGCGACGGTGCCGTCGCCGAGCACGAGCGTGACGCCGAGCACGAGGTCGCGCGGCGTTCCGAAGCGGTGGGAGAGCGGCCCGGAGAGCCGCTGCGCCAGGCAGGAGCCCACGGTTGGGTCGCCGGGGGGGTCGAGCGAGAGGCGCTGGCCCGCTGCGGCAAGCGCGGCCTGGAGGACTGAAAGCCGGACCCCGGCCTCCACCGTGCACGTGAGGTCGCCCGCCTCGTGCTCCAGCACGCGGTCGAGCCCGCCTGTCTCGAGGTCCTCACCGATGCGGAGGCGACGTCCCTCACGGGAGGCGGCGGCGAGAACGTCCGCCGCCTCCTCGATCGACGCGGGCCGCATCAGAACCGCTCCGCGAGACCGAGCCGCTCGAGCGGGTGTGCGCGGTACGGGCCCGGCACCTCGCCGCAGAGGCGCGGCGTGGGGATCACCTTGCCCGGGTTGGCAAGCCCGTCCGGGTCGAAGGCGAGCCGGAGCCGCGTGAACACCTCCAGGTCTCGCTCCGAGAACATCGAAGGCATCGCGCACGCCTTGTCGACCCCGATCCCGTGCTCGCCGGTCAACGAGCCTCCGGCCTCGACGCAGGCCGCCAGGATGGCGTCGGCGAGCACCTTGGCGCGCTCGACGTGCCCCGGCGTGTCGGCGTCGTAGAGGACGAGCGGATGGAGGTTGCCGTCGCCGGCGTGGAAGACGTTCCCGACCCGCAAACCGTGCTCCGCCGACAGCTCGTCGATCCGCCGCAGGAGAGCCGGAAGGCGCGTGCGCGGGACGACGCCGTCCTGGACGTAGTAATCGGGCGAGACCCTGCCCATCGCCGCGAACGCGCCCTTCCGGCCGCGCCAGAGCCTCGCGCGCTCCTCGGGGTCGCTCGCGGTGCGGATCTCGAACGCGCCGGCCGCGCGGCAGATCGCGTCGACCTCCTCCGTGTCGGGCAGCACCTGCGCCGCGACGCCGTCGAGCTCGACGAGCAGGACCGAGCCGGCCCCGTCGGGGTAGCCCGGGGCGAAGGCCGCCTCGGCCGCCTCGATCGTGACGCTGTCCATGATCTCCATCGCGGCCGGGAGGATCCCCGCGCCGACGACGCGGGAGACGGCGTCGCCCGCCGCGTCGACCGTCGAGAACGCCGCGAGCTGGGTGACGACGACCTCGGGCTGCCGCACGACCCGGAGCGTCAGCTCGACCGCGATCGCGAGGGTTCCCTCCGAGCCGACCAGCACGCCGAGGAGGTCGGGCCCGTCGTCCGCGTCGATCGCCTTCCCGCCCAGCTCGAGGAGCTCCCCGTCCGGGAGCACCACCTTCGCCCCGGTCACGTGGTTCGCCGTGAACCCGTGCTTCAGGCAGTGGGCTCCGCCCGAGTTCTCGGCGACGTTGCCGCCGATCGTGCAGACCTGCTGGCTCGAGGGGTCGGGCGCGTAGAAGTACCCCGCGTCCGCGACCGCACGCGTCACGTCGAGGTTCGCGACACCCGGCTCCACGACGACGCGCTCGCTCTCCAGGTCGAGCTCGAGGATGCGGTTCATCCTCGCGAGCGAGACGACGATGCCGTCGGCGACGGGCAGCGCGCCGCCCGAGAGGCCGGTTCCGGCCCCCCTGGCAACGAACGGCACGCGCTCGCGGGCACAGAGCCGCAGGACTGCCTGCACCTCGTCGACCGAGCCGGGGAGGACGACGCAGGCGGGGCGCGCGCGCCAGCCGGTGAGGCCGTCGCAGTCGTAGGTCGCGAGCTGCTCGGGCTCCGTGATCACGTGCCGGCCGCCGAGCGCGTCCTCGAGCTCGTCGACGAAGCCGGGCGGAAGGGCCACGCGGCTGATCCTATGTCCGTTAGGGTCGCCGAATGGCGGTCCCGCTTCCCCGCCCCGGCAAGATCGTCTGCGTCGGGCTCAACTACCGGGATCACGCGGAGGAGCAGGGCGCGGAGCTGCCACAGGCGCCGCTCCTCTTCGCGAAGTTCACGACCGCGCTGATCGGACCGGGCGACCCGATCGTGATCCCGCCGCTCGTGACCAAGTGCGACTACGAGGCGGAGCTCGGAGTCGTGCTGGGCTCGACCGTCAAGGGGGTCTCGAAGGAGAACGCCCTGGAGGCGGTGGCCGGCTACGTCGTCGCGAACGACGTCTCCGCGCGCGACCTGCAGTTCGGGGACGGGCAGTGGACGCGCGGCAAGTCGCCGGACACCTTCTGCCCGGTCGGGCCGCTCGTCCCCGCGGCGGACGTCCCCGACCCGCACGCGCTGCCGATCCGGGCGGTCCTCAACGGCGACGTGGTGCAGGACTCGACGACCGCGAACCTCGTCTTCGGCGTGGACGAGGTGATCAGCTACGCATCGCAGACCGCGACGCTGGAGGCCGGCGACCTGATCCTCACGGGCACTCCCGCCGGCGTTGGGATCTTTCGCGACCCGCCGCGGCTCCTCCGTCCGGGGGACGAGATCACGATCGAGATCGACGGGATCGGTTCGCTGACGAACCCGGTCGTGGCGGGGTGACGGCGGGACCAGCCGACCGGCGATGAGCGGCATCTCGAGGACGGTGCTGCGCGAGCAGATCAAGGACCTGCTCCTCCAGCGGATCGCGAGCGGCGAGCTCCGGCCGGGAGAGCGGCTCGTCGAGACGCGGATCGCCGCGGAGCTCGGCACGAGCCAGGCGCCTGTCCGCGAAGCGCTGCGCGACCTCGAGCAGCTGCGGCTCGTCGAGTCCGAGCCGTTCAAGGGCGCGCGCGTGCGGGCATTCGGGAACGAGGAGCTCGTCGAGGTGTATCCGGTGCGCGCCGTCCTGGAGGAGCTCGCGGCGAAGGAGGCGACCAAGCGGCTCGCCGGCGACGTGACGGCGCTCGAGGCGGAGGTCGAGGCGATGCGCGAGGCGGCGAGACGCGGCGACGTCAACTCCCTCGTCCGCCACGACATCGCCTTCCACCGGCTCGTCGTCGAGGCCGCGGGCAACCCGATCCTCGAGCAGTGCTGGAAGTCGCTCGGCGTCGAGGGAAGGATCACGATCACGCTCTACGGGACGACCATCGAGCCGCAGGAGGCGGCGGAGCTCCACGTGCCGCTGCTCGAGGCGATCCGCTCGCGCAAGCCCGGCGCCGCCGGACGCGCCGCGCGCAAGCACGTCGAGGCGTTCGCTCGGATCGCGAGCGGGCGGCGCCCCGAGACGAAGGCCGCCGCGTCCTGAGGCGGCGCTCCACGGCGGGCGCGCTCGCGGGTCTCTTCCTCGCGGCGCTCGCGCTGCGCCCGCAGGTCGTCGGCGTCGGCCCGTTGCTCGGCGACATCCAGGACGACCTCGACACGTCGCACGCGGTCGCCGGCCTGCTCGGCACGATCCCCGTGCTCTGCATGGGGCTGTTCGCGCCCGTCGGCGCGTCCCTCTCCGCGTGGCTCGGCACCCGGCTCGCGATGACCATCGGGCTCACGCTGATCGGGGTCTTCGGGATCCTCCGAGGGGCCGTGCCGAGCACGTGGCTCGTCGTCCTGATGACGCTGCCGCTCGGCATCGGCATGGGCATCGGCAACGCCACGGCCCCGCTCGCCGTCCGCGAGACGGTGCCCGAACGACCCGCGAGCGGGACCGGCGTCTACGCGACCGGGATCCAGATCGGCTCCGCGATCTCGGCAGCCGTCGCCGTCCCCCTCGCCGCGGTGCTGGGAGGCTGGCGCGGCGCGCTGATCGCGCTCTCGGTCGCCTCGTGCGCGATCGCGATCGGGTGGGCCGTGCTCGAACGCGGCGGCGGCGGGCACGTGCGGCCCGAGGCGCTCGTCCCGCGCCTCCCGTGGCACTCGCGCACCGCGTGGCTCCTCGCCGCGATCTTCGTCTCGATGTCGTCCTCCTACTACGGCCTGATCGCGTGGCTCCCGGACGCCTACGTCGAGCGCGGCTGGAGCGACGACACGGCAGGCGGGCTCGTCGCCGCGCTGAGCCTCACCGCGATCCCGGCCTCGTTCGCGATCCCATGGCTCTCCGACCGCCACGGTGGCCGACGCCCGTGGCTCGTCGGCTGCTCGCTCGTCTTCGCGCTCGGCACGGCGGCGCTGATCCTGCTGCCCGGCGGAGCGTACGCCTGGGCGTTGATCGCCGGCGCCGCTCAGGGCGGGATGTTTTCACTCGTGATGACGCTCCCGCTCGACCACGCGCAGGGCGGCGCGCGAGTCGCGGCGCTCGTCGCGATGATGCTCGGCATCGGCTACTCCGTCGCGGCCTTCTCGCCGTTCGTGCTGGGAGGGGTTCGCGACGTGACCGGCTCGTTCGACGCGGTGCTCTGGGTCTGCGTCGCGCTCCTCTCGCTGCTGACGGCGCTCGCCTCGCTGCTCCCGCGCCCGGGTGGGCGGCCCGCCGGTGCATAGGCATTGCGGCGACGAAGTCGACGCCTTCAGGATGGCGCCACGGCGAAGGCGTGGCGCCCCCGCGACGGGATTCCGCTACTGCGGGATGCCGTCTGGCGGAGAGACGGCATAGATTCGGGAGGCGTACTCCTCGACCATGCGGGCGGCGGAGAAGCGCGGCCCGTTCGTGCGGAGCGAGCGCTTCACCATCGCGAGCCAGCCGTGGGGGATGCCGTCCTCCCCGCGGTCGTAGAAGAGCGGGATCACCCGCTGCTCGAGCAGGTCGTAGAGCGCGTGCGCGTGGCTCGCGTCCTGCGCGGCCTCGTCGTCACCCTCTCCGGAGCCGTCGATCTCCCAACCGTTCGCCCCCGCCTCGTCCGCCTCGTAGCCCTCGTACCACCAGCCGTCGAGCACGCTGAGGTTGAGCCCGCCGTTCGCGGCCGATTTCATGCCGCTCGTCCCGCTCGCCTCGAGCGGCGGCCTGGGGACGTTGAGCCACACGTCGCAGCCGCCGACGATCGGCGCCGCGACGGAGAGGTCGTAGTTCTCGAGGAACGCGACCCGCGAGGTGATCCCGACCGCCTGGGAGAGGCCGAAGACGTCGACGAGCATTTGCTTCGCGTTGTCGTCGAGCGGGTGCGCCTTCCCCGCCACGACCATCTGCACCGGCGGGCCGTCGGCGAAGATCCGCCGCACGCGCTCGGGGTCGTACGTGAGGAGGAAGAGGCGCTTGTAGGTCGCGATCCGGCGTGCGAAGCCGAGAGTCAGGGTGTCCTCGCGGAAGGTCTCCGCGACGGCCTTGACGCTCGCGGGGTCCTCGCCGCGGAGCAGGCGGTCCTGGATGCTCTTGGCCTTCACGTAGTCGACGAGCTGCCTGCGCGCGTCGTTGCGCGCGGCCCAGAGCTCCTCGTTCGGGATCCCGTCGATGGGCGCCCACGTCTCGGGGTCCGAGGCGCGCGCGAGCCAGTCGTCTCCGAGGTGGCGGTCGAGCAGGGCCCTGATCGGCGCCGCGAGGAAGGTCGGCACGTGGATCCCGTTGGTCACGTGGGTGATCGGCACCTCGTCGGCTGGCGCGTCGCCGTAGAGCGGTCGCCACATCTCGCGCGCGACCTCTTCGTGACGGAGGCTGACCGCGTTGGCGCGGCGCGTCAGGCGGAGCGCGAGGGGCGTCATCCCCGGCCATTCGTCGGTGCCGGGCCGCGCCCGGCAGAGGTCGAGGAATCGCGACTCGTCCATCTCGAGCCGAGCGGGGAGGTCGGCGAACGCCTCGAGGAACGAGCCGGGCTCGTATGCCTCGTTGCCCGCCGCGACCGGCGTGTGCGTCGTGAACACGCAGCGCTCGCGGGCGGCGGCGAGCGCGTCGTCGAGCGGCTCGCCCGCGGCGACGCCCTCGGCCGCGAGCTCGAGCGCCGCGAGCGCGGGGTGGCCCTCGTTGAAGTGCAGCACGCCTGGCTCGACGCCGAGCGCACGAAGCATGCGCACCGAGCCGATCCCGAGCAGGCCGTACTGCCCGAGGCGGGTCAGGGGGTTGCCCTCGTAGAGCCGGGCGGTGATCCAGCGGTCGACGGGGTCGTTCTCGTCGAGCTCGGTGTCGAGCAGGTAGAGCGGCACGCGGCCGACCTCGACCCTCCACACGTGGAAGGCGATCTCACGGCCGAAGAGCGGGAAGGTGAGCCGCAGCGGCCCCCCGTCCTCGCCGAGCACCTGCACCGTGGGCAGGCGCTCGGGCAGCGACTGGAGCCAGTACTCGTGCTGGAGGCCGGCCCGGTCGACGCGTTGCTGGAAGTAGCCCTTCCGGTAGAGGAGGCCGACGCCGATCATCGGCAGCGCCCGGTCGCTTGCAGCCTTGAGGATGTCCCCTGCGAGCACGCCGAGGCCGCCCGAGTAGATGGGCAGCGAGCGGTGGATCCCGAACTCCGCGCAGACGAACACGACCGGGCCGTCGAGACCCTCGATCCGGGCCTCCGGGCGCGCGCGGTCCTCCTCGAGCGCCTGGGCCAGGCGGGCGATCCGGTCGCGGGTCGTCGGGTCGGCGACCGCGAGCGACGCCGTGTGCGGCGCGATGTCGGAGAGCTGGCGGACCGGGTTTCGGACGTTCATCTCCCACGCGTGCGGGTCGAGCGAGCGGAACAGCTCGCCGCCGTCGGGGTCCCAGGCCCAGCGGTAGTCGAGCGCGATGCGGGCGAGCGGCGCGAGCTCGACGGGCAGCCGGAGCGCGAGCTCCGCGGCGCGCTCGTCCGCCTCCCGCGCCCCCGGCAGGGCCGCGAGGTCGACGAGTCGGGTGGTGCTCACAATCGCGGAAACTAGCTACCCGAGGTCGGACGCGAGCACCACGTGGTTCACGAGCGTCCCGATCTCCGGAACATGGATCTCGACCCAGTGGCCGGGCTGCAGGTTGAGATCGTCGGGCGGGACGAGCCCCGTACCCGTGAGGAGGACGGTGCCGGGCGGCACCGGGTTGTCGCGGACGAGCCACGAGACGAGGTCGGGGAAGGTCCGCGTCATCTGGGCGGTCGTGGCCGTGTCCTCGTAGAGGACGTCGCCCTCCTCGTCCGAGACGCGCATCACGATCTGGAACCCCTGCGGCTCGCGCTGGGGCGAGTAGATTGCGGGCCCGATCGCGCAGGCGCCCGCGTACACCTTCGCCTGGCTCAGGTAGAGCGGGCTCGCGTTCTCGATCTCCCGCGAGGAGATGTCGTTCGCGATCGTGTACCCGAGGATCGCGCCCTTGACGCCGAGGACGAGGGCGATCTCCGCCTCGGGAACGCTCCAGGTCGAGTCGCCCCGGATCCCGATCGGCTCTCCCGGCCCCACCGTGCGCCGGCCGGCGGCGTCCTTGAACAGCAGCCTCGGCCGGTGGTCCTCGGCGACCGCGTCGTACACGTCGTGGAACCTGCTCGCGGACATCGGGTCGGCGGGAGTCGTGTCGTACGTGCCGTCGGCGCACCAGACCTCGGGCGGGTCGAGCGGGGGGAGGAGCGTGAGCCCGGGCTCCAGCTCCAGGCTGAAGGAGTCGACGGGCAGGACGAGGGGGCCGAGCGGGAACGTCTCGCCCTGGAGGAGGCGCATCGGGTCCTCGAGCCCGGTCAGGACGCTGAACTGTCCCGGGTTGGGGTGCTCGACGCCGACCGAGACGTAGCCCTCCGGGTCGACCCAGCGGATGACGCGTCGCATCGAGGTCCTAGTCGCCCTCGTGCCCCGCGGCAGGCACGCCCGGCGTCAGTGCTCCCGGAGGCCGGCCGCACGCTGCTCGGCGGCCAGGCGTTCCTCGGCCTCCGCCTCCTCGCGAAGCAGGCGGCCGAGCAGCCAGGCGATCGCCGCGAAGAACACGACCACCTGCTCGGTCGACATGAGAATCCCGCCGAGGTTCTGGTCCTGCCGCGCGGTGATGCCCCACAGGCGCGTCGGCAGCTCCTCGTAGTAGCCGTACACCGGGGGCGAGAACGTCAGGGCGAGCCCGAGGAACGCGGAGAGGACGAACGCCGTGAACACGTAGCCGATGCGTCCGAGCGTCGCGAGCGGCCGCGGCACGTCGTAGAGCACCGGCCACCAGAAGAGCAGCCCGACCGCGATCAGGACGGCGTGCTCGATCGCCAGCAGCACACTGCTCCGGAGGGCGGCGTCGTAGACCCCCGCGAGATGGATGACGTACCAGGCAACAAGCCACGTTGAAAGCGTAATCACCGGCCGCGTGATCGTCGCGAACAGCGAGCCGCCTCTCGCGGCGATCGCGGCGCGCATCGCAGGTGTGAGCCCGATCAGGAGGAGTGGCGGGGCCCAGTCGCTGATCATCACGTTCTGGAGGAGGTGGAAGAGGACGAGGTACTCGACCGCGATCGTGCCGAGCGGCGAGTTCAGCGCCCCGACGACGAGGAGGAGGCCCGCGGCGAAGCACCAGGGGCGCCACCGCGCCCCGGGCGCCGTCCGCCAGGCGCGGACGTAGAGCACCGCCGCCGCGGCGGCGAGCACGAGGAAGACCGGCTCGAGCCGGACCGACCAAGGCGACGGCATCAGACGAGCTCCGGCGTCACGCTCCGCGCGGCCCTCGCGCGTCGCGCGAGCAAGAGGAGCACGACGATCGCGACGCCGAGCGTCGCGGCCTGCTCGACCATCATCACGAGGCCCGCGAGCTTCTGGTCGGTCAGCGGCGAGAGGCCGAACAGCCGCTCGGGCTGGTCGACGTACACGTCGTAGAACGGCTCGAAGCCGAAGAGGAACGGATAGGCGAGCACCTGACTCATCCAGAACAGGACGACCGCGAGCCCGAGCCGCTCGTTGAGCGTCAGGCGCCCATGGCGGGCGGGATCGATCAGCAGCGTCCACACGAGGGCGCCCACCACGACGAACGAGAGGTGCTCGCCGCGATGGACGACCGGATGCCGGAGGGCGGCGTCGTAGGCGGCCGGCACGTGCCACGCGACGAGGACGACGATCCACAGCGCCACCGCGACCCGCGGCCGGAGCAGGAACGCGAGCGTTCGGCGAAGGGGTCGCGCGCGGGCGAGCGGGGCGAGCAGGTCGCGCGGAAGGAAGAACATCGAGAGTGGGCCCCGCACCGCGAGCAGGGCGAGCACGACGCCGAGGTCGGCGATCAGCACGTGCTGCAGCATGTGCGCGGACTGGAGGTACTCCTCCGCGATCGCGTCGAGCGGCGACAGGAGGCCGACCACGACGATTGAGACGCCGGCGGCGAACAGCACGAGCCGCGACACGGGCGCGAGGTCCGGGCGCCGGCGCCTGAGCCGCCGCCAGCCGGAGACGAAGAAGGCGAGTGCGATGGCCGCCGCGGCGAGGACCAGCGGGTCGAACGACCACGCACGCCAGAGGTCGCCGGGGGCCGTCGCGACGAGAGGTGCCACGAGCCTCACGGTAGCCCCACCCACGGCCCGGCGAGCGCCCGCGCAGACGTTCGGGCCGATCCGTCGTCTCAGTGAGGGAGAGATCGTGACGGGGTCGGAGGAAACCGGGTCGCCGTGGGCGGACGACGTTCGCGCGCGACAGGAGCGAGAGCTGCAGGTCGCGTTCGCGCTGGCCTCGATGGAGCACGCGCTCGCACGCGAGGCGGCGGAGGTCGGTGCCGCGCTGCGCCGGACGGGGATCGAGCTCGACCCGCTCACCTTCGTCGTGATGCGGGTGCTCGAGATCTGCGTCGAGGAGCTGATCGACCCGTCGCACGCGATCGACGAGCTCCACCAGAACGGCTCCCTCGCGCGCTCGGCGGACCTTGCATCCGACCTCCTCGACCGCGACGCGGCGTAGCTCGGCGGCGCCGGCGACGGGGTCTCACGCCGGTACGCTGCGGCCGTGGCACACGGGTCGATCGACGAGCTCGAGGCGGCGCTCCGCGAAGCCGACTACCTGCCCGATCGCGGGCTCGCGACCGCGCTCTATCTCTCGCTGGCGCTCGAGAAGCCGGTGCTGCTGGAGGGCGACGCGGGCGTCGGGAAGACCGAGGCCGCCAAGGCGCTCGCGACCGCGCTCGGCGCGCGACTGATCCGGCTCCAGTGCTACGAGGGCCTCGACGTCGCGCACGCCGTCTACGAGTGGAACTACCCGCGCCAGCTGCTGCACATCCGCGCGGCGCAGGAGGGGACGGTCACGGAGAGCGAGCTGTTCGGACCCGAGTACCTGATCCGCCGGCCGCTCCTCGAGGCGATCGACACGGACGAGCCGGTGGTGCTCCTGATCGACGAGATCGACCGCGCCGACGAGGAGTTCGAGGCGTTCCTGCTCGAGGTGCTCTCCGACTTCCAGATCACCATCCCCGAGCTCGGCACGATCCGCGCGCGGCGTCGGCCGCCGGTGATCCTCACCTCGAACCGGACCCGCGAGCTCCACGACGCCCTCAAGCGCCGTGCCCTCTACCACTGGATCGGCCACCCCTCGATCGAACGGGAGATT
>DATBET010000156.1:0-7962 GCA_036558885.1 Gaiella sp.
CGCCGGCGTCCTCGGACGCGGGAGGGCAGCCGTTATCGTCCGTGCGATGGAGCCCCTCCAACGCCGCCTCGCCGTCGCGCGCGGGGACGAGCCGGCCGACCTCGTGGTGCGCGGCGGGCGCGTGCTCTCGGTGTTCACGCGGGAATGGCTCGAGGCGGACGTCGCCGTCGTCGACGGGACGATCGCAGGCGTCGGCTCCTACTCGGGCGCCGAGACGATCGACGCCGCGGGGCGGTTCGTCGTCCCCGGGCTGATCGACGCGCACATGCACCTCGAGTCCGTAAAGCTCCTCGTCGACGAGCTCGCGCGCCTCGTGCTCCCGCTCGGGACGACCGCCGTCGTCGCCGACCCGCACGAGATCGCGAACGTCCTCGGCTCGGACGGCGTCCACTGGCTCCACGACGCCTCGGCCGACCTCCAGCTCGAGGTGTTCTTCATGGCGCCCTCGTGCGTCCCCGCGTCGGTCTTCGAGTCACCCCGGCGGCCGCTGGCGCTCGGCGACCTCGAGGCGCTGATGCGGCGCCGAAGGGTGCTCGGCCTCGCCGAGATGATGAACTTCCCCGGCGTCATCCACGCCGACCCCGGCGAGCTCGCGAAGCTGGAGCTCGAGGGCGCGCAGCACGTCGACGGTCACGCGCCAGGGGTGCTCGGCCACTCTCTCCAGGCGTACGCCGCCGCGGGCATCCGCTCGGACCACGAGGCGCTCACGGTCGAGGAGGGGCGGGAGCGCCTGCGGGCCGGCATGTGGCTTCTGATCCGCGAGGCCTCGATGGCGAGGAACCTCCACGCGCTGCTGCCGCTCGTCGAGGAGTACGGGCCGTGGCGCATCGCGTTCTGCACCGACGACCGCGACCCGGACGACATCGCGGACAACGGGCACGTGAACGGCATGGTGCGCGACGCCGTCGCGGCGGGGATCGATCCCGCCGATGCGCTGCTGATGGCGAGCCTCCACCCGGCGCAGTGGCACGGCCTCCGGAACCACGGCGCGGTCGCACCGGGGTACGTCGCCGACCTGCTCCTCTTCCCGGACCTCGAGCGGTTCGTTCCCGACCTCGTGCTCAAGCGCGGCAGGCCGATCGACGAGATCGGCCGTGCGGAGGTGCCGGAGTGGGTCCGCCAGACGGTCCGCATCGAGCCCGTCGGCGTCGAGGACCTCACGATCCCGGCCGGCGACGGCGCGGTGCGCGCGATCGGGCTCGTCGAGGACCAGGTCGTGACGGAGTCGCTCGTTCGCGAGCCGCTCGTCGTCGACGGGCGCATCGTCTCCGACCCCGAGCGCGACCTCGTGAAGCTCGCGGTCGTCGAGCGGCACCTCGGGACGGGCAGGATCGGGCTCGGGGTCGTCTCGGGCTCGGGCCTGCACGGAGGGGCGCTCGCGTCGACCGTCGCGCACGACGCCCACAACCTCGTCGTCGTCGGCGCGAGCGACGAGGACATGGTGGTCGCGATCGCGCGCCTCGCCGAGCTCGGCGGGGGGATCGTGGCGGTCGAGGAGGGCCGGGTGCTCGCGGAGTGCCCGCTCCCGGTCGCGGGGCTTCTCTCCGACCAGCCGCTCGACGTCGTCGTCGCGCAGAGCCGTGCCTGCAACGAGGCCGCGCACGGGCTCGGCTGGACGGGGGCGACCCCTTTCCTGACCCTTGCGTTCCTCGCGCTGTCGGTGATCCCCTCGCTGAAGCTCACCGACCGCGGCCTCGTCGACGTCGACCGCTTCGAGCTCGTCCCCCTCGGTGTGGAAGCCCCGGCCGGGGCTCCCACACCGTAGGCGGGTCTACTTCAAATTCTTCTGCTGCGCGATCGCGCCTGCGAGGAGGTCCCCGGTCATGAACATGTGCGCGTAGGCGTGGCGGTAGTCGTCGGCCGCCTTCGCGTAGCGATGCGCCGCGTAGTCGTCGAGCTGCGTCTTGAGCTCGAGGACGTGGCCGAGGAGGTCGTTGCGGACGGCGAGCTTCGGCAGGCCGGTGGCCCCGGCGAGGAAGTCCCCGAACCTGACCGTGTAGGTCTTCAGGTTCGCGACGGCCTGCGCCTTGGCCGCCTCGTCCCGCTTCGCGGTCGCGACCGTGTAGTCGACGAAGAACTTCACGTGCGCGCGCCACATGAACGGGCCGTCGAGGAACGTCTTGCCGGCCTTCGCGCCGTACAGCGAGCCGATCGCCTGCGAGAGCGCGACGGAGTTCTCGTCGAGAGTCTTCGCGGCAGCCGGGAACGCCTTCGAGCCCGTGACTCCGAGGTTCGTGGCGTTCATCGCGAGCACCGCGTGCTCGCCGAGGAGCTGGTTCAGCGTGTTGCGGAGGTCGGAGGCCGTCAGCGTGGCCGCTTTCGACGTGTGCATCGTGTGGTGCATCCGCGGCATCTGGGGCATCGAGCGGCCGTCGTTTCCGGCTGTCGCGGTGATCGCGCCGACCACCAGCGCGCTGAGGGCGGCGGCCGCGAGCGTGAGAAGCGCCGTGCGACGCATGGGGATCTCCTTCCGTCGGGTTCTCCGCTCGTTCGTCACGCGGGCCCCGACGGTTCGGTCGTGCGAGGATGAGCCGTGGCCGAGCCCGCCGAGGAGCTCTACCGCCGGGCGCTCGCCGCGGCGGACTCCGACGGACGCCTGCGGATGCCGCCGGTCGAGGAGTGGGAGACCTTCCCGTTCGAGGGCCGGCTGCGCGTGCGGCCGCTTCGCGCTCCTGCAGACGACCCTCCTCGTCAGGGCGAGGGCGGTGTGGACTGCTCGCGCTGCGCGACGGGGGACGACGACGCGATCTGGAGCGACGAGCACTGGCTCGTCGCTCCGCTGTCCGGGCCGAGCGGCCTGCCGGTCGTCGTCATCCTCTACCCGCGCGAGCACTGCGACCTCGACGGGCTGGGCCCGGAGCGACAGGTGGAGCTGGGGCCGCTCGTCGTCCGCGTCGAGCGTGCCGTCCGCGCCGTGGGCGAGATCGAGCGCGTCCACGTCGGCCGCTGGGGCGACGGGAGCGAGCACCTCCATCTCTGGTTCATGGGACGGCCGGCGCGCATGCCGCAGCTGCGGATGAGCTTCGCGGCGATCTGGGACGACATCCTGCCGCCGGTTCCCGAGGACCTGTGGCGTGCCGATCTCGCGGTCGTCGCCCGTGCGCTCGCTGCCGGCGGCGGCCGCGCGCACGTCTGAGCCCTAGCGGGTGTAGCTCGCGATCGGCCCGTCGCGGGCGAGGAGGCGCCAGCCGTCCGCGCGGAGCATCGCCTCGGCCCGGTCGGCGCAGTCGGGCGCGAAGAAGCCGCTCTGCGCGTAGAGACCGCGGTGCACGGCGACGAACCGGATGCCCAGGCGGGCCGGCACCTCGCCTCGGCCGCACGAGAGGCCACGGAGCTCTCGTGCGAGCCTTTCGGCCGCCGGCGGCGCGAGCGTCGAGTAGCCCTGTGGTCGCTCGCGCGGGCTTTGTCTGGCGTATCCGAGGTAGGCGCTCCCGTAATGCAGGTCGGGACGGAACACCGGCAGCTCGAGCAGCCGCCCCTCCCCGCGGATCGCCGCGTACGCCGCATTCGGCTCGTCCGCGGCCACGGCGCCGAACACGGGCACCCGCAGGTCGAGCGCGAGCACGACGAGCGCGACCCCCGCCAGCCCCCAGGCGGCGGCCGACGAGAGGCCCCTGTAACAGTGTGTTGCAAAGTCGACGCCGAGCGCGGCCAGGGCAGCGAGCGCGAGGCACGCGATCGGCATGAGGCGCTCGGGGACCCGCGTCGCGTCGAGGCCCGGGACGACGCGCCACACGGTCTCGTAGCCTGGGAAGTTCGCGCCGAGCGCGAGCAGGCACGGAACGACCGTGGCGAGGCCGAGGACGACGGCAAGGCCACGTTGCCGGCGGATCGCGACGAGCCCGGCGAGGGCGAGGAGCGGCGTCAGCCAGCCGGCGAAGACGAGCTCCTCGCTGCCGCTCCCGACCGCGCGAGTGACGAAGTCGGAGAGCTCGGCGGAGTAGCGCTCGACCTGCGCGAACGAGCGCCCGGTGCCGATCGAGCCAGACACCGCCCAGCGCTCCACGACGAGGCCGCCGACGATCGCCGCGCCGGCGGCGGCGCCCGCCTTCCACCAGGCGGGCCGCGGAACGCGGGCCCACGCGTAGCCGAGGGCGAGCGGGATCGCGCCGAGCGCCAGGTGGAGCTGGCCGGAGAGCGGGATCGCGGCGAGCGCTATCGCCGCGACGACGAAGCGACGTCGTTCCAGCGCCAGCAACACGGCCGGCAGCAGGAACGCGATCAACCCGAGCAGGTGCCCGGCCGACTGCCCGACCCGGTACGGCATCAGGCAGAAGACCGCGCCGCCGACGAGCGCTGCGGCTCGCGAGACGTCGAGCGCCCGGAGCCACCAGCAGGCGAGCCCTCCCGCGGGCAGAAACGTGAGCAGCACCACGAGGTCGTACGCCCAGGCGTCCCCGAACGTGGCCCCGAGCGGCCAGTACGGCAGCCCGAAGAGCCAGCCCTGGAGGCTCGGCGGCGCCTCCGCCTCGGGACGGAAGGAGTACGGGTCGGCCAGCGGCGACGCGCCGCGCGCGAGCTGGTGCCCGACGAGCCAGAAGCTCCAGCCGAGCTGCAGATGGTCGCCCGCCGCGGCCTGGCCGTACCCGGCGGCGGGCCGCGCGAGGTAGTGGCCGTCGACGTGCCGGATCGCCGGCCACGTCGCCCAGAGCGCGCATGCTGCGTACACGGCCACCGCGACCGCGACGAATCCCACACGGCGCGAGGCCGGCCGTGCAGACTCCGTCCCGGTGGGCACCGGCCGGAATCTACAAACGTGCGCCTCGTGAGCGGGCTCGCCGCGTTCGTCGCTGTCGCCGCGGTCGTGATCGCGACACCCGGCCAGGACACGGCGCTGACCGTCAGGAACTCCCTCTCGGGAGGACGGCGGGGTGGCCTCGCCACGGCGCTCGGCGTGTCGACCGGTCAGTTGGTCTGGGCGCTTGCGACGAGCGCGGGGCTGGCCGCGATCGTCGTCGCCTCCGAGCCCGTGTTCCGCGTGCTCCAGCTCCTCGGCGCGGCCTATCTCGTGTATCTCGGCGGGCAGGCCCTCGCGCGAGCCCTGGGTCGCGAGGAGGCGCCGCACGTCCGCCGCGCGGGTGAGCGCGGCCGCGGCGCTGCGTTCCGTCAGGGCGTGCTCTCGAACCTCGGCAACCCGAAGATGGCCGTGTTCTTCACGACCCTCCTCCCGCAGTTCGCCGCCGTCGGCGGCGGCGGGTCGTTTGCGCCGATGCTCGGCCTCGGCGTGCTGTTCTGCGCGATGACCCTCGTCTGGTTGAGCGCCTACGCGGTCGCCGTCGACCGCGCCTCACGCGTGCTCCGCCGCCCGGCCGTCCGGCGCGCGCTCGACGCGGTCACCGGCCTCGTGCTCGGCGTCCTCGGCCTCCGCCTGGCGGCCGAGCCCCGGTAGAGGCCCAGCGTGGAACCGTGCCGTCCGCAGAGGTGTAGGACGGGTGTCGAACGAGGAGGTCCCATGAGAATCCGTTTCCTCGCCGTCGCCGCCCTCGTCGGGGCGACCGCGGCCGGCGTCGCTGCGCTGGCCGCCGCTGCCGCCGGCCCGGCGCCGCCCATCCTCGTCGGGGAGCCGGGGATCCCGGTCGCCGGCGGAGCGCACCTCGTCGCGATCGCCGGTCCGAGCGCCTCGAGCACACGCCTCTGGCTCGTTCGCGACCGCGACGGCGCGACGATCCGCAAGCGCGTCATCCCCGGGAAGCTCGGCGTGCCCGCGGTCACGTTCGAGGGCATCGCCGAGGGGACCTGGGCCCAGGGCCGCAGGCTCGTGCTCGCGTCCTCGATCTACGACGACCAGCGTCAGACGAGGTTCGTCGTGCTCGACACGAAGACGCTGCGCCCGCTCCGGACGATCCGGCTGCGCGGTGCGTTCGCATTCGACGCCCTGTCCCCGAACGGGCAGCGGCTGTTCGTGCTCCAGTTCCCGCAGGGCGTCGACGGCGGGGTCCATTACGTCGTCCGCTCCGTGAGCATGCGCACGGGGCGCCTCGAGCCCGGCGCGATCGTCGACAAGACCGAGCCCGACGAGCGGATGAGCGGGATCGCGGTGAGCCGTGCCTGGAGTCCCGACCGGACGTGGGCCTACACGCTCTACAACGGCGTCGAGTCGCACGCGTTCGTCCACGCGCTCGACACGCGCACGCGCACGGCGCGCTGCATCGACCTGCCGTGGACGGGCGACGCGCAGGCGATCCTCGACCACGTGCAGATGTCCGTGAAGCCGGGGGCCTTGACCCTCACCGACCCCGGCGGACGCGTCCTCGCCCGAATCGACACGAGGACGTTCTCGGTCGAGACGTAGAACAGGTCCTAGCCCGCGGGCGCGGCGGCGTCCGCGGGCAGCGCCTCCGTTGCGTCCGCGATCGCCCGCACGACCTCCACGATGTCGCGGTTCGCGTTGAAGACGCGCAGCTGCGCCTCCGCCGAGTTGCCGCGGCCGAGGATCGCCTCGATGCCCTCGAGCTCGCGCTCGGCGCCGAGGTCGCGCGCGTGCGGCTCGAGCTCGCGCAGCGTCCGGCGGACGAGCTTCGCGAGCGGGATCCGGATGCGACGCCCGGTGGCGAGGTCCATCACCGGCGCGTCGAGCCCGTACCGCGCCGCGAGCCACTTGTTCTCGCTCGTCAGGATCCGGTGGTGGCTCGGGATCTCCTCACCCGCGTCGTAGCGCTCGGAGAGGAGCTTGACCACCGCCTGGCAGTAGGCCGCGATCGCGACCGCGTCCTCGATGCGCGTGACCGCGTCGCAGATCCGCACCTCGATCGTGCCCCACTTGGGGTGCGGGCGGATGTCCCACCAGATGTGCGTGTAGTCGGCGATGCAGCCGGTGCGCTCGAGCTGGCCGACGACCGCGGCGTAGTCGGCGTAGTCGCCGAAGCGGGGAGGCGGGCCCGAGCGTGGGAACGCCGAGAAGACGATCTGCCTGCTCGAGGCGAGGCCCGTCGGCTCGCCGCGCCAGAAGGGCGAGCTCGCCGAGAGCGCGAGGAGCGGGGCGATGTGAGGGAGGAGCCCGTTCACGACCTGGATCGCCTTGTCCGGGTCGTCGACCGCGACATGGACGTGCATCCCGAAGATCAGCTCCCGCCGGGCGACGTACTGGAGCTGGTCGATCAGCGCGTGGTAGCGGTCCTTCGCGGTGATCCGCTGGCGCTCGAAGAGGCTGAACGGGTGGGTGCCGGCGGAGCCGACCCGCAGGCCGTGCTCGCGTCCGACGTCCCGCACGTAGCCCCGGAGCGTGGACAGCTCGCGCATCACGTCGCCGGCGGTCGCGCACACCGGCGTCGCGATCTCGAGGACGGACTGCATGAGCTCGGCGTTGACGCGCTCGCCGAGCTCGTCGCCCTCGACCGCATCGAGGACGGTCTCGATGTGCTGGACGAGGTCGAGGCTCTGTGGGTCGAGCAGCATGTACTCCTCCTCGACCCCCAGCGTGTACGGGTCGCCGGAGCCGAAGCGGTGCTCGACGACGCTCGCGGCGGGGGCGCCCTCGAGCCCGGTGATCGAGGGGGGAACGACCTGCTTCACGGCAGGAGCGCCTCGGCCTCGATCTCGACCTTCCAGGCGTCGTCGAGGAGCCGTGCGACCACGCACGTCGCCGCGGGCCGCGTCTCGCGGAACGCCTCGCCGTGGGCGCGCGCGACCTCGTCCCAGTGCGCGGGGTCCGTCACGTAGACGTTCGTCCGCACGACGTGCTCGAGCCCGGCCCCCGCACGGCCGAGCGCCTCGCCGATGATCCGCAGGCACAGCGCCGCCTGCTCGTACGCATCGTCGGGCGGCGGCGAGCCGTCGGGGGGAATCGGCGCCGTGCCGGCGACGTGCACGCGACCTCCCGCCACCACTGCCCGCGAGAAGCCCGCGACGCCCTCGTACGGCGAGTGGCCGCTGATGAGCCTGCGCTCGGTCACGTGACACCTAGTATCGACCGTCCGTGGAGGCGCTGCACCAGATCGACGCCTGGGACGTGCCGTTCGCCGC
>DATBET010000157.1:0-4220 GCA_036558885.1 Gaiella sp.
AGCGGGTCGGCGCCGGTCGTGATCACGTCGTTGACGCAGTGCGCCGCCATGTCGGCGCCGCACGCACGGAGCGCGCCGCGTGCGCGGGCGACGATCGGCTTCGTCCCGATCGAGTCCATCGACGCTGCGAGCAGCCGCCGCTCGTCGAGCGGGTAGAGGCCGGCAAAGGCGCCGAAGCCCGTCGCGCCGGTCGACTCGACCGCGTCCCGCAGGCGCTCGACGACGACGTTCGCGGTCGCGAGCGAGACGCCCGCGGCGGCGTACGTCTGCTCCGGCGACGGCACGGGGCGAGCCTATCGACGCGTGCGGCGGGGTGTCATCCCGCTTGGCTGGATTCCGCCCGGAGATGCGTGGAGCGCCGTCCCACGGGCCTCTCGGCTGCCGATGCTCCGATCTTCCTCGAAGCGGACCTACGTCGGCAGGACTTGGACGCGAAGCTGCTGCCGCGTCGCAGAGAGAGCACGTCGTTCACCGCTTCTCGTCTCGCCGGGACCACGTCGTTGAGGGTGGCCGCGAGGCGACCGCTCCGGCAAGGCTGCCGACTACGCCCCGACGGGGCTGCCCTCGAAACGGTGCTTCGCGGCGGAGCGCCCCGGCGGCACTGCCGTCGGGTAGCGGCGCGTGAAGCACGCGCGGCAGACCGACTCCTCCGGCAGATTCGTCGCCCATTGCATCCCCTCGAGTGACAGGTAGGACAGGCTCGTCGCGTCGACGTGCTCCCGCATCTCCTCGACGGAACGGTGCGCGGCGGCGAGCTCGGCCTCGTCCGCCATGTCGATCCCGTAGAAGCACGGCGAGACGACGGGCGGCGAGGAGATCCGCACGTGCACCTCCCCCGCACCCGCGCCCCGGAGCATCTCGACGAGCGCGCGCATCGTGTTGCCGCGCACGATCGAGTCGTCGACGATCACGAGCCGCCGGCCCTCGATCTCGGCGAGCGGGTTGAACTTCAGCTTGATCCCCTGCCGCCGGAGCTCCTGGTCGGGCTCGATGAAGGTGCGGCCGACGTAGCGGTTCTTGATCAGCCCCTCCTCGTACGGGATCCCCGAGCGCTTCGCGAAGCCGATCGCGGCGGGCGTGCCGGAGTCGGGGATCGGCATCACGATGTCGGCGTCGACCGGCGCCTCCTCCGCCAGGCGCTCACCCATCCGCACCCGTGCGGCGTGCACGCCCGTCCCGTCGAGGCGAGAGTCGGGACGGGCGAAATAGACGTGCTCGAAGATGCACGACGCGCTCCTTCCGCGGGGGAGCGCCTGCGCGGCGTGGCAGCCCTCCTCGTCGACCCACACGACCTCGCCCGGCTCGACGTCCCGCACGAGGTCGGCGCCGACGAGGTCGAGCGCGCACGTCTCCGAGGCGACGACCCAGTCGTCCCCGATCCGGCCGAGCGTCAGCGGCCGGATTCCGTGCGGGTCGCGGAACGCGACGAGCGCGCCATCGGCGATGGCGACGACCGAGTACGCGCCGGCGAGCCGCTTCATGGTCTCCGCGACCGCGCCGGCAAGCGGGCCCGGGCTGCGCGCGAGCAGCGCGCCGATCACCTCGGTGTCGGAGCTCGACGCGAGCGTTACGCCGCCCGCGAGCAGCTCTTCGCGGAGTGCGCCGAGGTCGACGAGGTTGCCGTTGTGCGCGAGCGCGACCGTCCGCGCCGCGCCGTGCACGACGAGCGGCTGGGCGTTCGACCAGCGGGCGCCGCCGGTCGTCGAGTAGCGCGTGTGGCCGATCGCGACCTCCCCGGGCAACGCAGCCAGCTTCTCCTCGTCGAACACCTGCGGGACGAGACCCATGTCGCGCAGCGCGGTCACGCGCCCGCCCTCCGAGACCGCGATGCCCGCGGACTCCTGCCCGCGGTGCTGGAGCGCGAAGAGCCCGAAGTACGTCAGACGGGCGACCTCCCGCTCGGCCGAGCGGACGCCGAACACGCCGCACATCAGGCGCCCTCCTCGAAGTTCCGCCGGAGCTGGGCGAGCGGCACACCGAAGAGCTCGTCGCCCCCGACCGTCCCGATCAGCCGCACCTCGACGTCCGCGCCGGTCGCGTCCGGCTCGACCTGCCCGGCGGGCAGCGCGGCCACGACCTGCCCGCCGACCTCGCCGAACAGCGTCAGCGGGTCGTCGTCCAGCGTCACCACCGCCCCGACGCCGCTCCAGAGCGCGGCCTCCGCGAGCGCCACCGCGAGGCCGCCCTCGGAGACGTCGTGCACGAGCGTCGCCTGCGCCGCGACCCGCGTCGCCCACCCGACGAGCGCCGCCTCCGACTCGAGGTCGAGCAACGGGGAGCCGCCGAGCGACCCCCAGCGGGCCTGCGCCTCCGAGCCCGCGAACGTCAGCGGCGAGCGTGAGCGCGCGACGACGATCGCGTCGCCCTCCGTCCAGCCGCGCGGCACGCGGCGCACGTCGTCGACGAGGCCGACGCAGCCGACCACGGGGGTCGGCGGGATCGAGCGGCCGTCCGTGTCGTTGTAGAGCGAGACGTTGCCCGAGACGACCGGCAGCTCGAGCGCCTCGCAGGCGAGCGCGATTCCCTCGATCGCCTCGGCGAGCTCCCAGCCGATCTCCGGCTTCTCGGGGTTGCCGAGGTTGAGGCAGTCGGTCACGCCGAGCGGCTCCGCGCCGGTGCAGGCGACGTTGCGCGCGGCCTCGAGCACCGCGAGCTGGCCCGCGACCCTCGGGTCGAGCAGCCCCAGCCGCCCCTGCCCGTCGAGCGTCAGCGCGAGCCCCCGCCAGGAGGGGCGCAGGCGGAGAACGGCCGCGTCGAGCCCAGGCCGCCGCACCGTGCGCGACTGGACCAGCTGGTCGTAGCGGCGCGTGACGAACGTCCGGTCACGCAGGGCCGTCGAGCCGAGCAGCTCGAGGAGCGCCTCGCGCGCGGGCGGCGGCTCCGTCGACGGCTCGGCGGGCGGGATGCGCGCGGCCTGCTCGACCGCGTAGCGCGGGCACTCCTCCGTGAGGAGGCGCGCGGGGACGGAGCCCACCTCCTCGCCATGCCAGAGGGCGCGCAGGAGCCCCGTCTCGGTCACCTCGCCGACGACCTCGCGATGGAGCTCCCAGCGGTCGATCACGGACTCGGCCTCCGCGAGCCGCCCGGGGTCGACGATCGCGACCATGCGCTCCTGCGACTCGGAGATCATCACCTCCCAGGGCTCCATGCCCTCCTCTCGCAGGGGCACGCGGTCGAGGTGCACGTCGATCCCGTAGTCGGCCGCCATCTCCGACAGCGACGAGGCGAGACCGGCCGCGCCGCAGTCCTGGAGCGAGAGCACGAGCCCTCGCTCGACGAGCTCGGCCGAGACCTCGATCAGGCGCTTGCCGGTGAACGGGTCGCCGACCTGGACGGTCGGCCGCTTGTCGGCGTCGGCCTCCCCGAGCTCGGCGCTCGCGAGCACGGACGCGCCGCCGATGCCGTCCCGCCCCGTCGTCGCCCCGTAGAGGACGACGAGCGCACCCGGCACGGTCGCCGCGGCCCGCGTCACCCGCTCCGCGGGCAGGAGGCCCACGCACATCGCGTTGACGAGGCAGTTCGCGGCGTACGCGTCGTCGAACACCGCCTCGCCGCCGACGGTCGGCACGCCGACGCAGTTCCCGTAGTTCCCGATGCCGCCGACCGCGCGGGAGAAGCGGTCGTCGGGAGCCCCGAAGCGGAGGCCGTCGAGCAGCGCGACCGGCCGCGCCCCCATCGCCGAGATGTCGCGCAGGATCCCGCCCACGCCGGTAGCCGCGCCCTGGAACGGCTCGACCGCCGAGGGATGGTTGTGGCTCTCGACCTTGAACGCGACCGCGAGGCCGTCGCCGAGGTCGACCACCCCCGCGTTCTCGCCCGGGCCCTGGAGCACGCGAGGCCCGTCGCTCGGGAGGCGGCGGAGGAGGAGCGCCGAGTGCTTGTAGCCGCAGTGCTCCGACCAGAGGAGGGAGAAGACCTGGAGCTCGAAGTCGTTCGGCTCGCGGTCGAGCAGCGTGACGATGCGAGTGAGCTCCCCGTCCGTGAGGCCGAGCCGGCGATGGAGCGCGTGTTCCGCGACGGAGCTCAGGAGGCCATTCTAGACGTCGGGTCGGTCGCCCCGGCCGTGCTGACGCCCGCGGGCGGCGCGCGCGACTAGCGTCGTGACGTGTCCCGCCGCACGGTCGCCCTGCTGCTCGTCCTCTCCGCCATCTGGGGCTCGTCGTTCCTCTTCATCAAGCTCGGCGTGGACGAGCTCGAGCCGGCCGTCGTCGCGCTCGGGC
>DATBET010000158.1:0-2509 GCA_036558885.1 Gaiella sp.
AACGAGGAGACCCTCGCCGAGCACGTGCAGCGCGTGATCCGGGGGACGACCTTCCCCGCGGGCAAGCTGCTCGAGCCGGGCGTCGTCCAGTGGGACGTGAAGGGCGACACGACCTTCGGGCCGTTCGAGCCGAGCCGCGTCGAGCTCGCTGCGATCGAGCCGCTCGCGGACGCGTGCACCCGGGCGGGGATGCCCGCCAAGGCCGTCCCCGACGCGCGCCCGCCGCAATGGCGGAAGGTGATCTTCAACGCGGCCACGAACCCGATCGGCGCGCTCACCGGCCTGACCCATGGCCGGCTGTGCGAGCGGGCGGACCTGCGGGCGCTCGTCTCCGGGCTCGTCGACGAGGGAAAGGCCGTCGCGACCGCCCAGGGAATCGTGCTCGACGCCGACCCCGAGGAGCTGATCGACCACGCCGCCCGGCCCGACGTCGCCTACGGCCACAAGGCCTCGATGCTGCAGGACGTCGAGGCTCGGCGGCCGACCGAGATCGACTACCTGAACGGCGGGATCGCCCGCTTCGGCCGCGAGCTGGGCGTGCCGACCCCGCTCCACGACGCCGTCGTCGCACTGATCAAGGGAGTTGAGGCCTCATGGCAACAGCCGTAGACATCTCCAGCGAGCTCGACCGGCGGCTCGCGAACGTCCGCGCCGCGATGGCGGAGCACACGCTCGACGGCCTCGTCGTCTCGGGCAGCGAGTACTCGGGGTTCGAGGGGGCGGTGACCTACCTCTCGGGCTTCCAGATCGTCCATCGCTACGCGTACGTCGTCGTCCCCGCCGAGGGCGACGCTTTCGTCGTGTTCCCCGCGGAGGCGCGCTACGTCGGCGAGCACGGCATGGCGCAGGTCGAGCAGCGCTTCGACCCGCATCCCGGCCGGGCGATCGCCGACCACGCGAAGGACCACGGTTGGCGCCGGATCGGCGTGTACGGGCTCGACTACGTGATGACGGTGCGCGACTACCGCGAGCTCGAGGGGTTCGAGATCCTGCCCTTCGACGTCGAGTTCGACCTCGCGCGCGCGGTGAAGAGCGAGGCCGAGCTGGAAAGCGTAAAGGACTCGGTGCGGATCAACCGCCGCGGCTTCGAGCTCTTCGCCGAGGCGTACGCGCCCGGGCGCTCGGCGGCCGACGTGATGGCCGCGGCGGAGGAGTACTTCGTCGCCGAGGGGTGCGGCAGGCTCACGATGAACATGGTGCTGACGGCGCCCGGCCGCTCAGGCGTCGCGTTCCCGGAGTTCAAGATCGCGCGAAAGGAGGAGATCCTCGGCGACTTCGTCCTCCCCTCCCTCGAGATCGCGGGGCCCGGCATGCACTGGGTCGAGGTCTCGCGCGCGTTGGCCGCGCCCGGAGCGGCGCTCTCCTCCGACACGGCCGCGATGGCCGAGGCCTACGGCGAGTACTACGAGGCGGCGAAGACCGCGATGCGCGCCGGCGCGAGCTGCCACGACGTGCACACCGCGGTCTCGAAGGGCTTCCACGACCGCGGCTACCACCTCGGGCACGTGACGGGCCACTCGATCGGCATGACGATGATCGAGTTCCCGAAGATCGGCGAGGGGGTCGAGACCGAGCTCGCGGAGAACATGGTGCTCTCCATGCACCCGCACGCGATCGCGGCGAGCGGCGAGGACTGCCTCTACATGCAGGACACGTGGCTGGTGACGGCAGCCGGCGGGGTGCCGCTCGCCGACTTGACCATGGAGGTCGTGGTTGCCGGCTGAGGTCGCGGGCGTCGTCCTCGGGGACGACGCCGTCGCGCGCTGCTGGTGGGGCGGGGGCAGCGACCCTGCGTATCGCAGCTATCACGACGACGAGTGGGGGATGCCCGTCACCGAGGACGTGCGGCTCTTCGAGAAGCTGATACTCGAGGGCTTCCAGTCGGGTCTCTCCTGGCTGACGATCCTGCGCAAGCGCGAGGCGTTCAGACGGGCGTTCGCGGGCTTCGACTTCCACCGGGTCGCGCGCTTCGGCGAGCGCGACGTCGCACGCCTGCTCGGAGACGCGTCGATCGTGCGCCACCGCGGGAAGATCGAGTCCGCGGTCAACAACGCGCGCCGTGCCCTCGAGCTCGTCGACGAGGCCGGCTCGCTCGCCGCGTTCCTCTGGCAGTTCGAGCCGCCGCCCTCGGCGAGGCCGAGGCGGCTCACGCGCACGGCGCTCGAGGGTCTCTCACAGACGGACGAGTCGCGCGCGCTCGCGAAGGAGCTCAAGCGGCGCGGCTGGAGCTTCGTGGGGCCGACCACCGTCTACGCGTTCATGCAGGCGATGGGGCTCGTCGACGACCACCTCGAAGGGTGCGCCGCGCGCGCCCGTGTGGAGGCCGCGCGGGCGGCGCTCGTCCGCCCGGCCTGAGGCCCCACAGCCTCGCACGAGCCTCTAGAATGAGGGCCGTGAGCTGGCCGTGGATCGTCCTGCTCGCCCTCGGCGTCCTCCTGGTCGCCGCGGCTGAGTGGCCGAGGGTTTCGGGCGTCGTCGGCGCCGATGCGCGCCGCCGCCGCGAGCGGGA
>DATBET010000159.1:0-2283 GCA_036558885.1 Gaiella sp.
GCGCACGAGCTCGGCGCGGACGAGGTGCTCGGCGAAGAGGAGGACGTCGCGGGCGCCGCACGCGAGCTGACGGACGGCGCCGGAATCGACGTCGTGATCGACTTCGTCGGCACCGACGAGACGCATGCCGCCGCGCTCGCGATGCTGGCGCGACAGGGCGTGTACTCCGTCGTGGGCTACGGGGGCACGATCACGCACCCGTCCGTGGGGTTCGTCGCGAACGGAACCTCGCTCGTCGGCAACCTCGTCGGCAACTGGATCGACCTGTGGGAGCTCCTCCAGCTCCACGCGCGCGGTGACGTGACGCTGCGGAGCGAGACGCATCGCCTCGAGGACGTGAACGACGTCCTCGACAAGCTGCGCGAGGGAGGGGTAACCGGCCGGGCGGTCCTGGTGCCGTGACGAGCGTGCAGGAGCGGATCTTCGACGTGACGGGGTCGCGGGTCGTCGTCACGGGCGCCGCGAGCGGGCTCGGCTTCGCCATGGCGGAGGTGCTCGCCGAGTGCGGCGCGCGGGTCACGCTCGCCGACGTCGCCGAGGAGCGGCTCGCGGCGAGCACCGAGGCGCTCCGCGCGCGCGGGCTCGACGCGCGCGCCGCCCTCGCGGACGTCAGCGACGAGGACGCGGTCCAGGCCCTCTTCGACGATGTCGTCGACGCGCACGGCGGTGTCGACGTCGTGTTCGCGAACGCGGGCCTCGCGGCCGTGCCGGGCTTCCGCTTCGAGGACGGCCAGACCTTCGACACGATCGAGCGCGCGGACTGGGACCACGTCCTGAGCGTCAACCTCACCGGCGTCATGCACACGATGCGGGGCGCGGCGCGCGTGATGAAGCCGCAGGCAGCGGGCCGCATCGTCGTCACGGCCTCGAACGCCGGCCTGCGGATCGAGCCGATGGCGTGCTACGGCTACCACGCGAGCAAGGCGGCGGTGATCCACCTCGTACGCGCCGCCGCGCTCGAGCTGGCGCCGCACGGGATCCTCGTCAACGCCATCTGCCCGGGCCCGTTCTACGGGACGCTGATCGGCGGCGGCGTCACCGAGCACCCGACGGAGGAGATGAAGCAGATGTGGGAGACGCTGATCCCACTCGGGCGCATGGCGCACCCGGACGAGCTGAAGGGCGTGGTCCTGCTCCTGGCCTCGCCGGCCTCGAGCTTCATCACCGGGGCGGCGCACGTCGTCGACGGCGGCTCGCTCGTCCAGGCATGAGCGCTCCGACCGAACGGCCGATCGCCCAGGGCGACGTCCTCTGGACCCCCCCGCCGGACGCGCGGGAGCGCTCCGTGATCGGCCGCTACCTCGAATGGCTCGAACGGCAGCGAGGGCTGTCGTTCGCCGGGTACGACGAGCTCTGGCGCTGGTCGGTGTCCGATCTCGAGGGGTTCTGGTCGTCGATCTGGGAGTTCTTCGAGGTCCGCTCGCACGCGCCGTACGAGCGAGTGCTCGGCTCACGGGAGATGCCGGGGGCCGAGTGGTTCCCCGGCGCCCGGCTGAACTTCGCCGAGCATATGGTCGGCCGCGACGAGGACGCCGGCACAAGCGCGGTGGTGGCGTACTCGCAGACGCGCCCGACGCGCGAGCTCACGTTCGGCGACCTCCGCGAGCAGGTCGCGCGCGCGCGGGCCGGCCTCGAGCGTCTGGGCGTCGGCCCCGGCGACCGGGTCGTCGCCTATCTCCCGAACATCCCCGAGACGCTCGTCGGGTTCCTCGCGAGCGCCAGCCTCGGCGCGATCTGGGCAACGTGCCCACCCGAGTTCGGCGTGCGCAGCGTGCTCGACCGCCTCGGCCAGCTCGAGCCGAAGGTGATCCTGGCCGTCGCCGGCTACCGGTACGGCGACAAGTACGTCGACCGGCGCGAGCAGGTCGCCGAGGTGCGCGGCAAGCTGCCGAGCCTCGAGGCCGTGGTGCACGTCCCCTACGCCGGCGGGGCCGGCGACTCGCTCCCCGACACGCTCTCCTGGGACGACCTGCTCGCCGAACGGGGAGAGCTCACGTTCGAGCCGCTCCCGTTCGACCATCCGCTCTACGTGCTGTTCTCCTCCGGGACGACCGGGCTCCCGAAGGCGATCGTCCACTGCCACGGCGGCATCCTGCTCGAGCACCTGAAGAACCATGGCCTGAGCTGGGACCTCCAGCCGGGCGACCGACTCCAGTGGTTCACGACGACCGCGTGGATGATGTGGAACGCCCTCGTCTCGGTGCTCCTGCTGCGCGCGTCGATCGTGATGATCGACGGCAACCCCGCCTACCCCGACATCTCGTTCCAGTGGCGGGTGATCGA
>DATBET010000160.1:0-4777 GCA_036558885.1 Gaiella sp.
TCATCCCGTGCTCCGGGCACGGGAGCCGGAACGTTCCGGTGAGGGCGTCGACCCCACCCATGCTCTAGGTGTAGTCGAGCCGCCGGACGGCGTCGAGCCTCGGCCCTGTCAGTACGCGATCAGCGCGTGCACGTCGGTGCCGGCGAGCTTCTCGCGACCGTGGAGGAACGCGAGCTCGATCACGAAGAGCGCCCCCACCACCTCGCCGCCGAGAGCCTCGACGAGCTCGATCTTCGCCTGCGCCGTGCCGCCGGTCGCAAGGACGTCGTCGAGCACGATCACTCGCGCAGCCTTCGCAAACGCGTCGGCGTGGATCTCGAGCGAGTCGCTCCCGTACTCGAGCTCGTACGTCGCGCGGATCTTCTCCCATGGCAGCTTGCCCGGCTTGCGGGCCGGCACGAACCCGCACCCGAGCTCGTAGGCGAGCGCGCCGCCGAAGATGAACCCCCTGGCCTCGGCACCGAGGATCACGTCGGGACGCCGCGGCCCGGCCCACTCGGCGAGGTGCGCGACCGTCGCGTGGAAGGCCTCGGCGTTGCCGATCAGCGGCATCAGGTCCTTGAACACGATCCCTTCCTGCGGAAAGTCCGGCACGTCGCGCACGAGGGCCTTCAGCTCGTCGGTGGTCATCGCTCGGAGGCCTCCCGGAGGTCGCGGACGAGCAGGTGCTGCGCGAGCTCGGTGGCGACCCCGGCGAGCGTCTCCAGGTCGTCGAGCGCAGCGCGCCGTCGCTCGAGGTCGCGCGAGCGGAGCCCGCTCGCGACGAGCTGCTCGAGGAGGGCCGACTGCCGGCCCGCGGCGGTCCTGAAGGCGCGCAGGTGCCGCGCGTCCAGCCCGTGTCGGGCGAGGCGGCCGCAGGCGGCGGCGATCTCGACGTCGCTCTCGCGGTAGATCCGCTCGCCCGCCTCGATCCTCGGAGTGACGAGGTCGTACTCCTCGAGCCTTCGCGCGAAGTCCGGCGTGATGCCCGTCCGTGCGCAGAGCTCCGCGAGGTCGAGCTCGCCGCCGGGCTGGCGAAGGGCGGGCGGTCTTCGCGCCGTCCGCGCCGGCCCGTCGGAGTCGAGGGTCTGCCGGATCACGCGCAGCGGCAGGAACTCGTCGCGCTGAAGCCGCAGGATCGTCTCGAGCCGCTCGACGTCCCCGTCGGAGAACAGGCGGTAGCCGCCGCGCGTGCGTCGCGGCCGCACCAGGCCCTGGTCCTCGAGATAGCGGATCTTCGAGATCGAGACGTCCGGGAACTCGCCGCGGAGCCGCTCGCAGACCGCGCCGATCGTGTGGAGCCGGGGCTCGGAGGACGGCTTCGTGACGGCGGTCGTCGTCATGGCACG
Organism: Gaiella sp.; assembly: GCA_036558885.1. Lineage (GTDB taxonomy): Bacteria > Actinomycetota > Thermoleophilia > Gaiellales > Gaiellaceae > Gaiella. The sequence goes on from DATBET010000160.1 coordinate 1,329, forward strand.
AGGAACGTCATCCGGTACTTGCCGATCTGTACCTCGTCCTCGGCCGACAGCGCCGCGCTCTCGATGCGGCGGCGGTTGACGAAGGTTCCGTTGAGGCTGCCCAGGTCCCGGATCACGTAGCGGTCGTCCTCGTGGACGATCTCCGCATGACGTCGCGAGACGGTGACGTCGTCGAGGAACACGTGGCACTCGGGCGAGCGGCCGATCAGCGTGCGCAAGCCGCTCGTCTCGAAGGTCTCCCCGGCCCTGCCGCCGCCGGCGCGCACCACGAGCGCGGGGGCACGCGGCGCGAGCAGCGCCGTCGGGTCTTCGGCGATCTCGTCGGGATCGAGGCTCAAGGTCGTCTCCCCCTGCTCGTCCCGCCGCAGGTAGGCCCCGCAGCGGGCGCAGTAGTTGGCGGCCTCCGGGTTCTGGAAACCGCACTCGGGGCAGTAGACATGGCTCATCCCGGCTTGCGACCGAGGATCGGGCCGAGCTCGTCCGCCTCGACGTGAAGCCCCCGCCGCCGGCGCTCGCGCTCCGCACGGAGAATGTCCACCCGCCCCCAGAGCATCCGCCGACGCAGCGAGATGTCGTCCTCCTCGTGCTCGAGCAGGTGGATCTGCCCGCGCAGCTCGTCGTCCGTCAGCGACCCGAGGTCGGGCACGGCGACGGGGTGCGGCTCCGGCAGCTCGCCGGTGCCCTCGAAGATCGGCCGCTCGAACCCCTCGGGGGCCGGGAGGTCGAGCGTGCCGGCCTCGGCCTGGGCGCGGAGGCGGGCGACGCGCTCCTCGCGAAGCGCGTCGATCTGGGCGTGCAGCGCGCGGCGGCGCAGCGAGACGGCGTCCGCCTCGTCCTCCGCGGCGCGCAGGAGACGCTCGAGCTCGTCGTCGTCGGTCGTGGCGAGATCGGGGAACGCATCCACTGAGCGGGCTCACCTTTCCTTGGGAACGGAGAATTCAAGCAGCCGTCGAGCCGAGGGGTCAACCTCAGCTTGAGGCTTGCTCCACTGTTCGCGACGGGAGCTCGTCTCCCTCCACGATCGCGCCAACCCAGGATGCGACCTCCTCGGCGAGCTCCTCCGAGAGCTCGGCGGTCTCTCCCTCCGCATACACGTGGACGAAGGGCTCGTCCGGGTCCGGAAGCGCCAGCACCCACCCGCGCTCGTCGTACGCCTTTACCCCGTCGAGGAGATCGAGGCGCCGGGTCGCGAGGTGCTCGTTGAGCAGCCGCATCACGAGACCCTTCCGCCCCCACGGGCAAGGCAGCGCCCTGTGGACGAGGGTCGGGCGAGGCAGGCCCGCGACGAGCTCGGAGAGCGGCTCCTCCTGCCCCGCGAGGAGCTCGAGCAGCTTGCAGAGCGCCGTGACGGCGTCGTAGCCCGGGACGACGTCCGGAAACACGAACCCGCCGGTCGGCGCCGCGGCGAGCACGACCCCGTCGCGCGTCGCGGCGCTCGTCAGCTCGCTCAACGAGGCGGGGGTACGGACGACGCGCAGCGCGGAGCCCTCCACGAGCTCCTCCACGAACTCCGTGGCGGTCACCGGCACCGCGATCTCGCCGGAGCGACCCGACAGCACGAGCAGTCGGGCAACGAGCAGCAGCCCGAGATCGGCCGGCACGGGCTCGCCGCGCTCGTCCACGAGCAGCAGCCGCTCCGCCGCGCGGTCGAGCACGACCCCGAGATCCGCCCCCACTCCCGTCACGATCCGGCGCGCGTCGAGCGGCTCGAGCTCCGTCGGCGCGTCGTCGACGTAGAAGCCGCGCGTGCCGATCGCCTCGACGCCGAGCGGCCCGAGGACGAGCGGCAGCGTGAACGCGGCTGCCGAATGCCCGTAGTCGACCGCGATCCGGAAGCGCCGCGCGCGGATGCGCTCGAGGTCGATCGCGTCGAGGATGTCCTGCGCGTAGCTCTCGCGCACGCGGGCCGGATACGTCGTCTCCCCCACTTCGGCGAACGTCGCGCGCCGCAGCTCCTGGCGGCCGAAGTGCTTCTCGACCTCCTTCTGCAGCGCGTCCGTCATCTGGATGCCCGGCCATTCGAAGACGCGGACCTCAATCACCTCGGGATCGAGGCTCGAGCGGCCGACGTGCACGCCGGCCGCGAGCCCCTGCGTCTTGAGGACATGGCGCGTGACCGCCGCCGGGGAGATCCGCAGGTCGGCCACGTGCACGCCGGTCGACGTGAGGCCGGAGATCACCGCACGCTGGATCATCCGGCACGCATCCGAGGAGGCCCGGCTGGCGACGACCCGGCTTCCGCGGCGCAGGGCCGTGCCGAGCGCGGCGGCAAGCCGCACGGTCGTCTCGGGGGTCAGGTCGACGTTGACGAGGCCGGTCGCGCCGTCCCGCCCGAAGGCGCTCTTCGTCGCCCGCTTCTCCCAGACGATGCTTTCGTAGATCTGCGCGCCGGTCTCGATCTCCTTGAACGGGTAGATGCGCACGCCGGGATAGATGCTCGCCTCGGGGCCGATCGTGACCTCGTCCCCGATCGCGACCCCCTCGTGGATGCGCACGTGGTCGCGGATGTCGCACGAGCGGCCGATGATCGTGCCCTCCACGACCGAGCTCCGGCCGAGGTACGTGCCGGCGTCGACGACGCTGCGCGAGACGCGCGCCCCCTCGCGCACGATCACGCCGCGGGTGAGCACCGTGTAGGCGCCGATCGACGCGCCGTCCGAGACACGGCTGTTCACGCCGATGAACGCGGGGCCGGCGACCGGCTCGAGCTGGTCGATGTCGACCTCCTCGCTCACCCAGACGTTGCCGCGGAGCCGCAGGCCGGGGACCTGGAGCTGCACCGCCCCGTCGAGCGCGTCGAAGTTGGCGTGGCGGTACTGCTCGAGCGTGCCCACGTCCTGCCAGTAGCCGTCGAGCACGTGCCCGTAGATCGGGCGCCCCATCTCCAGGAGGTGGGGGAAGAGCTCCTTCGAGAAGTCGTATGGCCTGTCGTCGGGGATGTGCCTCAGGACCTCGGGCTCGAGGACGTAGATCCCGGTGTTGATCGTGTCGGAGAAGACCTGGCCCCACGACGGCTTCTCGAGGAACCGTTCGACGCGGCCGTCGTCGTCGGTGACGACGATCCCGAACTCGAGCGGGTTGTCGACGGACTTGAGGCCGATGGTGACCGCCGCCCCCTTCGCCCGATGGGTCTCGATCAGGGCGGTGAGGTCGACGTCGCAGAGCGCGTCGCCGGAGATGACGAGGAACGTCTCGGTGAGCCGTTCCTTCGCCAGCCCGACCGAGCCCGCGGTGCCGAGCGGCTGCTCCTCGACCGAGTAGTCCATCTCGAGCCCCAGGGACTCGCCGTCGCCGAAGTACGTGCGGATCGCCTGCGGCATGAACGCGAGGGTGACGACGACCTCCGTCAGCCCGTGCGTGCGCAGCAGGTCGAGCGCGTGCTCCATACACGGCTTCCCGACGATCGGCACCATCGGCTTCGGCTGGTTCGACGTGAGGGGCCTGAGCCG
>DATBET010000161.1:0-13428 GCA_036558885.1 Gaiella sp.
CGCGTTCGCGCGGTTCCGCGCCGCCGACCGTGCGGTGCTCGTCGGCACGCAGATGGTCGCGAAGGGGCACCACGTGCCGGGCGTCTCGCTCGCGGCCGTGGTCGACGCCGACACGAGCCTCGGGCTGCCGGACTTCCGCTCCGAGGAGCGCACCTTCCAGCTCGTCACGCAGCTCGCGGGGCGCAGCGGCAGAGACGCGCCCGGCCGGGTGCTCGTGCAGACGTTCCAGCCCGACGCGACGCCCCTTCGCCACGCCGTGAACCACGACGTCGCCGGTTTCCTCGCCGGCGAGCTGGAGCGCCGCGAGGCGCTCGGGTACCCGCCGTTCCGGCATCTCGTCTCGATCCTCGTGGCGGGCCCCGACCCCCACGCGCCCCTCGCCGCGCTGCGGGAGCTGCGGGCCCGGCTCGAGGGGGAGGAGGGTGACCTGCTCGGCCCCGCACCCGTTCTCCGGCTGCGGGGGCGCTACCGGGCGCAGCTCCTCGCGAAGACGACGCAGCCGCGCTCGATCGCGCGAAACGCGTCGGCGCTCCTCGCCGCGGCCGCGAAGACCATGCGGCGCGACGGGCTCACCGCCGTGGTGGATGTCGACCCGCAGTCGCTCTAGCTGCGAGAGTCTGGCCGTGGACGAGCGGCTCACGACGCTGATCCGCGAAAGCATGCCTCTCGCCGCCCTGCTCGGCTTCGAGGTGGTCGAGGGCGGCCCCGACGGCGTCGTCCTCCAGGGCGGCTGGGCGGACGAGCACTGCACCGCAGCCGGCGTCCTCCACGGCGGCTACCTCATGGCGCTCGCCGACTCCGCCGCCGCGACGCTCGCGTTCCTCAACGTGCCCGAGGGGGCGACCACCTCCACGATCGAGGGGAAGACGAACTTCCTCGCCGCGGTGCGCGAGGGCACGGTGACCGCGCGGGCGCAGCTCGTCCACCGGGGGAGGACGACAATCGTGGTGCAGACCGACGTCACGGACGACGCGGGCCGCCTCGTCTCGCGCACCCTCCAGACCCAGGCCGTGTTGCAGGGCGGGGGCTAAGATCGCCGTGTGTCCGACCACGACCACGACCACGAGCACGAGCACGAGCACGACGAGCCGCTGACCGAGGAGGAGGCGCGCGCCGAGGCGGAGCGGCTCGTCCGCAAGGAGCTCGCGCTCGCGCAGATCCGCCAGTACGGCGACCCGGTACTGCGCATGCGCGCCGGGGAGGTCGAGGAGTTCGACGCGGAGCTCGCGCGCATCACCGGGCGAATGCTCGAGCTGATGCACGACGCGGACGGCGTCGGGCTGGCGGCGACGCAGATCGGGATCCTCCGGCGGTTCTTCGTCTGCACCCTCGACGGCGAAGACCGCGTGCTCGTCAACCCGGTCGTCACGCCGGCCGGCGCGGAGACCGAGCTCGAGGAGGAGGGTTGCCTGTCGCTCGGTGTCGTCCGCGTGCCGATCGAGCGCCCCGCGCGGGTGCAGGTGGAGGCCCGCGACGCGGCCGGCGAGCCCGTCTCGCTCTCGCTCGAGGGGATGGATGCGCGCGTCGTGCAGCACGAGCTCGACCACCTCGACGGCGTGCTGCTGCTCGACCGCACGGACCCCGAGTCGCGCCGCGAGGCTCTGGCGCTGATCCGGCCCAGGCTCGTTCTCACGTCGTAGGGAGGCCGTCGTGGCACGGATCGCCGTCGCCGCGACCGCGCCTTTCGGCGCGGACGTGCTCGAGCGCCTCGCCGAGCGGCACGACGTCGCGGCGCTGCTCACGCGGCCGGACGCGCCCGCGGGCAGGGGCCGGCGGCTCGCGCCCCCGCCCGCGAAGGAGGTCGCAGAGCGGCTCGGGATCCTCGTGCTCCAGCCGGAGCGGCCCACGGCCGGGCTCGACCTCGGCGCGTCGACCGTCGTCGTCTGCGCTTACGGGATGCTCGTGCCGGAGTCGTTGCTCGAGGAGCGCGCGTGGCTCAACGTCCACCCCTCGCTCCTGCCGCGCTGGCGGGGCGCCGCGCCGGTCGAGCGCGCGATCATGGCCGGCGATCCCGAGACAGGCGTCACGATCCACGAGACCGTTGCGGAGCTCGACGCCGGCCCCGTCGCGGCGCAGGAGGCCTTCCCCGTCGGCCCCGAGGACGACGCGGGCGCCGTCTACCGCACTGCGGCGGAGATCGCTGCCCGCCTGCTCGGCGACGTCCTCGGCGCCGGCGCACCGTCGTTCTCGCCGCAGGACGGGACACCGACCTACGCCGAGAAGATCCGCCCCGAGGACCGCGCGCTCGACCTCGACCGGCCCGCGGAGGAACTCGTCCGCGTCGTTCGCGCCCTGAGCCCGCACATCGGCGCTCGCGCCCAGCTCGAGGGCCGGCCGGTGACGGTGTGGCGTGCGCGAGTCGCGGAGGACGGCTCCTTCGAGCCGCTCGAGGTGCAGCCGGACGGCGGGCGGCAAATGTCCGCGGACGCCTGGCGCCGCGGCCTCCGATGAGCGACGTCTCGCCGGCGCGCGCGGTCGCGTTCGGGGTGCTGCGCCGGGTCTTCGAGGACGGAGCGTACGCCGACCGCGCGCTCCGCTCTGCGTCCACCGCGCTCGACGACCGCGACCGGGCCCTGGCCCGCCGCCTCGCCTTCGGCGCGGTGCAGCGGAGGCGCACGCTCGACCACGCGATCGAGGTGCTCGGTCGGCGCCCGGTCCGCAAGCTCGATCCGCCGGTCGCCGCCGCGCTGAGGCTCGGCGCGTACCAGCTCGCCTTCATGGACGGCGTCCCCCGCTACGCGGCGGTCAACGAGTCGGTCGAGCTCGTGCGCCGCGCCGGGCTCGAGCGCGCGGTGTCGTTCGCGAACGCGGTCCTGCGCAGGCTCGCGGAGGGGGCCCGAGCGCTGTGCGAGGCGCTGCCGGAGACGACGGCGCACGAGGCTGCGCTGCGGCACTCCTATCCCGACTGGATCGCCGAGACCTGGTGGGTCGAACTCGGGCCGGACGAGGCGCGGGGGCTGATGGCGGCCCAGAACGAGGAGCCCGAGACCGCGGTGCGCCTCGTACGCGGCACGATCGACGGGCGCGAGGACCCGGAGATCCCGGGGGCATGGGTCGTCGACCGGGTCGACGAGCACGCCCTCGCCGAGGGGCGGATCTGGCCGCAGAGTCGCGCCTCGCAGCTCGTCGGGCTCGCGGTCGGGTCGCAGCCAGGGGAGCGGGCGCTCGACCTCTGCGCGGCGCCCGGCGGGAAGGCGACGATGCTCGCCGGGGACGTCGACGCGGTCGAGGTCGACGAGAACCGCGCCGACGCGCTCCGCGACACGGCCGGACGGATCGGTGCCGACCGCGTCCGTGTGGTGCACGCCGACGGGCGGCGGCTGCCTCCCGAGCTGACCGGCTACGACCGTGCGCTCGTCGACGCCCCCTGCTCCGGGCTCGGCGTGCTCGCCTCGCGCCCCGACCTCCGCTGGCGGGCGACGCCGCTTCCCCAGCTCCAGCTCGACCTGCTGCGGGCCGCGGTCGACCGGACGAGGGCGGGCGGAATGGTCGTCTACTCGGTCTGCACGATCAATGCGGCCGAGTCGGAGGACGTCGTCGACGCGGTCGTGGCGGACGGCGCGGTCGCGGTCGACGGCGCGCTGGGGGACGAATGGCCGAAGTACCGCCACCGGCGGCGCCCGGAGTTCCTTCAGATGCTTCCCCACCTGCACGGGACGAGCGGCTTCTTCGTCGCGCGGCTCAGGCGCTTGTAACAGAGTGTCACAAGCGCTTCGCGGCCAGTAGCATCGCCGGCGTGGGGTGGAGCAAGTGGATTCGAGAGGGCATCGAGGTCGAGCCGTCGTTTTACGCCGCCGACTTCCGGCGTCTCGGGCAGCAGATCGACGCGCTGCTCGAGGCGGGCTGCCGCGTCTTCCATTTCGACTGCGGCGACGGCCACTTCGTCCCCCCCGTCACGATTGGGCCGGTCGTCCTGCGCTCGATCTCGCCGGGGATCCACGCCGCCGGCGGGGTGCTCGACTGCCACCTGATGGTCGACGACCCGGCCCACCACCTCGAGGAGTTCGCGGCCTCGGGCGCGGACTCCGTCACGTTCCACGTCGAGGCGTCGTCCGATCCCGGCGGCGTCGCCGAGCAGGCCCGCGGCCTCGGGCTCGGAGTCGGCATCGCGTTCAACCCCGAGACCGAGCCGACGCGCGGTGCCGAGGTCGCGGCCGAGGCGGCCGCCGACCTCGTGCTCTGCATGAGCATCCACCCGGGCTACGGCGGCCAGTCCTTCATGCCCGAGTCGCTCGGGCGGATCGAGCGCCTCGCGTCGCTCGTGACGGTGCCGATCCAGGTCGACGGCGGCGTGGGGGACGACAACATCCGTTCGCTTCGCGACGCGGGCGCCTCGCTCTTCGTGGCAGGCACCTCGGTCTTCTCCGCGTCCGATCCGGCAGAGGCCTACGCGCGGCTCAGGGCCGCGGCGATGTGAGCCTCGAGCGGGCGCTCGAGCTCGCGGCCTCGCATGCCGGCCGCGGGTACCCGAACCCGACTGTCGGCGCGGTCGTCCTCGGGCCGGACGGCGCCGTCGTCGGCGAGGGCGTCACCGAGCCCGCCGGGGGGCCGCACGCCGAGGTCGTGGCGCTCGAAGCCGCGGGCGAGGCGGCACGGGGCGGGGCGCTCTTCGCGACGATGGAGCCCTGCGCGCATCACGGCAGGACACCGCCGTGCGTCGACCGGATCCTGACGGCAGGCGTCGCGCGCGTCGTCGCCGGGTGCGCCGACCCGAGCGCCGAGGCGGGAGGCGGCGCGGGGCGGCTGCGCGAGGCGGGGGTGGACGTCGAGCTGCTCGACCGGCCCGAGGCCCGACGGCAGAACGAGGCGTGGCGCACCTGGGTCACGCGCGGACGGCCGCATGTGACGCTGAAGCTCGCGGCGTCGCTCGACGGGCGAGTGGCAGTGCCGGGCCGCCGGTGGGTCACGGGGGAGCAGGCCCGCCGCCGCGTCCACGAGCTGCGCGCCGCGGTCGACGCGGTGGCGGTAGGCATGGGAACCGTGCGCGCAGACGCTCCCCGGCTCGACGTACGGGACGCGCCCGTCGTCCGCACCCCACGGCGGCTCGCCTTCGGGCGCGGGCCGCTTCCCGAAGGCTCCGAGCTCGAGCTGCGGCGAGGGCCGCTCGCCGGGGAGCTCTGCGCGCTGGGAGCCGACGGCATTCAGTCGCTCCTGCTCGAGGGCGGCCCGACGCTCGCGACGTCGTTCCTCGTCGAGAACCTCGTCGACCGGCTGCTCGTGTTCGTCGCCCCTGTCGTCGCAGGGGACGGGCCGCCGTTGCTCGGCCCGCTCCCGGAGCCGCTCGACCTCGGCGCGCCCGAGCTCGAGCGCGTCGGCGCCGACATCCTGCTCGGCTGGCGCCTGCAGGAGGCGTAGGCGCGCGCCTAGCATCGCGGTCGATGTCGGTTCACTCGATCCTGCCGCCCGCGCTGACGGAGGCCGTCGAGGGCGTGCTGCGCGATGCCGGCACGACGCACGTGGCGCACGGCGATCGCGACCACCTCGCGGCCGCGTCCGCAATCGTGCGAGACCCCGAGGCAAGGGCCGTGATCGGGCCCTACCGCTCCCGGGCGGTGGCCGAGGTCGTCGAGGTGACCGCGCCTGCGGGGGTTCCGCTGCTCGCCCCTGTCGCGACGTGGTCGGGGGTGACGAGGGACGACGAGCCGGGCTGCGACGACCATCCTGCCCGGCACCGAGGCACCGTGCTCCGGCTCGTCGCCCGGGACACCGTCGTCGCCCAGCGGATCGCCGACCGGGTGCGGGGCGGCGGACAGCGGGCGGTCGTCGTCGCGGGGGATCACGATTACGGCACGCAGCTCGACGCCCAGCTCGCCGTTGCGGGATTGCCGCGCGCGAGCGCCACGGGCGACGCCGACGTCGTCGTCCTGGCGGGGCTGGTCGGCAAGCCGGAGCTCGACGCCGCCCGCGCGCTCGCGCCGCTGCCGATCCTCGCGTTCGACGGCATCCAGGGCGAGGCATTTCCGGGTCAGGAGGTCGAGCTCGTGCTCGTCTACGCGCACGGCCCCGTCGGCGTCGCGGAGGCGAGGCGCGCCGCAGAGCTCGTCAGCGCCACGACCGATCTCGCGGAGCTGCGCCGGCTCGGGCGGTTCGACGAGCACGGCGACCCGCTCGACCCGGTCGTTCGGTTCGAGCGCTACGACACCGACCGCGGGTAGCCTCGATCCCGTGTTTACGGGGATCGTGCGCGAGGTGGGTCGCGTCGTCCGTGTCGACGGCGACGACGAGGGCCTGAGCCTCCATGTCGAGTCGCCGCGCACGAGCGACGGGCTCGCGGTCGGCGACTCCGTCTCCGTCGCCGGCGTGTGCCTCACCGCGGAGACCGTGGACAACGGTGCGATCCGCTTCCACGCCGTGCCCGAGACACTCGCGCGGACGACGCTCGCACGCCTCGCCCCCGGCGACCCGGTGAACCTCGAGCCCGCGGTCAGGGCGGGCGAGCCGCTCGGCGGCCACATCGTCCAGGGCCACGTCGACGATCTCGGCACGGTGGCCAGGCTCGAGCGCGAGGGTGACGGGGCGCGCCTCTCGATCGGCGCGCCGGAGAGCATCCTCCGGTACTGCGTCGAGAAGGGCTCGATCACCGTGGACGGCGTCTCCCTCACGGTTGCGGGGCTCGACGGCGACACGTTCTCGATCGCGCTCGTCCCACATACGCTCGCGGCGACGACGCTCGGCGGGCTCGAGCCCGGCGTCCCCGTGAACCTCGAGGTCGACGTGCTCGCCAAGTACGTCGAGAGGCTGCTGGACCGCCGGTGAGCGGGGCTACGATGGGCCGGGTGAGCACGACGACGAAGCCCGAGACGAGCCCGTTCGCGACCATCGAGGAGGCGATCGAGGAGATCAGGGCCGGGCGGTTCGTGGTCGTCGCCGACGACGCCGACCGCGAGAACGAGGGCGACCTCACGATCGCGGCGCAGTTCGTGACCCCGGACGCGGTGAACTTCATGGCGACGCACGGCCGCGGCCTGATCTGCCTCTGCCTGACGCCGGAGCGCTGCGACGAGCTCGGCCTGCGGCAGATGACCGACCAGAACGAGGCGCAGTTCGGCACCGCCTTCACGGTCTCCATCGAGGCGCGCGACGGCGTCTCGACCGGGATCTCGGCCGCCGACCGCGCGAGGACGATCCAGGTCGCGGTCGACACCACGTCGACTCCCCACGACCTCGTCTCCCCGGGACACGTCTTCCCGCTCCGCGCCCGCGCAGGCGGCGTGCTCAAGCGCTCCGGGCAGACGGAGGCGGCGGTCGACCTCGCCCGGCTCGCGGGGCTGGCTCCCGCGGGCGTGGTCTGCGAGATCATGAAGGACGACGGGACGATGGCGCGGGTTCCCGACCTCGTCGAGTTCTGCGAGCGCCACGGCCTCAAGCTGGTCACGGTCGCCGACCTGATCGAGTACCGCCGGCGCACGGAGAAGCTCGTCGAACGCGTCGTCTCGGTGCGGCTGCCGACGGACTACGGCGATTTCCAGGGGGTCGCGTACCGCGAGACGCTGACCGGCAAGCAGCACGTCGCGCTCGTGATGGGCGACGTTGACGGGAAGGAGGACGTCCTCGTGCGCGTCCACTCCGAGTGCCTCACGGGCGACGTCTTCCACTCGCGCCGCTGCGACTGCGGAGAGCAGCTCGAGCAGGCGCTCGCGCGGATCCGGCGGGAGGGCGAGGGAGTGCTGCTCTACCTCGCGCAGGAGGGCCGCGGGATCGGGCTCCTGAACAAGCTGCGCGCCTACGAGCTCCAGGAGCAAGGTCTCGACACGGTCGAGGCGAACATCGAGCTCGGCTTCAAGGCCGACGCGCGCGAGTACGGCATCGGGTCGCAGATCCTCGCCGACCTCGGCCTGACGACGATCCGGGTGCTGACGAACAACCCGAAGAAGATCTCCGGGATCAGCGGGTTCGGGCTGGAGGTCGTCTCGCAGGAGCCGATCGAGGTCGAGCCGAACGACGACAACCGGGAGTACCTGGAGACGAAGCGCGACAAGCTGGGGCACACGATCGGCCGGAGGCTCCACCACCAGGGCGAGCGCTACGGCCACGACGATTCCTGAGGAAGGTGACGATGAACCCGAGCGACGGGCCCGACCGGCACGACGACGAGCGCGCCCTCGAGGCGGACGACCTGGAGCTGGCGAGCGAGAACGTCCTCGGCAGCTGGCCGAGCGCGCAGCTCGAGGACCCGCCTGAGGATCCCGTGCCCGCACCCGCGCTCGAGGAAGACGCCGACGTCGTCGCGGACCCGCAGCCCTCCACGTCGCCAGAGGCGGCCCCCGAACCGGAAGGCGCCGCGGAGCCGACGCCTGAGGAGCCCGAGGGGGCAGAGGAGGCCGGCGTCGCGACCGCCGAGACGACGGGCGAGCACGCGCCCGGCGACCTCGCCGTGCCCCCCGGCTACCCGGTCCTCGAGGGCGAGGCCCGCGGCGCGCGGCGCGCGGTGGGGGTGGTCGTGAGCCGCTTCAACGGCGAGGTCACGGGAGGGCTGCTCGAGTCGGCGCTCGAGGAGCTCGAGGCGTGTGGGGTCGAGCGCGAGTCGGTCACCGTGATGCCGGTGCCCGGCGCCTTCGAGCTGCCGCTCGCCGCGATGGCGCTCGCAAAGACGCGACGCTTCGCGTGCATCGTCGCCCTCGGTTGCGTGATCCGCGGCGACACGCCGCACTTCGACTACGTCGCGAGCGAGGCCGCCTCGGGGCTCCAGCTCGCCGCGATCGAGACGGGCGTGCCCGTCTCCTTCGGCGTGCTCACCCTCGATCGGCCCGACCAGGCCGAGCCGCGGCTCGAGAAGGGCGCCGAGGCGGTCCGCACCGCGCTCGAGATGGCCGACCTCTTCGCGAACCTGCGCGCCGCGGCAGCGAGGTAGAGCTTGCTCGCAAGGCAGGAATGCGCTTGCGCGAATTCCTGCGGCTTGATCCCCGTCCTTCGGACGGGGCAGACCCCTGAAGGCGCCCGCTGTCGCGGTCGCAACTGCCTTCCTCTCGACGCGGTCGCTCCGCTACCATGGCCACCCGCATGTCCAGGGTCTGCGTCATCTGTGGGAAGCGCCCCCGGACGGGGAACTCCCGCTCGCACTCGATGGTCGCCACGAAGCGGCGCTTCGAGCCGAACCTCCAGCGCGTGAGGCTCGTGCTCGACGGCAAGCCGACCCGCGACTACGTCTGCACCCGCTGCCTCAAGGCCGGCAAGGTCACCAAGGCCGTCTGACGCGACCGGGTGGCGGGCTTCCGCCGTCACAGTGGCACTATCCGCGTGTGCTCTTCGACCCCACCGGGTTCGAGCCGCTGACGGACGAGCCGTGGGAGGACGAGCGCGTCCGGGACTCGATCCGCCGGCTCGTCTCCCGCATCGACGAGGCATTCGCTGTCGAAAGGCTCTGGCCGGCGCACGGCTGGGACGCCTGGCAGGCGGCGACGCCGCTGAAGAACCTGTACGTCGGCGCGGCGGGCGTCCTCTGGGCGCTCGACCGGCTGCGAGAGCGCGGCGTGGCCGGGTCCCGCCTCGACCTCGCAGCGGCCGCGGAGGCGACGCTGGTCGCGTGGCGCCGCGAGCCCGACTTCATGCGGGGCGAGGTGCTCCCCGAGCGCAAGGGGTCGGCGCTCCTGACGGGCGAGACGGGGATCTTGCTCGTTGCCTGGCGGCTGACAGGCGGGCCGGCGCTCGCCGACGCGCTCCACGCGCTCGTCCAGGCGAACGTCTACACCGAGGCCGACGACGTGATGTGGGGCACGCCCGGGACGCTCGTCGCCGCGCAGGAGATGTCGCGCTCGACTGGCGAGGACCGGTGGCAGGCCGCGTGCGAGGCGAGCGCCGACGCGCTCTGGGCGAGGCGCGACGAGCAGGGCGGCTGGACGCAGCACCTGCACGGGGAGTCGTACGTCGGCCTGGGCACGGCGCACGGCTACGTCGGCAACGTCGCAGCGCTCCGTCCCTCGCTCGACGACGAGCGCCGCACACGACTCGAGCGCGAGGCAAACGCCCTGCTCGCCGCCACTGCCCACGTCGAGGACGGCCGCGCGAACTGGCCGGGCACCGTGCGCGAGACGCTGCCGGGCGGGGACGGCCAGATCCGCCTCCAGTGGTGCACGGGCGCGCCCGGCGTCGTCGTCGCGGCCGGCGACTACCTGGACGCAGAGCTGCTCCTGGCGGGGGCCCGCCTCGTCTGGGAAGCCGGGCCGCACGGCTCGGAGAAGGGCTTTGGCCTCTGCCACGGGACTGCGGGCAACGGCTACGCGCTCCTGAAGGCGTTCGAGCGGACGGGCGACGAGGAGTGGCTCGCCCGCGCGCGGCGCTTCGCGACGCATGCGCTCGCCCAGTCCGAGGCGGGCTCCGGGCGCTTCTCGCTCTGGACCGGCGATGCCGGCGCGGCTGTGTTCGCCGCCGACTGCCTCGACGGGGAAGGCAGCTATCCGATTCTCGGCTGAGCGCCTCCCCCCGGCGTAGACTCGCCCGCGTGACCGATCTCGAGCGCACGAGGCGGCTCGCAGGCGCTGCGCTCGCGAACCTCGAGCGCCACCGACGGCGTATCAACGCGCTCAACGTCTACCCGGTGCCCGACGGCGACACAGGCACGAACCTCGCGTTGACCGTTCGCGGCGTCGTCGACGCGCTCGAGGGCTCGCAGGCCGCGACGCCGGGCGCGCTCGCAGGCGAGGTGCAGCGCGCCGCGACGATGGAGGCGAAGGGCAACTCGGGCGTGATCCTGAGCACGATCGTCCGCGGGATGGCCGGGGTCCTCTCCGATGGCAGGGCACTGGACGCCCCGGGCCTCGCCGCAGCGCTCCGCGCCGCCTCGGACAACGCGTACGAGGCCGTCACCGTCCCGGTCGAGGGCACGATGCTGACGGTGATCCGCGAGATGGCGGAGGAGGCCGAGGCAGCGGAGCCCTCCCGGTCCCTGGCGGACGCGCTCGCTGCTGTCGTCGCCCGCGGCGACAACGCCGTGGCGAGGACGCCCGAGCTGCTCGAGACGCTGCGCGACGCCGGCGTCGTCGACGCGGGCGGCGTGGGGCTCGTGGAGCTCGCACGCGGAGTGCTGCACGAGCTGACCGGCGAGCCGCTCCCGGACGTGCCAGAGGTGACCGACGAGCTGACCGAGGAGTCGATCCACCAGGAGGAGTCGGAGCACCGGTACTGCACGACCTTCGTCGTGGAAGGGGACCGGCTCGACCTCGACGCGCTCCACGCGGACATGGACCCACTCGGCGATTCGCTGCTCGTGACCGGCGACCGGACGCTCGCGAAGGTGCACGTCCACACCGACGAGCCGGAGCGCGCGCTCGACGTCGGCCGAGCGGCGGGGGTCGTCGACGGATCGCACGTCGAGATCGCCGACATGCACAGCCAGGCCGCAGAGCGCGAGCGGTGGCTCGCGCAGCTCCAGGCCGCGGTCACGGCGCCGCCGACGGCGACCGCGCTCGTCGCCGTCGCACAGGGCGGCGGCAACCGGGAGATCCTGCGCGGCGAGGGCGCCATGATCGTCGTCGAGGGCGGCCCGACCGCAAACCCCTCGGTCGGTCAGCTGCTCGAGGCGCTCACGGCCGTCAACGCGGACCACGTGATCGTCCTGCCGAACGACCCGAACATCGGCCTCGCGGCCAAGGGGGCGGCTGCGGAGTCGACGAAGGACGTCCGGATCCTCGCGACGGGCTCGATCCCGGAGGGCATCGCGGCGGCGCTCGCCTTCGACTCCGGGAAGGAGATCGACGCGAACGAGGCGGCCATGCGCGACGCGCTCGAAGGGATCGCCGCCGCGGAGATCACGCGCGCCTCCCGGAGCGCGACGGTCGACGGCGTGGCGGTCGCCGCCGGCGACTATCTGGCGCTGCTCGACGGCCGCGCCATGTCCGCGGGCGACGACCTCTGGGCCGTGCTCGACGCCGTCCTCGCCCGCTTCTCGACGGACGGCCAGTCGTACGTCCAGGTGCTGCTCGGCGACGGCGCGCCGGAGGCCGAGGAGATCGCGGCGCGGTATGGCGACGGGTCGACGGGCCTCGAGATCGACGTCCACTGGGGAGGGCAGCCGCACTACCCGCTGCTCCTCTCGGCGGAGTAGCGCGTGACCACCCGCCTCCTGCTCGTCGAGGACAACGAGGTGTACCGCTCGTCGCTCGAGCTCCTGCTCGCCCTCCAGCCCGGGCTCGAGGTGGTCGGGGCAGTCGGCACGGGAGACGAGGCCGCGGAGGCTGCCGTCCGGCTGCAGGCCGACGTCGTGCTGATGGACTACCGCCTGCCGGGCATCGACGGGGCGGCGGCCACGCGGGCGGTGACCTCGTCCTCGGGTGCCTCCGTCGTATGCCTCACCGCCGAGGCGACTCCCGAGGAGCGTGAGGAGGTCGTGCGCGCCGGTGCCGTCGGGCTCGTCGAGAAGGGCGGCCCGATCGAGGCCCTCGCCGCCGCGATCCGCGAGGCCGCACCGCCCAAGTCGGCCGATTAGGGTCCCCGCGTGGAGCTGACCCGCGAGAGCACCGCGATCGTGCTCGACTCGACGTCGGACCTCCTGGACGCGCGCGAGCGCCATCCGAACATGCGCATCGTGCCGCTCTACGTGCTCTTCGACGGCGTGCCGCTCCGCGACCACGTCGACATCGCGCCCGCGGAGTTCTACGAGCGGCTCGCCGCCGCGAAGACCCTCCCGACGACCTCGCAGCCGACACCCGACGACTTCCTCGGCTGCTACCGCGAGCTGCGCGACGCCGGATACCAGCGGATCTGGTCGCTGCACGTCTCGGCGAAGCTCTCCGGCACGTTCGAGTCGGCCCGGCGGGCGGCCGAGGAGCTCGGTGGCGATGTCGTGCGCGTCGTCGACACCGCCACCGCCTCGCTTGCGTGCGCGCTGCTCGCGGAGGCGATCGACCGGAGGCTCGAGCGCGACACGACCGACGTGGAGCTCGACGAGCTCGTCGACCGGTTCAGGCGGACGAATCGCGTCGTGTTCACGTGCGCGACGCTCGAGTATCTCCAGAAGGGCGGCCGCATCGGCAAGGCGCAGGCGCTCGCGGGGTCGCTGCTCAACGTGAAGCCGATTCTCGAGATCCGGGACGGCGTCGTCAAGCCGGTCGGCCGCGTCAGGGGACGCCAGAAGGCGCTCGAGGAGTTCGCGCGTCTCTTCACGGAGGACACCGAGGACCGCGACGGCCTCCACACGGCGATCGCCCACGCGAACGCGCCCGAGTGGGTCGAGGTTCTCACCGACATGGTGGAAAAGACGCGGCCGAAGGCAACCGTCGACCTCGTCCAGCTGCTCGGCGCCGTCGTCGGGACGCACGCGGGACCAGGAGCGGTCGGCTTCTTCTGGTTCGCCGACTAGGGCCGACTCCGCCGGACCGGCTCGTACACTCGCAGCGGTGCCTCCTGCGACGACCCGCACCCGGCTGCCCGCCGGCTTCGGCGGGCTGGACCCGCCCGCGAAGCTACCACGGACGGGCGCGATTCCGCGGCCGG
>DATBET010000162.1:0-42036 GCA_036558885.1 Gaiella sp.
CGACGACCTCGAGCAGTTCCGCCAGTGGGGCTCGCGCACGCCGGGGCATCCCGAGCTCCACCACACGCCGGGCGTCGAGACGACGACCGGCCCCCTCGGCCAGGGCTTCGGCAACGCGGTCGGCATCGCCCTCGCGCAGCGCTTCCTCGCGGATCGCTGGAACCGGCCGCGCCACACGATCGTCGATTCGTGGGTCTACGCGATCTGCTCGGACGGCGATCTGATGGAGGGCGTCTCGCAGGAGGCTGCCTCGATCGCGGGCCAGCATGGCCTGGGCCGCTGCGTCTTCGTCTACGACGACAACCACATCACGATCGACGGCACGACCGCGCTGAGCTTCGACACGGAGGACACGGGGAGGCGCTTCGAGGCGAACGGCTGGCAGGTGCAGTACGTCGCCGACGTCAACGACCTCGACGCGCTGCGGGCCGCGTTCGCCGAGGCCCGGAGCGACAAGGCGCGCCCGTCGCTCATCGTCGTCCGCTCGCACATCGCGTATCCCGCGCCCAACGCGGTGGACACCGCCAAGGCGCACGGCTCCCCGCTCGGCGAGGACGAGGTGCGCGCGACGAAGGAGATCCTCGGCTGGGACCCGGACGAGCACTTCGTCGTGCCCGACGAGGTGCGCGAGCACATGGCCGGCGTCGGCGAACGAGGCGCGGCCGCGCGCGAGGAATGGGAAGAGCGCCTCGCCGCCTGGCGGGAGGCTCATCCCGGCGTCGCGGCCGAGCGCGAGCGTGACCTCGAGCAGCGCCCGCGCGACGGGTGGCTCGAGGCGCTGCCGTCGTTCGAGGTCGGTGAGGAGCTCGCGACGCGGGACGCCGGCAAGGCGGTCATGCAGGCGCTCCGCGGCTACGCCCCGACCCAGATCGGCGGCGCCGGGGACCTCGTCGAGTCGACCAAGACCGAGTTCGCGGGCACCGGCACCTTCTCTGCCACGCACGTCGGGCGGAACGTGCCCTTCGGGATCCGCGAGCACGGCATGGGCGCGATCGTCAACGGGGTCGTGCTCGAGCCGGCGATGCTGAAGCCGTACGGCTCGACGTTCCTCGTGTTCTCCGACTACATGCGGCCCGCGGTGCGTCTCTCGGCCCTCTCGGGGCTCGACGTCATGTGGATCTGGACGCACGACTCGATCGGCCTCGGCGAGGACGGGCCGACGCACCAGCCAGTCGAGCACCTGATGAGCCTGCGCGCGATCCCGAACCTGTGGGTCGTGCGTCCGGGCGACGCGAACGAGACGGCGGCCGCCTGGCGGGTGGCGCTCGAGCGGGAGGGCGGCCCGGTCGCGCTCGTCCTGAGCCGCCAGAAGCTTCCCGTCCTCGGCGGCGAGGGTCTCGCCTCCACGACGGAGGGCCCGCTGCGGGGCGGCTACGTCCTCTGGCAGCGCGATCCGTCGGCGGAGCCGGACGCGATCGTGCTCGCGACCGGGTCCGAGGTGTACCTGGCCCTCGAGGCGGCCCGCACGCTCGAGCCCAACACCCGCGTCGTCTCGCTGCCCTGCTGGGAGCTGTTCTCCGAGCAGGACGAGGCCTACCGCGACGAGGTGCTGCTGCCTTCGGTGCGGGCGCGCGTCTCGATCGAGGCCGGGGCCACCTTCGGCTGGGAGCGGTGGGTCGGCGAGGAGGGCGTGCGGATCGGCGTCGACCGCTTCGGCGCGTCTGCGCCCGGCCCCCGGGTGTTCGAGGAGCTCGGGATCACCGCGGACGCGGTCGCAGGAGCCGTGCGGCGCCTCACGTGACGTGAAGGTCGCGCTCGGATTCGACCACCGGGGTGTGCGGCTGCGAGAGGCCGTGCTGACGGCGGTCAACCGCGCCGGCCACGAGCCGGTCGACCTCGGCGTCGACACCGACGCCGTGCGGATCGACTACCCCGACACGGCGAAGGCGGTGGGCGACGAGATCCTGCACGGCCGGGCACAGCGCGGCATCCTGGTCTGCGGCTCCGGCGCGGGCGTCTCGATCGCGGCGTCGAAGCTCCGCGGGATCCGCGCCGCGATGTGCCACGACACGTACTCCGCCCACCAGGCCGTCGAGCACGACGACATGAACGTGCTCTGTCTCGGCTCGGAGATCGTCGGACCGTCGCTCGCGGCGGAGCTCGTCGCGCGGTTCCTCGCGGCGACGTTCGTCGGGGAGGGGCGGTATCTGGCACGGTTGGAGAAGGTCGAGGAGCTGGAGAGGCTCGTCGACCACTGAACGAGGAGGCGAGATGGCCACATCGAGGCTGCACGAGCTGAGCGAGCACGGGGTCAGCGTCTGGATCGACTCCCTGGGGCGCGAGATGCTCGAGACCGGCGAGCTCGCCCGGCTGATGGCGGACGACGCAGTGGTCGGGGTAACGTCGAACCCGACGATCTTCCAGAAGGCGCTGGCCGAGGCGGAGTGGTACGACGAGCAGCTGCGCGAGGCTGCGCGGCAGACGGAGGACCCGCTCGAGCTGTTCTTCGCGCTCGCGCTCGAGGACATCCGCGACGCATGCGACCTGCTCCGGCACGTCTGGGAGCGCACCGGGGGGATCGACGGCTACGTGTCGATGGAGGTCGACCCGCGCATCGCCTACGACCGCATGGCGCAGTTCGAGCAGGCGAAGCGGTTCCACGCGGAAGTCGACCGGCCGAATCTCTACGTGAAGATCCCCGGCACGGAGCCGGGCCTCGGCGCGATCGAGGACTCGATCGCCGCGGGCCGCTCGATCAACGTGACGCTGATCTTCTCGCTCGCGCGCTACGCCGCGGTCGTCGAGGCCTACCTGCGCGGGCTCGAGCGGCTCGTCGCGGGCGGGGGCGATCCCGCAACGGTGAACTCCGTCGCGAGCTTCTTCGTCTCGCGGGTCGACACGGAGGCCGACCGGCGTCTAGAGGAGGCCGGCCGGGGGGACCTCGCGGGCCGGCTCGCGATCGCGAACGCGAAGCTCGCGTACGCGCACTGGCAGGAGGCGTTCGCGGGCGAGCGCTGGGACTTCCTCCTCTCCAAGGGCGCTCGCTCGCAGCGGTGCCTCTGGGCCTCGACCTCGACGAAGAACCCCGCCTACCGCGACGTCCTCTACGTCGAGGAGCTGATCGGGCGGGACGTGGTGAACACGATGCCGCTCGAGACGGTCGAGGCCTTCCAGGACCACGGCGAGGTGCGCGCCACGCTCGAGACGGGTGTGGAGGAGGCGCGGGCGCTCCTCGACGAGCTCGCCGCGGCGGGAGTCGACTACGACGACGTCGTCGCGACCCTGGAGGACGAGGGCGTCCAGAAGTTCTCCGACTCGTTCGCCGAGCTGCTCGCAGGGATCCAGGAGAAGCTCTCTGCCGTCGGCGCCCGCTAACGTCGCGCGCGGGTCGAACCCGCTCCTGCAAGGACTCGGGGTCAGGCGCCAGCCCGACCCCTGTGCGCTCGTCGTCTTCGGCGCCTCGGGCGACCTGACCAAGCGAAAGCTGTTCCCGGCTCTCTACTCGCTCGCGTACCGGCGCCTGCTCCCCGAACGCTTCGCAGTCGTCGGCGTGGCGCGCACCGAGGAGACGACGCGGCAGTTCCTGACGGAGATGCGCAAGGCCGTCAAGCAGTTCGCGCGCGATCCGTTCCGCAGCGACGTGTTCGAGTCCCTCGCGGAGGGCGTCCGCTACGTCGCGACCGATTTTTCGGACGACACGGGCGAGGACCGCGTCGGAGAGGTGCTCGACGAGCTCGACCGGTCGCGCGGGACCGAGGGGAACCGGCTCCACTACCTCGCGGTGCCGCCGCAGGCCTTCCCGGTCGTGATCCGCGAGGTCGGCGAGCGCCGCGAGCGCGAGGGCTGGGCGAGGGTGATCGTCGAGAAGCCCTTCGGCCACGATCTCGCGTCCGCCCGCGAGCTGACGACGTCGATCCGACGCTGGTTCGGCGAGGACGAGGTGTTCCGCATCGACCACTACCTCGGCAAGGAGACCGTCCAGAACCTGATGGCGCTCCGGTTCGCGAACGGGATCTTCGAGCCGCTCTGGAACCGGCAGCTGGTCGACCACGTGCAGATCACGGTCGCGGAGGCGATCGGGATCGAGGGCCGTGCAGGCTACTACGAGCGCGCGGGAGCGATCCGCGACATCTTCCAGAACCACCTGCTCCAGCTGCTCGCGCTCACGGCGATGGAGCCGCCGATCGACTTCACCGCGGAGGCGGTACGCAACGAGAAGGTGAAGGTCCTGCGGGCGATGCACACGCCGGGCCCGAAGTCCGTCGTCCGCGGGCAGTACGGGCGTGGGTTCGTCGAGGGCGAGGAGGTCGTCTCCTACCGCGAGGAGCCCGGCGTCGACTCACGCTCGCTGACGGACACCTACGTCGCGGCGAAGCTCTACGTGGACAACTGGCGCTGGGCGGACACGCCGTTCTACGTGCGGGCGGGCAAGCGCCTCGCCCGCCGCGAGACGACGATCGCGATCCAGTTCAAGCAGGCGCCGCACCCGCCGTTCGAGGCGATGGCGGGCGACGGGCTGCGGCCGAACGTGCTCGTCGTGCACGTGCAGCCGGACGAGGGCGTCTCGCTCGCGATCGGCGCGAAGGTCCCGGGGGCCGGCATGTCGATCCGCACCGTCCACATGGACTTCCTCTACGGCGGGGCATTCCGGGAGGGCGTGCCCGAGGCGTACGAGCGGCTGATCCTCGACGCGATGCTGGGCGACGCGACGCTGTTCACACGCGAGGACGAGGTCGACGAGCAGTGGAAGCTCGTCGACGCGATGGTGGGCGCGTGGGAGCGCGACCGGCCCTCCTTCCCGAACTACGCGGCAGGCAGCTGGGGGCCCGCACTCGCGGACGAGCTTCTGCACCGTGACGGCCGCTCCTGGCGGAGGCACTGAGGCCGTGGCCGTCGTCGCGGAGATCGAGCGTAAGCTGGCTCGCCGCCGCTGCGAGCAGGAGGCCGACGGCGTGCCGGACCTGCGCACGAGCACGATGACGCACCTCGTGTGGGCGCCGCCGGCCTGGTTCGCGCGGGCGAAGCGAGTCCTGGACGGGCTCGCCGAGCGCCATCCCGCGCGAACGATCTTCCTCGTCCCGCTTCCGGGGCGCGGGAGCAGCATCGAGGCCGACGTGAGCGTTCGAGCGTTCGGCGCCGACGGCGGCCGGACGATGATCTCCGAGGTGATCGAGATCCGGTTGCACGGAAAGGCGTCCCGTCATCCAGCCTCGCTCGTCCTGCCGCTCCTGATCTCCGACCTGCCCGTGTTCTGCCGCTGGCGCGGCGGCCCGGACTGGGACGGCACCGCGCTGGAGGAGCTCGTCGAGGTCGCCGACCGGCTCGTCGTCGACTCGTCGGAATGGCGGGGCCGCCTGCCGCTTGCATACACGGAGCTCGCGCGCCGCTTCGACCGCGTGGCGTCGTCCGACATCGCCTGGCGGCGGGCCCTCCCGTGGCGGGTCGCTCTCGCCGCGCGATGGCCGGGGATCAGGCGCGCTCGGACGCTGACGGTCGAGGGCCCTCGCGCAGACGCGCTCCTCCTCGCGGGCTGGCTGAGGGCACGCCTGCGACGCGAGGTCACGCTCACGCACCGTGCGGCGGCCGCTGTGCAGGCCGTGCGCATAGACGGCGATGCGGTCGAGCGTCCCGCCGAGCCGGCCGCGACCGGGAGCGATCTCCTCTCGGCGGAGCTCGACCTCTATGCCCGCGACCCGGTCTACGAGGCGGCCGTGCGCGCTGCGGCGAAGGCCTGAGTCAGCGGCCGAGCTCCTGCACCGCCTCGAGCAGGTCCGCGTGGAGCAGGCCGTTCGAGGAGATCGCGCTGCCGCCGTCGACGCGGTTCTCGCCCGAGAAGTCCGTGAACGTTCCCCCGGCCTCCTCGACGATCACCTGCACCGCCGCGAGGTCCCACACGGACACGCCGATCGCGTCGATCGCGCCGTCGACGGCACCCTCGGCGACGAGCATGTGACTCCAGAAGTCGCCGTACCCGCGCGCGTGCCACGCACGCGCGGCGAGGCCCGGCAGAGGCTGCTCGAGCGCGAACGTGAGCACCGCATCTTCGGGTCGCGAGACGCGCGAGACGCGCACGAGGTCGCCGCTCGCGTGCGCGCCCCCGCCGCGCTCCGCCCACCAGCGGCGGTGCAGCGCGGGAGCGGAGACCACGCCCAGCACGACGCGCCCGTGGTCCTCGAGCGCGATCAGGGTGGCCCACACCGGCACGCCGCGCGAGTAGTTCCGCGTCCCGTCGATCGGGTCGACGATCCAGCGACGCGGGCTCGTGCCGGCCTGACCGCCCTCCTCGCCGAGGATCGCGTCGCGCCGGCGCTCGACGGCGAGGATCGTGCGGAGCTCGGCCTCGACCGCGCGGTCCGCCTCGGTCACCGGCGTGCGGTCGGGCTTCGTCTCGACGACGAGCGTGCGCGACCGGAAGGTGGAGAGGGCGACGGCGTCGGCCGCGTCGGCGAGGCGGAGCGCGAGATCGAGGTCCGCGCTCACCTGCAGCCGCTAGTCGACCTGGAGGTACAGGAGCGCGATCACGCACGCGCCGACGAACAGGGCGACGAAGATCGCGAACAGCACGAGCCCGAAGCGGTTGTTCCTGCGGGAGAGCTCGGGCGAGAGCATCACAACACCAGCGGGTCGAGCGCCGCCGCGACGAACAGCAGGGCGAGGTAGGCCAGCGAGTAGTGGAAGAGGATGACGGCGTCGCGGCGCGTTCCGTCGCGCCGCAGGCGCCACGCGAGGAGCAGGAAGTACGCGCCGAGCGCCGCCGCGGCCGCCGTGTAGACCGGCCCGAGCCACAGCCCGACGACAAGCGTGAAGGTGACGAGCACGAGCGAGTAGAGGAGGATCTGGCGCCTCGTCTCCGGCTCGCCGCGCGTCCCGGGGAGCATCGGCACGTTCGCGGCGCGATAGTGGTCCTTCAGCATCAGGGCAAGCGCCCAGAAGTGCGGCGGCGTCCAGAGGAAGACGATCAGGAAGAGCCAGGCGGCGGGCAGCGCGAGGCTGCCGGTCGCAGCGGCGTAGCCGACGAGCGGCGGGACGGCGCCCGCAGCGCCGCCGATCACGATGTTCTGGTCGGTCGAGCGCTTCAGGTAGCCCGTGTAGACGACGACGTAGAAGAGGTTCCCGACGAGTGCCAGCACGGCGGTCAGCACGTTCACCGCCGAGGCGAGCAGCACGAAGGAGAGCGCGGAGAGGACGAGCCCGAACTCGAGCGCCCGCGGCGCCGGCACGCGGCCCGAGGCCACCGGCCGAGACGCCGTCCGGGACCCCATCAGCCGGTCGATGTCTCGGTCGATCACGTGGTTGAGGGCGCTCGCGCCGCCGCAGGCGAGCGCGAGGCCGGCCAGCATCGTCGCGAGCTCGGGGCCGCCGGGCCAGCCGCCCGCGCCGACGAACATGCCGCCCGCCCCCGTGACGAGCAGGAGCGACATGATGCGCGGCTTCGTCAGCGTGACGTAGTCGCGCCACGGACCGAACGGCAGCACCTCCCCGCGGAACGACGCGACGAGCGTCACGAGCGAGGCCGCGAGGGCGCCGCCCGCCGCGGCGACGTGGACGCCGACCGCCCAGGACGCGCCGTCCGCCAGGGCCACGAGCCCGCCGGACGCGATCGCGAGGAGCATCAGCCCCAGCGCCGCGGCTGCGGGCGCGACGAGCCGCCCATAGGCGACGAGCGCCGCCACGAGCACGGCGCCGAGCAGCGGCAGCGCGACGAGCGCGGCGGCCCAGTGCGCCTCCCCGAGCTCGAGCGCGGCGCTCGCGACGACGAGCGCCGCCGCGGCGGCGGCCGCGGCGACCGTCGCCTGCAGAAGCGGGCCGGGGGCCCGGTCGGTTCTCATGTGTGCGCCTCCTGGAGCCGGCGCCTGAGGTCGTGGAGCGGCCGCGCGCTCGTCACGTAGGGCACCTCGTCGAAGTTGTGCGGCGGCGGCGGCGAGGTCGTGTACCACTCGAGCGTGTCGCCCTGCCAGGGGTCGTTGCCGGCCCGGCGCCCGTGGACGCTCTTCAGGATCGCCGCGAGGAAGCACAGCATGCCCAGCCCCATCACGTAGGAGCCGACGGTCGAAAGCATGTTGTACGCCTCCCACAGCCCGTCGTCGCGGTACGTGTAGATCCGCCGGGGCATCCCGAGCAGGCCGAGGAGGTGCTGGGGGAAGAACGTCAGGTTGAAGCCGACGAAGACGAGCCAGAACGTCCACTTGCCGAGCCGCTCGGACAGGAAGCGACCGAAGATCTTCGGCCACCAGTACCAGAGGCCGCCCATGATCCCGAGAATCGAGCCGCCGAACAGCACGTAGTGGAAGTGCGCGACGACGAAGTACGTGTCCGTCACCTGCCAGTCGACCGGGAACGCCGCGAGGTAGATCCCCGACAGGCCGCCGATCGTGAACACGCTGAGGAAGCCGAGCGCGAACAGCATCGGCGTCTCGAGCGTGATGTTCCCGTGCCAGAGCGTCGCGAGCCAGTTGAAGATCTTCATTCCGGTGGGCACCGCGATCACCATCGAGGCGAGCATGAACCAGATGTTCAGGTAGGTCGGCATTCCCACCGCGAACATGTGGTGTGCCCACACGAGCATCGAGAAGAAACCGATCGCGACCGTCGAGAACGCGACGGCCTTGTAGCCGAAGATCGGCTTGCGGGCGAACACCGGGATGATCTCCGAGATGATCCCGAAGACCGGGAGGATCATGATGTAGACCTCCGGGTGCCCGAAGAACCAGAACACATGCTGGAAGAGGATCGGTGAGCCGCCCGCGTCCGTCCCCTCCGGCCGGAAGAAGTGGAACGTGTCGGGGAACTGTCGCTCGAGCAGCAGCATCGTCAGCCCGGCCGAGAGCACGGGAAGCACGAGGAGCAGCAGCCAGGCATAGACCTCGACCGACCACACGAAGAGCGGCATGCGCATCCAGGACATCCCGCGCGTCCGCATGTTGTGGATCGTGACGATGAAGTTGATCGCCCCGGCCGCCGACGAGAGCGTGAGGATGTGGATCGAGAGGATCCAGAGGTCCTGGCCGTTCCCGAGCGCCTCGAGGGAGAGCGGCGGATAGGCCGTCCAGCCCGTGTTCGCCGCCCCGCCCGAGGCGAAGAACGAGGTGCAGAACACGAGCCCGGCGAACGCGTAGAGCCAGTACGACAGCGCGTTCAGACGGGGGAACGCCATGTCGGGCGCGCCGATCATCAGGGGGACCATGAAGTTCGCGAGCCCGGCGAGAATCGGGACGACGACGAAGAACACCATCCCCGTGCCGTGCATCGTGACCACCTCGTTGTACGAGTTGCCGGTGATCACGCCGCCGTCGGGGCGGGCGAGCTGCGTCCGGATCAGGAGCGCGAGGAAGCCCGAGATCGCGAAGAAGACCCCCGCCGTGCCGATGTAGAGGATCCCGATCCGCTTGTGGTCGACCGTGACGAGCCAGCCCGCCACCTTGCCGCGCTGCCACGCGGGGACCGTCGGCTGTCCGACGTCAACCGCCAAGGTTCTCCTTCAGGTACGTGGTGATCGCGGTCATCTCGTCGTCCGTCCAGTCGCGGCCGACCGGCGGCATGGTGCCGAAGCCGTTGCGGATGACCTCCTCGACCGCCTCCGGGTCGCCGACGAGGGCCGTGCCCGCGATCTTCGGCCCGTAGTCGCCCTCGCCCGAGGGACCGTGGCACTTCGCGCACGTCGCGTCCCACATCTCCTCGCCGAGAGGGCCGGTACCGGCGTCCTGCTGCTGCCGGCTCTGCTCCAGCCACGCGTCGAACTCGGCTGCCGGCAGCACCTCGACGGAGGCGAGCATCTTCGCGTGGAAGAGGCCGCAGAGCTCGGCGCACTGGCCCTGGAAGATCCCGGTGCGCTGCGCCTTGAACCACGTCTTGTTGACCCTGCCCGGGATCGCGTCGATCTTCCCGGCGAGGGCCGGGATCCACCACGAGTGGATCACGTCCCAGTCCGGCGCGGTCACGTGCAGCTCCACGGTGCGGCCCTCGGGGGCGCGGAGCCGGTCGAACGCGACGGCGCCGTTCGGATAGCGGAACTGCCACGTGAACTGCGTGCCGGTCACGCGGACGACGAGGTTCGAGGTGCCCGCGCTGGCCGCCGGGACGTCCTGGATCCCCGGGAGCTTCGCGAACACGAACGCGGCGATCACGAAGAGGATCACTACCGGCCCGAGCGTCCAGGCGAGCTCGAGGCGGGTCGCGCCGTGGATCTGCGCGCCGTCTGCGTGGCGGGGACGCTTCCTGCGCCGGTAGCGGATCACGAACGCGATCAGCAGGCCCTCGACGAGCACGAAGATCGCGAGGCAGAAGATCGAGATGAAGAGGAAGCTGCGCTGGATCCCCTGCGCGTTGGGCGACTCGGGCGGGACGGGTGCGAATCCGCCGTTCCCCGCCAGGGCCGGCCCTGCGAGCACGGCCGACGCGAGCACGGCGCCGAACAGGACGAGTTGGCGGGGCGACCGCACGATTGGAGGCATTCTATGAACGTGACCGAAGGCCCGCGCCGACGAACCCGTGTCCGTCTGCCGGGCGACGTCCGGCGTCCGTTCGAGGTCTTCGTCAACGGCGTCGAGCAGCGCGAAGGGGTCGATTTTCTCGTCCGCGACGGTGCGCTCGTGTTCGAACGGGAGCTCGTCCGCGAGAGGGTCGGCGCAGGTCGCTGGACGTCGATGGTGCTCGGCATCGCCGGGTCGTACGGCAAGGACGACTCCGTGGACGTGACCTACCGCGTCGGTGGGGAGAGCAGGGTCGCGGCGCGGCTCCCGCTCGAGGCGATCGACTGAGTCAGGCCGCCGTCAGGCCGATCGATCGCTGTTGTCGGCCCTCGGCGCCCGAGTCTTGCCACTCACGGGACGCCACCGACGTCGAGAACGACGGTCAGATCGGGAACGTCACCCGAGCTGTCGGATGAGGTTGATGAGCTCGTCGGGCTTGTAGCCCTGGGTGCGGGCGTAGCGGAGGAGGTCGCTGGCTCTTTCGATGAGGGCGCTTTGTTCGGGGGTGCCGGTGACGGTGATGCCGCGGCCGCGGCGGAACTCGAGCAGGCCCTCGTCCCGGAGGAGCCGTAGCGCGCGCAGGACGGTGTTGGCGTTTACGCCGAGCACGGCGGCGAGGTCCTTGGCGGGGGGAAGGCGCTCGCCGGGCTTGGCCTCGCCGTCGGCGATCGAACGGCGGATCTCGGCGGCGACCTGTTCGTAGAGGTCGGTCGGGTCTCGCCTGTCGATCTTCCGCATCATGATGCTAGTAACTCTAGCGTAATCGCGCTACGCTGGTGACGTGAGCGTCACCGCCCCACCGCGTCCTCCGGATCAGCGCGACCTCGTCGCCCGCGAGGAGCTCGAGGCGCTCGTCGAGGCGCTGATCGAGGAGGCGAGGAAGCGTGCGCAGCGCCGGCGACGCCGGAACGCGGCAGTCGTGGCCCTCGTCGCGCTCGTCGGAGCGCTCTGGCTCTACTCGCACCTCGGCACCGGTCGGGCCGGAAGCGACGCGGTCGCGGAGTCGGGGACACCGCGCCTGAGCGCGAGTCGTCCGAACGCCGCGCTGCCGGAGGAGCTCTCGTTCAACGCGAACGGCAGCGTCGCCCTCGTCCGACGCGACGGGAGCCGGCTGCCGTTCCTGTCCGGGATCCTCCAGCCGCCCGGCGAGCGGCAGCGTCACCTCTACAGCGCCATCGACTGGTCGCCCGACGGCTCGAAGCTCCTCGCTCTGCGCTCGGGGTACGGCGTGCGAGCGCTCGAGGTCACGGACGAGACCGGAAAGGTGGTCTCGACGCTCGACCCGAACGCGTTCGATGGTCGCTGGTCGCCCGACGGCACCCGGATTGCCTTCGTCCACGTCGAGCCCACGCCCGGACGGCTCCACCCCGAGCCGGGGCTCGACCATGCCCTCCTCGTCGCCTCGAGCGACGGACGCCTCCGAATTCGGATCGCAGCGCACGTCCGCGAGTTCTCATGGTCTCCCGACGGGACGAAGCTCGCATACGCCGCGTGCGCGAGGCACTGCGGGCCCTCGCGCGCGCAAGGTGCCCACCGGCTCGTGATCGCGGATGCCACCGGTCGTCGTGCGCCCCATCCGGTCCCGCTCCCAGCGGGTGCGGGGGCCCCAGGGCGGACGTTCACGGACGTGCACTGGTCCTCCGACGGGTCGCTCATCGCCTTTGTCGCCCATGACGACCTCGGCACGCACCTCGACGTCGTCCGCCCGGACGGCAGCTCTCTCCGCCGGGTGGCCGACTGGGACCCGAGCCTGCCGAGCAGGGTGAGCTGGTCCCCTGACGGGTCGCTCATCGCCTTCGTCTCCCGTGACGACCTCGGCGCGCACCTCGACGTCGTCCACCCGGACGGCAGCTCGCTCCGCCGGGCGGCGGACGTGGGGGAGCCCCTCGTGGACTTCGACTGGTCGCCGGACGGCAAGCGGCTCGCGCTCGTCGTCTCGGCCGGACCAGGATCGGCAGACGTCTCCGTGGTGAACGCCGACGGCACCGATCTGAATCGAATCGCCCGTTGCCGCTGCGACCTGCACGGCTTCCGCCCCGACTTCTACGAGTCGGTCGCCTGGTCGTTCGACGGCACGCGGATCGCGTACGTCAGCGGACGTGGAAACACCGTGAGCACGATCCGGCCCGACGGAACCGGCGCGACCGTCGTCGCGAGGCAGGCCGCACGTGGCGTCGCGGGAGGCCCATCGGCTCGTACACGCGGTTACTGGTATCCGTCCTTTCCGCTGTGGCGTCCGACGCGCACGCGCTGACGCTGCTGCGGTCCCTTCCGTCGCCTCGCCAGTCCTGCTTGGCGAGCAAACTAGGCGCCGAGCTCGTCGAGCCGCCGGCGCAACTCGTGGCGCTCGTGCGCGAGGCCGCGCACCGCGAGCGCGAGGCGGCGCTCTCCCTCCTGGGTCAGCCGCAGGTGCGCGACCCGCAGGTCCTTCTCGGAGCGCTCTCGCTCGACCAGCCCGGCCCGCTCCGCGCGGCCGACGAGCTCGGTCACCGTGCTCTGCGCGAGCTGCAGGCGCTCCGCGAGCTCGGTCACGGTCGACTGCTCGCTCCCGTCGGGCGCGCCCTTGATCATCAGCAGGAGCAGATAGCGGCGCGGCGTCAGGCCGTGCTCGCGCGCGAGGTGCTCGCTCGTCCGCAGGAAGCGGCGAATCACGGCGCGGAACGCTGCGATCCGGATCGCCTCGCCGGTCTCCAGTGTCGTCTGCATGCTCATTCGGTCGCCGTCGCGGGTCCATTGACTCTAAAGCGTCCCGGAGTCGCCGCGTCGCCCTCCAGGCGCCTCTTTCCGGCTTCGCAAGCGTCGACTACCATCAGGCCTCCATGTCGAACGAGCTCGCCATCGTCTTCCTCGCCGTCGGGCTCCCGGCGTGCGCGGCGCGCCTCTGGTGGATCTGGTGGAAGAGCACGTGCCTCGACTGCGGGCTCGAGCACAGCCTCTGCGAGTGCCCGGTGCACCGCGAGACGATGCGGCCGCGCCGCTGACGCCGACCCAAGCCGGCGCCAGCGGACGCCTCATTCCTGCGCCGCTCCCGCGACTGCGCGCTCCCGGATCTCCTCGACGACGGCGGGGTCGGCGAGGGTTGTGGTGTCGCCCAAAGCGCGCTGCTCGGCGACGTCGCGGAGCAATCGGCGCATGATCTTCCCGGAGCGGGTCTTCGGCAGCTCCGGTGTGAACACGATGGTCGCCGGTCTCGCGATCGGCCCGATCTTCCCGCCGACGTGCTCGCGAAGCTCCTCGAGCATCTCGAGCGAGCCCTCGCCCCCGCCCTTGAGCGTCACGTAGGCAACGATCGCCTGCCCGGTCGTGGCGTCGGCACGCCCGCAGACGGCGGCCTCGGCGACCCTGGGGTGGTCGACGAGGGCCGACTCGACCTCGATCGTGGAGATCCGGTGAGCCGAGACGTTCATCACGTCGTCGACGCGGCCGAGCAGCCAGAAGTCGCCGTCCTCGTCGACCCTGGCGCCATCACCGGCGAGGTAGACGCCCTCGTAGCGCGACCAGTAGGTGTCTCGGTACCGCTCGTCGTCGCCGAAGATGCCCCGCAGCATCGCGGGCCAGGGACGCCGGAGGACGAGGTTGCCGCCGATGCCCGGGCCGACCTCCTCCCCCGCCTCGTCGTAGACGGCAGGGTCGACGCCGGGGAAGGGCTTGGTGGCGGAGCCGGGCTTCGTCGTCGTGATCCCCGGCAGGGGGGTGATGAGGATCATCCCGGTCTCGGTTTGCCACCAGGTGTCGACGATCGGGCAGTTGCCTGCGCCGATGTGCTGCTGGTACCAGATCCAGGCTTCGGGGTTGATCGGCTCGCCGACGGAGCCGAGCAGCCTGAGAGAGCCGAGGTTGTGTTCTTGGGCGTGCTGGGCGCCCCATTTCATGTGGGCGCGGATCGCGGTGGGGGCGGTGTAGAGGATCGTCACGCCGTAGCGCTCGACGATCGACCACCAGCGGTCTTTGTCGGGGTAGTCGGGGGTGCCCTCGTACATGACCGAGGTGGCGGCGTTGCACAACGGCCCGTAGACGATGTACGAGTGGCCGGTGATCCAGCCGACGTCGGCGGCGCACCAATACACGTCCGTCTCCGGTTTGAGGTCGAAGACGTAGTGGTGGGTGGCGGCGACGCCGACCAGGTAGCCGGCGGTCGTGTGGACGATCCCCTTTGGCTTGGCGGTGGTGCCCGAGGTGTACATCAGGAACAGCAGGTCCTCGGCGTCCATCGGCTCGCAGGGGCACGACGCCGGGTCGTCGGAGACGTCGAGCTCGTGCAACCAGCGGTCGCGGGCCTCCTGCATCGGCACCTCGTTGCCGGTGCGGCGGAGCACCAGACAGGAACGCACGCCCGGCGCGGCGGCCATCGCCTCGTCGGCGATCTGCTTGAGCGCCACCGGCCTGCCGCGCCGCCAGGCCTCGTCCTGGGTGACGAGGACCTCGCAGCCCATGTCGACCATCCGCCCCGAGAGCGAGTCGGCCGAGAACCCGCCGAACACGACGGTGTGAGGGGCCCCGAGCCGCGTGCAAGCGAGCATCGCGATCGGAAGCTCGGGGACCATCCCCATGTAGATCGCAACCGGTGTCCCCTTGCCGACGCCCACCCCCTTGAGCCGGTTCGCCATCTGTACGACCTCACGCTGCAGCTCCGCATAGGTGATCGCGCGCGTGTCACCCGGCTCGCCCTCCCAGAGATAGGCAACCCGCTCCCCAAGGCCCGCCTCCACGTGCCGGTCGACACAGTTGAAACAGACGTTCAGCTTTCCGCCGAGATACCACCTCGCGTACGGCGGCTCCCACGCGTACAGCTCGGTGAAGTCCTCGAACCACGAGACGCGCTCGCGGCCCTCCCGCTCCCAGAGCTCCTCGAAGCCGAGCGAGTAGATCTCCGGCCGCGCGTTCGCGTGGGCGGCCAGCTCCTCGGGCGGTGGGTAGCGCCGCTCCTCGAGAAGCAGCGTGTCGATGTGCGGTGTGCTCGTCGTGGCCAACTCTCACCTCCTCGTCGTGGCCTGCCCGATCACCCCTCGCTGCGCCGCGGCAGCGGCGACTCTGCACGTGCAAGCGCCGGCAGCCCGCCCCAGAGCGGCCTCCCGACCGGGACCACCGCGCGCGGCGCCATGCCGTTCACGACCCCCGCGGCCGACGTGTACCAGGCCACCGCGGCGGTGAGGATCCCGAGCCAGCCGCCCGTGTGGAGCCAGAAGTCGCTGTGCCCGTCCGCGATCCGCAAGAACCCGAAGGCGAGCACGATCTCGGTGACCTCCAGCGTGAGGAACACGCCGAAGACCGCCATGCTCACGCGGGTCGACCACATCAGCATGTACGTGTTGAAGATCGCGAACGCGATCAGGAACCACGCGAGCGCGTTGTCCGTGTCCGGTCCCTGCAGCAGGCCCGAGAAGCCGGTGGACGTGGACAGGAGCAGCACGAACGCGCCGAGCGACAGCCAGAAGCCGCCGTATGAGGAGAAGGCGGTCGCCCCGAACACGTTGCTGTTGCGGAACTCCCACATTCCCGCCAGCAGCTGGACGACGCCGCCGTAGAAGAGCGCCGCCCCCAGCCAGATCCCGTCGGGGATGAACGACGCGTTGTGCCCGCTCAGGAGAAACGTCGTCAGCGCGAACGCCGCGAGACCGAGCGGTGCGGGATCGGCCGGGATGTAGGGCCGGTCCGGAGCGGTCGTGGACATGGGGTGACCTCCTTGTCGACCTTCCGTGACTCTCCGCCGATATGGATCGTACTCCGACTGAGTTACCCGCTGTCGGCACACGTCGAACCTCGGCAGGCGCCACGCGCCATCGCGCGTCGGCCTAACAAGAACGCAACACAGGCGTCACCCTGCTGTAACGGCGCTTCAGGGCCTCCACACATGTCGGGCGTTCTCTACATCCAGATGGCAATCCAGACTCCCATCGCCCCGACCCGCGCGGAGCGCGAGCGCGAGGAGATCACCTCCTGGCGGATCGGCTGCCTACAGGCCGCCGGCTACGACGCGGAGGCGGCGATCGTGATCGCCCTCGACCGGGACGTCGACCTGCACCGCGCGGTCTCGCTCCTCGAGCGCGGCTGCCCTCCGGACCTCGCCCTGCAGATCCTCTTCTAGCGCCGCGCCCGCCCGCTCGCGCGGGCGGCGGTGCGGAGGCGCGCGGCGTCGGCGGGCGTGAGCTGCCCGGGCTCCAGGCGCCACGTCCAGTTGCCGCGGGTGGTGCCGGGCCGGTTCATCCGCGCGTCGTTGCCGAGGCCGAGCACGTCCTGCGCCTGGACGATCGCGAGCGAGCACGGCGACGAGAGGGTCTGCTCGACGAGGCGCCAGCAGTCGCGCTCGCCGAAGGCTCCGGCGAGGGTGTCGGTGTCGTGGGTCGACGTGTAGACGACCTGGTTCTCCCGGTGGTTCTCGAGGCGGTGGGGGCTCGTGCGCCTGCCGGTGAAGGCCCAGATCGTGACGGCCATCCCGGGAAAGCCGAGCTCGTCCCTGAGCGCGCGCACGTCTCGCGTGATGACTCCGAGGTCCTCCGCGACCACCGGCAGGTCGCCGAGCTCGGCGCGCGCGGCGTCGAACACGTCGCGCCCCGGCCCGGGCCTCCACGCTCCACCCCGCGCGCTGCGGGCGCGCGCCGGCACCGCCCAGTACGCGGCGAAGCCGCGGAAGTGGTCGATGCGGAACAGGTCGGCGAGCGCGAGCGCCCGGCGCATCCGGTCGATCCACCACCGGTAGCCCGTCCGCCCGAGCGCCGCCCAGTCGTAGAGCGGATTCCCCCACAGCTGGCCGTCCCGGTTGAGCGCGTCGGGCGGCGCGCCCGCGACCGCCTCGTCGACGGGCAGGAAGAGCTCCGGATGGGCGGTGTGGTCGCACCCACCCGCAGCGACGTAGATCGGGAGGTCGCCGACGATCCGCACGCCGCGCTCGGCCGCGTACGCCCGGAGCGCGCCCCATTCCCGCGCGAAGCGCACCTGCTCCTCGAGGGCCCCCTCGCCGGCGAACGCGACCCAGTCCTCGAGCCAGCTTTGTTCCCTCCGCGCAAACGGACGCGCCTCGCGTGCGCCGACTCGCGCCTCCGGGTCGGCGAGCAGCCCGCCCCAGCCCGCGAAGGCGGAGGCCGACGTGTAGGGCGAGCCGAACGCGTCCGGCGGCGTCAGCGGCAGCACCTGCCACCAGCGCGCGCCGGCCGCGTGGAGCCAGTCGACGAAGGCGAACGCCTCTTCGCCGAGACGCCCGCCGGGTAGCGAGGTCGGGTGCAGCTGCACCCCGAGTGACCGCTCCAAGCGCACGGCCGAACTGTTTACCGTGTGGCGGGCATGCCCGGCGAGCGGATCGTGATCTCCGACGTCGCGCCGCAGGTCGACTGCGGCCGCTGGCCGGCGAAGGCCTGCGTGGGCGACCTCGTCCCGGTTGCGGCGACCATCGTGCGCGACGGGCACGAGCCGCTCCGCGCCGTCGTCCGGCATCGGCGGGGACGGGCCCGCTGGCGCGAGGCGCCGCTCCGCTTCCTCGGCAACGACCGCTTCGCGGGGACGTTCGCGGTGGACGCCGTGGGCCGCTGGCAGTTCGAGATCGAGGCCTGGGCAGACCGCCATGCCGGTTGGCTCGACGAGCACGATCGCAAGGTCGCCGCGGGGCAGGCCGATCTCGGCGGAGAGCTCACGGAGGGTGAGGCGCTGTTCGGGCAAGGCTCCGTCGAGGAGTGGCGCGACGCCGCGGAGGCCATGTCGGCCGGCGACCGGCACGGCGCCGCGCGGAGCGGCCCGCTGGCGGTCGACGTGGAGCGCGAGCGCGCGCGCTCGGGCGCGTGGTACGAGCTCTTCCCTCGCTCGTGGGGCGGGCTGGCCGGCGTCGCCGGCGTCGTGCCGGAGCTCGCCGAGCACGGGTTCGACGTGCTCTACCTCCCGCCGATCCACCCGATCGGCGTCACGAACCGGAAAGGCCGCAACAACGCGGAGCGCGGCGCGCGCGACGACGTCGGGAGCCCCTGGGCGATCGGCGCGCCAGCCGGCGGGCACGACGCGATCGACCCGGCGCTCGGCCACGAGGAGGATTTGGCCGGCCTCGTCGAGGCACTCAGGGGCAACGGGATGGAGCTCGCGCTCGATCTCGCGTTGCAGACCTCACCCGACCATCCCTGGCTGAGAGAGCATCCCGAGTGGTTCCAGCACCGGCCCGACGGCTCGCTCAAGTACGCGGAGAACCCGCCGAAGCGCTACCAGGACATCCACAACTTCGACTGGGACACGAAGGATCGCAAGGGGCTCTGGGAGGCGATCCGCGACGTGGTGCTCCGCTGGTGCGACGCCGGCGTCACCGTGTTCCGCGTCGACAACCCGCACACGAAGCCGATCTCGCTCTGGGAATGGCTGATCGCCGACGTGCGCAAGCGCCATCCGGAGACCGTGTTCCTCTCGGAGGCGTTCACGCGGCCCGCGATGATGACGCTGCTCGCGAAGGCCGGCTTCTCCCAGTCCTACACGTACTTCACCTGGAAGAACGCGAAGTGGGAGCTCGTCGAGCTCGTCGAGCAGCTGCGGGAGTGGTCGCCGTACCTGCGGCCGAACCTCTGGCCGAACACGCCGGACATCCTCCACGCGACGCTCCAGCAGGGCGGCCGCCCGGCCTTCGAGTGCAGGCTCGTCCTCGCCGCGACGCTCTCGCCGAGCTACGGCATCTACTCGGGCTACGAGCGCTGCGAGAACGTGCCCGTGCAGCCGGGCAGCGAGGAGTACCTCGACTCCGAGAAGTACGAGGTGCGCGAGCGCACCTTCGACGGGCCGCTCCTGCCGCTCGTGATGCGCCTGAACGAGACGCGGCGCGCCCATCCGGCCCTCACGGGCGCGGGGCTCGAGCAGCTGACGTGGCTCGAGACGGAGAGCGAGCATCTCCTCGGCTACGCCCGCGCGCACGGGGACGACCTCGTGCTCGTCGTCGTGAACCTCGACCCGTTCGCCGTCCACGAGGGCATCTGTGCGGTCCCCGGCGAGCTCGGGCTGCACGAGCCGTTCGACGTCGTCGACGCACTGACCGGGGAGACGTACACCTGGGCCGCGCGCAACTACGTCCGTCTCGGCCCCGGGAAGTCACACGTGATGGTGCCGGCGGGACGCGCATGACCTCGTTCCCTGCAGCACACCGTCATGGCAACGAGGTCGTTGCGACCGCGAATGCGGGCGCCTTCAGGGGTTTGCCCCGCCGGAGGCCGGGATCGAGCGGCGGGAATCCGCTCCTGCGGATTCCCGCTTCGCGGGCAGGCTCGAGGATCAAGCCGCGGGGTTCGGCTCGCGCCGAATCCCGCCTGGCGGACCGATGAGCGAGCGCTGGTTCGAGTCGGAGCCCGACTGGTTCAAGACGGCGGTCTTTTACGAGCTGCACACGCGGGCCTTCTTCGACTCGTCGGACGACGGCACGGGCGACTTCCGCGGGCTGCGGCAGAAGCTCGACTACCTGCAGTGGCTCGGGGTCGACTGCATCTGGCTCCTGCCCTTCTACCCCTCGCCCCTGCGCGACGGGGGCTACGACGTCTCCGACTTCCTCACGGTGGCTCCGGAGTTCGGCACGGTAGACGAGTTCGCGTCGTTCGTGGAGGCGGCGCACGAGCGGCGGATGCGCGTGATCGCGGACTTCGTCATGAACCACACGTCGAGCGACCATCCGTGGTTCCAGGAGTCGCGCCAGGGGCCCGACGCACCGAAGGCGGACTGGTACGTGTGGTCGGACACCGTCCACCGGTACGAGGACGCGCGGATCATCTTCGTCGACAGCGAGCAGTCGAACTGGACGTACGACCCCGTGCGCGAGGCGTACTTCTGGCATCGCTTCTATCACCACCAGCCGG
Source organism: Gaiella sp. (assembly GCA_036558885.1). Classification (GTDB taxonomy): domain Bacteria; phylum Actinomycetota; class Thermoleophilia; order Gaiellales; family Gaiellaceae; genus Gaiella. The sequence goes on from DATBET010000162.1 coordinate 20,213, forward strand.
ACCTCAACTACGAGAACCCCGAGGTGGGGGACGCGATTCTCGACGCGCTGCGGTTCTGGCTCGACCTCGGCCTCGACGGGTTCCGGCTCGACGCCGTGCCGTACCTGTTCGAGGAGGAGGGGACGAACTGCGAGAACCTGCCGAGGACGCACGAGTTCCTGCGGCGCGTTCGCGCCGAGGTCGACGCGGGGTACACCGACCGGGTGCTCCTCGCGGAGGCGAACCAGTGGCCCGAGGACGTGGTCGACTACTTCGGCGACGGCGACGAGTGCCACATGGCCTTCCACTTCCCGGTCATGCCGCGCATGTTCATGGCCGTGCGGCGGGAGGAGGCCCGGCCGATCGTCGAGATCCTCGAGCGCACTCCCGCGATCCCAAATCACTGCCAGTGGGGGCTGTTCCTCCGTAACCACGACGAGCTGACGCTCGAGATGGTCACGGACGACGAGCGGGACTACATGTACGCGGAGTACGCGAACGACCCCCGGATGAAGCTCAATCTCGGGATCCGGCGGCGCCTGGCGCCGCTGCTCGACGGTGGCCGGGACGAGATCGAGCTCATGCACGCGATCCTCTTCTCGCTGCCCGGCACCCCGGTGCTCTACTACGGGGACGAGATCGGGATGGGCGACAACGTGTACCTCGGCGACCGGGACGGGGTCCGCACGCCGATGCAGTGGACCGGAGACCGCAACGGCGGCTTCTCGCGGGCCGACTTCGCCCAGCTGTTCCTCCCGCCGCTGATGGACCCCGTGTTCGGCTTCCAGGCGGTCAACGTCGAGGCGCAGCTGCGCTCTCCCTCCTCGCTCCTGCGGTGGCTGCAGCGCTTCGTCGCGCTGCGCAAGCAGCACCCGGTGTTCGGGCTCGGGACCTACGAGGCGCTCGAGACGTCCAACTCGCGCGTCTTCGCCCATGTGCGCACGCACGAGCACGACGTCGTCCTCTGCGTGCACAACCTCGCGCGCTCCGCGCAGGCGGCCGAGCTCGATCTCTCCCGCTACGAAGGCTCCACGCCCGTCGAGATGACCGGCGGCACGCCCTTCCCCCGGATCGGCAAGCTGCCGTACCTCCTCACGTTCAGCCCACGCGGCTTCTACTGGTTTCTGCTCGAGGAGACGCCCGATGCCTGATTCCGCCACGCCGAGGAGCGACGAGCTGCTCGCCGTGATCCAGGACGCGCGGTGGTTCGGCTCGAAGGGCCAGGCCCCGGAGAGCGCCGAGATCGTCGACGTGCCGGTTCAGGACCCGGTCGTGCGGCTCGCGATCGTCGAGGTCCGCTTCGGCACCGGGACGCACGAGCACTACCTCCTCGACCTCGCGGCGGACGGCTCGGCCGACGTGCTCGAGCAGCCCGGGGTCGCGGCCCGGCTCGCCGCGCTCGCGGGGGTTGAGGCCGAGGGCGCTTCGGTGACCGCTCTCGGCGTCGAGCAGTCGAACAGCTCGGTCCTGCTCGACGAGCTCCACGTGCTGAAGCTGTACCGGCGCCTCGAGGCGGGCCCGAACCCCGAGCTCGAGGTGCTGCGCGCGCTCGGCCTGGAGGGTTTCACCAACGTGCCCCGCCTGGAGGGCGCGCTCGAGACGCCGGGCCCGCCGCTCGAGACGTCGCTCGTCTCGGTGACGGAGCGTGTCCCCTCGGAGGGCGGCGGCTGGGAGCTGACGGTCGACTCGCTCAACGACGACCCGACGTGGCTGCCGGAGCGCGCCTGGCGCCTCGGCGAGGTGACCGCCGGGCTGCACGCCGCCCTCGCGGCGCGGGAGGGTGACCCGTCGTTCGCGCCCGAGGAGCCGAGCGCCGAGTCGCTGCCGCTCTTCGCCGCGGCGATCGACGAGGAGATCTCGGCGACGTTCGGCGGGCTGCCCGAGGACGACGCGCTCGGCGCGGTCGCGCACCGCGCCGAGGACCTGCGCGACCTCGTGCACGAGCTCGCCGCAGTCGGTCCCGCCGGTCTCGCGATCCGCACGCACGGCGACTATCACCTCGGCCAGGTGCTGTGGACGACCGACGCCGACTGGGTCGTGATCGACTTCGAGGGCGAGCCGGCGCGCTCGCTGCCGGAGCGGCGCAGGAAGCGTTCGCCGCTCCGTGACCTCGCGGGGATGACCCGCTCGTTCTCGTACGCCGCGGATGCGTCGCTCCTGCTGTGGGGGGTCGAGGCGCCGCCCGGGTGGGTCGAGGCCTGCCGGGACGCGTTCGTGGACGGGTACCTCGCCTCCGCGGACGAGCGGCTGCTGCCGCCCAGCCGCGCGGGCTTCGACCGGCTGCTGGCGCTGTTCGAGCTGGAGAAGCTCGTCTACGAGCTCCGCTACGAGGCGCGCAACCGGCCGGACTGGGCCTCGATCCCGATCGTCGGCATGCTCCGCATGCTCGAGACGGCCGCATGACGAGCTTCGGCGAGCTCGACCTCCATCTGCTCGGCGAGGGCCGCCACGAACGGCTGTGGGAGCGCCTCGGGGCGCACCTCCTCGAGGGCGAGGACGGCGTCCGCTTCGCCGTGTGGGCGCCGAACGCGCGTGACGTGTCGGTCGTCGGCGACTGGAACTACTGGAGCGAGGGCGCGGACGCGCTCGAGCCGCAGGGCTCGTCCGGCGTGTGGGCGGGCGTCGCCGAGAACGCCCGCGAGGGCCAGGCGTACAAGCTGGCCGTGCGCGGGGCGGACGGGGTCGTCCGGCTGAAAGCCGACCCGGTCGCGTTCCGGGCCGAGGCGCCGCCCGGAACGGCCTCCGTGGTCTACCGCTCGACCTACGAGTGGTCGGACGACGAATGGCTCGCGCGACGGGAGGCAACCGACCCTTTGACGGCGCCGGTCTCGATCTACGAGGTGCACGCGGCCTCATGGCGCCAGGGGCTCGGCTGGCGCGACCTCGCGGACGAGCTGGGAGAGCACGCCGAGGCGCTCGGCTTCACGCACGTCGAGCTGCTTCCCGTGATGCAACACCCGTTCGGCGGCTCGTGGGGGTACCAGGTGACAGGGTTCTACGCGCCACAGGCGACGCTCGGCGCGCCGGACGACCTGCGCGCGTTCGTCGACGCCCTCCACGAGCGCGGGATCGGCGTCCTGCTGGACTGGGTGCCCGCGCACTTCCCCCGCGACGACTGGGCGCTGGCGCGCTTCGACGGGACGGCGCTCTACGAGCACGCCGACCCACGGCGCGGCGCGCACCCCGACTGGGGCACGCTCGTCTTCAACCTCGGCCGGCACGAGGTGCGGAACTTCCTGCTCGCGAGCGCGCTCTACTGGCTCGAGGAGTTCCACGTGGACGGCCTGCGCGTGGACGCGGTCGCGTCGATGCTGTACCTCGACTATTCGCGTGAGGCCGGCGAGTGGCTGCCGAACCGCTTCGGCGGGCGCGAGGACCTCGAGGCCGTCTCGTTCCTCCAGGAGCTGAACGCCGTCGTGCACGGCATCCATCCGGGCGTCGCGATGGTCGCCGAGGAGTCGACCGCGTGGCCCGGCGTCTCGCGGCCGACGGACGGCGGTGGGCTCGGCTTCACGTTCAAGTGGAACATGGGCTGGATGCACGACACGCTCGACTACGTCGCCAAGGAGCCCGTGCACCGGCGCTGGCACCACGACGAGCTCACGTTCTCGCTGATGTACGCCTGGGACGAGAACTTCGTGCTGCCGCTCTCGCACGACGAGGTGGTGCACGGGAAGAGCGCGCTCCTGCGCAAGGTTCCGGGGGACGAGTGGCAGCAGTTCGCGACGCTCCGGGCCCTCTACGGGCACATGTGGGCGCACCCGGGCAAGCAGCTGCTCTTCATGGGCGGCGAGCTCGGCCAGGGGAGGGAGTGGTCGGAGGCGGGGTCGCTCGACTGGTACGTGCTCGACTACCCGCTCCACGCGGGCCTGCAGCGGTGCGTCGCCGACCTCAACCGGATCTACCGTGCCGAGCCGGCGCTCTGGGAGGTCGACTTCAGGCCCGAAGGGTTCTCGTGGCTCGTCGGCGACGCGCGCGAGGACAACGTCCTCGCGTACGCCCGCTTCTCGGGCGGCGGCTCTCCCCTCGCGTGCGTCGTCAACTTCTCGCCCGTGGTCCGGCACCACTGGCGGGTGCCGCTCCCCCTCGGCGGCGCCTGGCGGGAGGTCCTGAACACCGACGCGGCAGAGTACGGCGGCTCGGGCGTCGGGAACCTCGGCGGGGTGGAGGCGCTCGACGAGCCCCTCCACGGCCGGCCGTTCTCCGCGGCCGTGACGCTGCCGCCGCTCGCCGCCGTCTGGCTGGCGCCCGCGGCCGAGGCTTGACGCCGAGAGCGGCTCTTACCGTTGACGCCTAGGATGCGGTGATGGTCGGCGGTGTCGTCCGCGCGGACGGATCGACGAGAGCTCAGCTCCTCCGCGGTGCCGCTGCCGGCGCAGTCGGTCTGGCTCTCGCCGGCCGTGCGGAAGGCTCGCTATCCAGTCGGTCCGGTGCCTCCAGCGAGGCGAGCAGACGTACGCCCGTGCGCGTCTTCCACTCGCGGCCGGACCTGCAGCCCCCCGTCGTCAGCGTGCTGCGCGACGGCGGCTCGACCGCGGCCGGGCTCGTCTTCCTGGCGCCGTCGTCGGGCCCGGGGCAGCGCGGCTGTCTGATCATCGACGACGACGGCGACCCGATCTGGTTCCGGCCGACCGCGCCGGCCACGGCGATGAACTTCCGGGCGACGCTCCGCCGTGGTGAGCCGGTGCTGACCTGGTGGGAAGGCAAGAGCAGGAACGGCCTCACCGAGGGGACGCACGTGATCGTCGACCGCTCGTACCGCGTCGTCGCCCGGCTCCCTGCGGGCGACGGCCGGCCGTCCGACATGCACGAGTTCCTGCTGACGCCGGAAGGCACCGCGCTCGTCACCTCGTACGAGGTCGTGAGGGCCGACCTTCGCCGTGCCGGCGGCGCGAGGCACGCACGGGTCGTCGGCGGGATCGTCCAGGAGCTCGAGCTCCAGAGCGGGAAGGTCCTGTTCGAGTGGCACAGCCTCGACCACGTCGCCGTCGAGGAGTCGCACACCCGTGTCGGCCCGCGCTTCGACTACTTCCACATCAACGCGATCGACGTCGCCGCCGACGGCAACCTGCTCGTGTCCGCCCGCAACACCTGGACGGTCTACAAGATCGATCGGCAGAGCGGCCGGGTGATCTGGCGGCTGGGCGGCCGGCGCAGCGACTTCGCCATGGGACGGGGAACCGTGTTCGCCTGGCAGCACGACGCGCGCGAGCACGCCGGTGGCGCCCTCGTCAGCCTGTTCGACAACGGCGGCGCGCCGCGCGTGCAGCCGCAGTCGAAGGGCCTCGTCCTCTCGCTCGACCTGCGCCGCATGGAGGCGAGGCTGCACCGCGCGTACGTCAACCGGCCGGTGATGCGCGCCCACGCCCTCGGCAGCGTGCAGCTGCTTCCCGACGGGCACGCGCTCGTCGGCTGGGGCACCGAGCCGTACTTCACCGAGTACGACCCGGCGGGGGAGGCGGTCTACGAGGCGAGGCTCCCCCACGGCGGCCAGAACTACCGCACCCTCCGCTTCCCCTGGTCGGCGACGCCTGCCGCGCCCCCCGATCTCGCCGCCGCAGGCGGCCGGCTGCTCTACGCGAGCTGGAACGGCGCGACCGAAGTGGCGGCATGGCAGCTCCATGCCGGGAGGACCGCGGACGGCCTCGCAGCCGGCCCGACGACGCCGAGACGGAGGTTCGAGACGCCCTTGCTCGCGCCACGCGGCGCGCGCTACGCGACGGCCGTCGCCGTCGACGAGCTCGGCAAGCCGCTCGGCACCTCTGGGGTCGTCCGCCTCTAGCAGCGCACGCGGAACTCGTCTCTCACGCGTCCGTCGATCGTCTGGAAGCGGAACCGCGCCGTCCGGCCGGCGACGTCCACCCGCAACGCGCCGAAGCGGCCCTGGACGACGCGTGCCGACGGGATCGTCAGGTCGCCGGCGTCGTCGTCCAGCGAGGCGCCGCCCGTGCCGACGGCCACGTAGACCACCCCTCGGTGCGGCCGACTGCGGGCGTAGGCGTGCAGGTGGCCCACGAGGACCACCTGCAGGCCGTTTTTCTCGACCAGCGGCACGACCCTGCGGCGAAGACCGGCAGCGATCCTGTCGTTCGGGGGCTCCCACGGCGGGCGATGCCAGGCGGCAAACCGGAGGCAGGAGCTCGACCGGAGCGCGCCGCGGGCGAAGCGCAGCTGCGGCGAGCCTCGGCGGACGGAGGTCTCGGAGTCCAGTACGACCACGGCCGCGTTCGCCCAGGTGAAGCGGTACCAGCGCTCGGCGCCGAGCGAGTGGAACGCGCGGAGCTCGGGCTTCCCGCCATTTGCCGCGACGTCGTGGTTGCCGAGCGCCGGGAACCAGGCCGACGCGCGCAGGACCGCCGCATAGGGGCCGAAGATCACGCGATCGAGCAGCGCCGCCGACCCGAGCGGATAGGCGTTGTCGCCGACCGTCAGCACGAGGTCCGGGCGCCAGGACTCGATCAACGAGGCGACCGCCACCTCGTTGCGGCTCCCGCTGCCGAAGTCGCCCACGACCGCGAAGGTGAACCTCGCGGCGCGTGCGGGTGCGGCCCGGAAACGCCCCCGGCCGAGCACGGCGCCCTCCGCCTCGACGGTGTACGCGTACCGCCTGCCCGGCACGAGACGCGTCAGCCTGGCGACGTGGTCGACTCCGGTGCCTGCGGCGATCCGGACGCCGTTGCGAAGGACGACGAAGGCGCGCCGCGGGACCGTCGTGCGGAAGGAGATGACGGCGCTCTGCTGCGTCACGCTCTCGGCGACGGGGCCGCGAGTCAGGGCAATCGCCGCGACGGCCTCGGCGATCACCGTCCGATGCGCCTGGCGCGGCGGACGCACACACCCTGGCGTACGCGCGCCGAGGGTACCCGGATTCCTCCGCGGCTCACAGCCGCTCGGCCACGAAGGCGAGCTTGCGGACACGCCCGGCCGCGAGCCACTCGCTCCACAGCCGGTGGGCCGCGAGGAGCTCGTCCAGCGCGCGGCGCCCGATCAGCGCGGCGATCGCCGTCGCGTCGGCGGCGAACGCGCCGAGCAACGACTCTGCCACCGCGCGGTGCGACGCGCTCCAGTCCTCGCGCCAGCGCACGACGAGCCCGCCTCGCGCGAGCAGCTCGTGCAGCTCGGCCTCGGGGACGAGCCAGACGGTGTCGGCGTCGGGCATGCGCGCGCGCTCCGGCGCGGTCAGCGGCATCCCCTCTTCCAGCGTGAACGCGAAGCGGCCCCCGGCGGAGAGCGCGCGGCAGACGCCCTCCACCAGCGTCTCCTTGTCGGCAATGGCGAGCATCGTCTCGAGGAGGAGGACGACGTCGAATGCGCCCGCCGGGAGCGGCGGCACCTCGGCGACCTCGAAGCGGCAGGGAAGCTCGCCGGCGCGTTCGCGGGCGATACGGATCGCGCTCGCGCTCGAGTCGACTCCGACGTAGCTGCAGCGGAGCTCGCGCGTGAGCAGCCGTCCGGGCCCCGCGATGCCACAGCACACGTCGAGCACGGAGACGCCCGGGCCGATGCCCGCCCGCTTCGCAAGCGCCCGGATCTCCGCGGCGCTCATGAAGCTCTCCTGCTCGACGTAGCCGCCGGGCGCGTACGCTGCCTCGCGTGCCCGTCGCAGCGCGTCGACGTACGGGTCGCGCTCGTCCTGCTTCACGGCTCCGCCGCAAACCGATTCGAGCCGAACGCAGTAGTTCTCGGCGGATGGTCGAGAGCGGAGCAGTGCTGCGGGCGGCTCACGGGCCGCTGGCGGGCCTCGGCGCGCAGGTGCTGCTCCTGGTCGCGCTCGACCGGACCGTGGGGCTCGGGAGCGGCGGCTGGGTCGTCGGGCTCGCGTCCGCCCTGATCCTGGACGCGGCGCTCGCGCGCGCTCTCGTGCGCGACCCCGCGGCGAAGCTGGGCCCCGCGGGAGCGTTGACGCTCGCTCGCGCGACGCTCGCGATCGGCGTCGCCGCGCTGACCGCCGACTCGTACGCACGAGACGGCTCGCTCGCGACCCTCGTTACGCTGGCGTCTGTCGCGCTCGCTCTCGACTTCGTCGACGGACGGGTCGCACGGCGCACGGGGACCTCGTCGACGCTGGGCGCGACGCTGGACGGCGAGGTCGACGCCTTCCTGCTGCTCGCGCTCAGCGTGGAGGTCGCCCCCCGCGTGGGTGCCTGGGTGCTCGCGATCGGCGTCGCGCGGTACGCGTTCCTCGCGGCGGGGTGGCCGTTCGCCTGGATGCGTGCGCCGCTGCCGCCGCGCGACTGGCGCAAGGTCGTCACCGCGGTGCAGGGAATCGCGCTGACGGTCGCCGCCGCGGAGATCCTGCCGCTGCTCGCCACCCGCGTCGTCCTCGGCGTGGCGCTCGCTCTGCTCGCCGAGTCGTTCGGCCGGGACGTCTGGTGGTTGTGGCGACACCGAGGCGCCGCGCGCCCGCGCGCCCGCGCGCCATACGGTGCCGTCGCCCTCACGGTGCTCGCGTTCGCGGTCGTGTGGGTAGCGCTCGTGGCTCCGAACGAGCCGTGGCTGCTCACGCCCGCCGCATTCGTGAGGCTTCCGCTCGAGGCGATCCTCGTGGTCGTGCTCGCCGTCTTGCTGCCGGGCCGCGCGCGGCGCGTCATCCCGTGCGTGCTCGGTCCGGTGCTCGGCGTCCTGGTGCTCGTGAAGCTCCTCGACATCGGCTTCTTCGTCGCCTTCGACCGGCCGTTCAACCCGGTCGACGACTGGAGCTTCTTCTCGCTCGGCGTCGAGACGGTGCGCAACACGTTCGGCGGTGTCGTCGCCAACCTCGCGGTCGCCGGCGCCGCCGCGATCGTCGTTGCTGCGCTGGTCCTGCCCACGCTCGCAGTGCTCAGGGTGACGCGGGTCGCAGCCCGTCACCGCCGGTATTCGCTCCAGGCGGCCGCAGCGCTCGCCGCCGTCTGGGTCGTCTCCTGGGCGGTCGGCGCAGAGCTCGTGTCCGGCGCGGGCATCGCCTCCCTGAGCGGCGCCCGCCTCGCCGTCGAGGAGGTCGACGCCGTGCGATTCAACCTCCAAGACCGGGAACGCTTCGGCGCCGAGCTTCGGAACGACCGACTTCCGTCCAGCGATCCCGACCGGCTGCTGGCCGGCCTGCGCGGCAAGGACGTCCTGCTCGTGTTCGTCGAGAGCTACGGGAAGCTCGCCGTCGAAGGCTCCGCGTTCTCGCCGTCGATCGCCGCCGTCCTCGACAGCGGGACCCGGCAGCTCGACGCCGCCGGCTTCCCCTCCCGGAGCGGCTGGCTCACGTCCCCGACCTTCGGCGGCGCCAGCTGGTGGGCCCACGCGACGCTGCACTCGGGCACGTGGATCGACAGCCAGGGCCGCTACGACGAGCTCGTCGAGAGCAACCGGCTCACCCTGGCGACGGCGTTCCGTCGAGCGGGCTGGCGAACGGTCGCCGATACCCCGGCGAACGAGCGGGCGTGGCCGGAGGGGACGTCGTTCTACCGCTACGCCCACATCTACGATCGCCGCGACGTCGGCTATCGCGGCCCGACGTACGCGTTCGCCCCGATGCCCGACCAGTACGTGCTGCTCGGCCTGCAGCGGCTCGAGCTCGCGAGGCCGCACGCGCCGCTGTTCGCCGAGATCGACCTCGTGTCGAGCCACACGCCGTGGACGCGCATCCCGCCCTTCATCCCCTGGGAGCGCGTCGGCGACGGGTCGATCTTCGACCGGCTGCCCGTCGATCGCGTCGGCTTGACCGACACCCAGCAGGGCTACGCGACCTCGATCAGGTACACCCTCCGCACGCTGTTCTCGTTCGTCCAGCGCTACGGGCGCAAGAACCTCGTGCTCGTCGTGCTCGGCGACCACCAGCCCTCGAGAGTCGTCGGGGGCCGTCCCGGTCACGACGTCCCGATCTCGATCGTCGCCCACGACCCCGCCGTGCTGACCCGGATCGCCGACTGGGGCTGGGTGGACGGCATGCGCCCGGACGCGACGGCCCCGGTGTGGCGCATGAGCGCTTTCCGGAACCGCTTCTTCGCGGCGTTCGGCTCGTGACGTGGCACGTGGGAGCGGCAGACCCGCGCGGTCGGCTCGTCAGCGCCCGCTCCTCACGGCGGGCAGCGGGAGGGCGAGCGTGTGGCCGCCGCGGCGGGCCTTCGTCTGCAGGTAGCGCACGTTCGCTGCGGATACGTGCACACGGGTCGGGACCTGCGCGACGACGGTCACGCCGCAGGCACGGAGCTGGCGGGCCTTGTCGGGGTTGTTGCTGAGGAGCGCGACTCGCGACGCGCCGAGCGCGTGCAGCATCTGGGCGGCGGCGACGTAGCTGCGCTCGTCCTGGCGATGGCCGAGCACGACGTTCGCGTCGTAGGTGTCTATCCCGGTGTCCTGCAGCGCATACGTCTCGAGCTTCGAGTACAGCCCGATGCCGCGCCCTTCCTGCCGTAGATAGAGCACGTAGCCGCCCTCGTCCGCGATGCGCTCGACCGCCTCCCGCAGCTGCGACCCGCAGTCGCAGCGCTCGCTCCCGAACACGTCGCCGGTGAGACACTCGCTGTGGGGACGGATCAGCGGCACGGTGCGCCGCCCAGGGTCGCCGAGCGCGAACGCCAGGTGCTCGGCTCCGTCGACGAGCCCGGCGAAGCTGTAGACGCGTGCGGTGGTCGCGTAGCCGTCGGCGAACCGGAGAGGCAGCAGGACCTCCGTGCGGATCGTCGCAACCGCGAGCCGCGGGGTCATCGGCGCTCCTCGAACCGCGCCGAAAGCGCATAGCGTAGGAGCACCACGTCGCCGAGCTTGCGCACGTCGACGAGCGCGGCACGGCGCTCCGGGTTCCACGGGAAGGAGCCGTCGCGCACGAATCTCGGCGCCTCCGACTCGCCGAGGAACACTGGCGCGACGGTCAGCTGCAGCTCGTCGACGAGGGCCGCGGTGAGGAACTGCGTGTGCACCGTGCTGCCGCCCTCGACCATCAGCCTCCCGACGCCGCGAGCGGCGAGATCGATGCTGAGCGTGCGCAGATCGACGGTATCGCCGTTGCCGCCGTCGACGACCGTCGCCACCGTCCCCAGGCGCTCGCGCGCGTCCGCGGCCCACGGGCCGCCGCAGTAGACGAGCTTCTCGCCGTCGCCGACGGTGAAGAAGTCGGCCTGCGCGTCGAGGTCTGCGCGCCGCGTCAGCGTCACCTTCATCGGCGATGCCGCGAGGCCGCGCGCGGCGCGTTCGCCGCGAAGGGCCTCCGAGCGCACGACCAGCCGCGGGTTGTCGATCCGAACCGTCGCCGCGCCGACGAGAATCGCGTCGCAGGAGGCCCTGACCGTGTCGACGCGCTCGAAGTCCTCGTCGTTGGAGAGCAAGAGCCGCGAGCCGACTCCGCCGATGTAGCCGTCGATCGACATGCTGCACGACAGCAGCGTGTACGGGCGGTCGCCCATCAGCCGCTCCGTCTGTGGACGACGAACGGGACGGCCTCCGATCCAGGCGTCGGCGTGCGTCGAGGCAGCACCTCCACGGCGAGCACGATCGCCCCGGGAATGCCGGCGGCGAGCACCAGCACGCCGTACGCAACCGCGGTCGCCGCGCCGCTGCTCGCTCCGAGCCCGGCCGCGGCGAAGAGCCACGCCGTCACCCCCTCCCGCGGCCCCCAGCCGGCGACGCTCGGCAGCACCATGCCGAGCATCGCGAGCAGCGCGAGCGGCAGCAGCCGCGACAGCGGCGCGGTGACACCCGTGGCCCGAGCGGCGACGAGGAAGGTCGTCGCATGGCCGACCACGACGACTGCAGACGCGAGAGCGACCACCGGCAGCGCGCGACGGCGAAGCAACCCGCCGCGAATGTCCGCCGTCATCCCGTTCCAGGCCCGCGCGAGGCGTGATCGCCCGGAGGTCCACCGCATCCGATCGGCGAGCATCGCGCTGACCACCAGCGCGGCGAGCGCGCCTGCCGCGAACGGCACGAACGAGCGAGCCGGCGACGGCAGCGCGAGGAGGACGACGATCGTGAGCACGGCCTGCACGAACTGGCCGGCGGTCCGCTCCCAGGCGACCGCGCGCAGCGCGCGGCCGACGTCTCGCACGTCGCGCCCGTGGATGACGCCGCGGTGGACGTCCCCGGCGACGCCCCCCGGCAGCGTGAGGTTCAGGAACACCGACCGGTAGTAGGCGGCGACGGCGGTGGAGAGGGAGAGGGGGAGGCCGAGCCCACGGGCCACCACCCTCCAACGCCACGCGCAGCAGACCGTGGTGACGAGCCCGATGACGAGAGCGAGCGCGAGCGAGCGCCCGTCGACCGCCCGCACCCCGTCGACGAACGGCCCCGTGCCGAGACGCCAGACGACTCCGACGAGGATCGCCGCCGCGAGCGCGTGACGAACCCACCGGGGGACGCGCCTCACGGCAGCACCAACAGATCGGAGTGCCGTACGGTCACGGCCAGCCTCCCCGCCCGCGCCTGGCGCAGCCGCCGGCGCCTGTACAGCTCGGCCTCGGCGGCCAGCTCGGGGTCGTGCTCGCACGCTGCGCCGATCCAGCCTGCGAACCATGCGACGGCCAGGTCGGCCTCGGCGGGGCCGAGCCGCCACGGGCTCGCGGCGACGACGACCTCGGCTCCGGTCCTCCGGAACCCGTCGACCGCGGCGTCGAACGCGTCCGGGCCGAGCAGACGCCCGCGCGAGGTCAGCCGGCGCTGGTGTGCGTCGAACGCCGCGGAGATGCGCGCGCCGAGCGGATCCGGCGGATCCAGCCGGACGCGACCGGTGACGGAGAGCGTGAACAGCACGGGGCAGCCGACGCCCGCGCAGAGGCGGATCACCGACTCGAGCTCCACCGCCGTGAGCAGGTCGAGCAGCGCCGACGCGGTGATGAGCGTCGCCCCCGCGAGATCGTCCTCCCGGAGCGCGGTGACATCGGACAGCCGCGTCTCGACCCCCACACGAGCGCCGTCGCGTGCCGCACGCGGAACGTCGAGCCCGGCCACGGCCAGCAGGTCGGCGTCGCGGTCGTGCAGGACCCAACGCTGAGGCCCCGGCAGGCGCGGGGCAAGCCACCGTCCCATCGCCCCGCTGCCGCAGGCGAGGTCGTGGATCAGCCATGGCCCGTCGCCCAGCAGCGCGACGAGCTCCCGCGCGCGAGCGGCTGCGTCGACGGGCTCGCGCAGGTCGAGCCAGTCGCGGCTGACACGGATCGGGTCGACGCTCATCGGCCCGCTCCGGCGCCCGCGAAGCCGGCACCCTCGCCCCTCGTGAGCGCCGTCGAGCCTGCGTCCGTCGTGGCGGCTCCCACCAGGACGTCGGCGACCGCCGCCGTCGTCGCCGACCAGCGGGAGAGCGACGCACGCCGCTCGCGTGCCGCGCGGCGCAACCGCCGGCGCAGGTCGTGATCGTCGAGCCACGCGCGCAGCGCGTCGCGCAGCGCGGGCGGATCGTCGGGCGGCACGAGCAGCCCCGGCCGCGTGCCGTCGGCGCCGTGGCCCAACGCCTCCGGCACCCCGCCGATCTCGGAGGCGATGACCGGCAAGCCGCGTGCGAGGGCCTCGGTGACGACCATCCCGTACGTCTCGCCGCGCGACGGCAGCACCAGCACGTCGGCCTCGCGGTAGCTGCGGGCGAGCGCGGCTCCCCACTGTGCGCCGGAGAAGCGCACGCGGCAGTCCATCCCGCCTTCCACGGCCCGGCGGCGGAGCGTGTCGGCGAAGGCCGGGTCGCGCTCGAGGCTGCCGACACACAGGCAGTCCCACCGGGCGTCGAGGAGCATTCCGAGCGCGTCGAGCAGCACGTCGTGCCCCTTGGCCGGAATCACCGCGGCGACCGAGAGCAACGACCCGGCGGTCGGCGTCCCCGGCGCGAGCGGTGCGGGATCGACGCCGGGCTCGGCGACGTGGACGCGTTCGGCGCGCAGGGAGTGGAGCTGCAAGAGGGCGCGCCTCGACCACGTGCTCGTCGTGAGAACCGCGGTCGCCGCGGACAACACGGCACGTTCGCGCTCGTCGCCCGACGGCATGTGCACGAGCACGACCAGGCGCAGGCGGTCGGCCTCCGGCACCAGCACGTCCGGGGCGGGTGAGGCGACGAGCCCGTCGAGCAGGACGAGGCCGCCGTCGGGAATCCGCGAGAGCGTCTCCGCGAGCGCCGCGTGCGAGGCAGCCTGGGCCACGTGCACCGTCCACCCGAGGGCCGGGAGGCCCCGGCACACCCGGCGTCCGAACGTGTTGCCCCCACTCGGTCGAGCCGGGTCGTCGATGCCCTCGGGGACCACCACGTGCACGACGCTCACAGCGCACGCTCGTAGGTCGCGGACGCGATGTGCGACTCGTGCAGCGTGACGGCGATCCCCTCGAGGCGGTGGCCTCCGTCCCCCAGAGCGCCGGCCTGAGCGCGCTCCGCGAGCCGGTCCGCGATCAACCGGGCGAGCGCCTCGGTCGTCGTGTTCATCTGCGCGAGCGCAGGCTCGTCGTCGAGGTTCCGGTAGTCGAGCTCCGCGACGACCGCGGCCAGCTGCGTCGCCGCACGACCGATGTCGACCACGATGCCGTCGGCGTCGAGGTCCGAGCGCCTGAAGGTGGCGTCGATCACGTAGGTCGCTCCGTGCAGACGCTGGGCGGGCCCGAACGCGTCGCCCCGCAGGCTGTGGGCGATCATCATGTGGTCGCGTACGGTCACGGTGAACAACGCGTCAGCCCTCGCCGTACGTGATCGTGTGGCACAGCGCCGGAAGCCTTCCCGTGGCGAGCTCCGCCATCACCTCGGGCAGCTCGTCGAAGCGAGACTCGCCGGTGAGCAGCACGTCGAACGCCGGGTCGCGCAGCAGGTCGAGGGCGATCGCCAAGCGGTCGGCCGGCGTGCGGCGCGCGGCGCGCGCCGGCGACACGGTGCCGACCTGGCTCGAGTGGATGCGGAGGCGGCCCGAGTGGAACGCGCCCCCGAGCGAGAGCCGCACGTGAGCGTCGCCGTACCAGCTGAGGTCGACGACGGCGCCTTCCGGCGCCAGCAGGTCGAGCGAGCGCTGAAGACCGGCCGAGGTCGCGCTCGTGTGCACGACGAGATCACATCCGCCTTCCGCGTCTTCGGGCAAGGCGAACGCGACTCCGAGGGCGGCTGCCACGTCGGCGCGGGCCGGATCGACGTCGACGAGGACGGTCCGTGTCGCCGGAAACAGGTGGAGCAGGCGCGCGACGCAGCAGCCGACCATGCCCGCGCCGACGACCGCAATTCGATCGCCGACGAGCGGCGTCGCGTCCCACAGCGCGTTGACGGCCGTCTCGACGGTGCCCGCGAGTACTGCTCGGGCGGGCGGAACGCCGTCCGGCACGACCGAGACGGCTCCGGCGGGCACGACGTAGGCCGTCTGGTGCGGGTAGTGGCAGAACACCGTTCGGCCACGGAGCTCCGGCGGCCCCTCCGCCACGGCCCCGACGTTCAGGTATCCGTACTTGAGAGGCCCCGGGAAGTCTCCCTCCTGGAACGGCGCGCGCATCCGCGCGCGCTCCGCCGGCGGCACGCCGCCGCGGAACACGAGCGTCTCCGTCCCGCGGCTGATCCCGGATCGCACCGTGCGGACGACCACGTCGTCCCGCCCGGGCTCGGGAAGCGTGACCGGGCGGATCTCTCCGTACCCCGGCGCGCGGAGCCAGAAGGCACGGGCCATGCCGTGCTCGAGGGCCACGTCGGCCTCGTGTGGACGCGCGTCTCTCACGGGCTCTCTTGCGCAAGTACGCGCGACCATCGCGGTCGGATTGACGACGCCCACGATCGCGCGGCGGACCGTCTCGCCCGCGCCGGTAGCCGCGGCGTGGCGGACATCGAAGGCCGGCGCCCGGCCAAAGGCCCACCACGTCGGGCTCGTCGCCCACGGCGGTCACCCGCTGCGTGACTACCGTCTCGTCGGTGACGCGGGAGAACAGCATCGTGGCCGAAGGGCTCGTCCGCGAGTTCCGGAAGGGCCCTCGCGCGGTGGACGGGATCGACCTGCAGGTCGAGCCGGGTGAGATCTACGGCTTCCTCGGCCCGAACGGTGCGGGCAAGTCGACGACCGTGCTCATGCTCACGACGCTCCTGCCCCCGACCGCGGGTGCGGCACGCGTCGCGGGATTCGACGTCGTGCGCGAGGGGCCGAAGGTGCGCGCCGCGATCGGTGCGGCCCTGCAGGAGGCCGCGCTCGACGGTCTGCTCACCGGGCGCGACCACCTGCGGCTGCAGACGATGCTGCACGGCTTGCCGAAACCGGAGCGGATACGGCGTGCGGAGGAGCTGCTCGCCCGGGTGGGCCTGACCGAGGCGGCCGACCGGAAGGTCCGCGGCTACTCGGGCGGGATGAAGCGCCGGCTCGACCTCGCGCTCGCGCTCGTCCACCGGCCGCGCGTGCTGTTCCTCGACGAGCCGACGACGGGTCTCGACCCCCAGAGCCGGAGCGCTCTGTGGGAGGAGGTCGCCCGCCTCGCCCGGGAGGACGGGGTCACGGTGTTCCTCACCACCCAGTACCTCGAGGAGGCCGACGTGCTGGCCGACCGCGTCGGGATCATCGACCACGGCAGGATCGTCGCGGAGGGGAGCCCGGCCGAGCTCAAGGCCGGCATCGGGCGCCCGAGCGTCCACGCGATCCCCGGCGACGAGGCCGACCGTCCGCGCATCCGGGCGCTCCTGGCCGGCTTTGGCGAGCCGCTCGGCGACGGCGAGCTCGCCGTGCGCCTCCACGACGGCATCGGGCTTCAGGACGTGATCCGCGGAGTCGACGCGGAGGGCGTGGCGCTCGCGGACATCGAGCTGCGCGCGCCCACGCTCGACGACGTGTTCCTCGCGAAGACCGGCCGGACGCTCGAGGGAGCGGCGGACGGGGAGGGGGAGAGCCGCTGAGACCGGTCGCCGCGCAGGTCGGGGCGGTCGCGGGCCGCTCGCTCAGGCGGACGCTCCGCCAGCCCGCGATGGCGATCCCGCCGATCGTGTTCCCGG
This sequence comes from Gaiella sp., assembly GCA_036558885.1. GTDB lineage: Bacteria > Actinomycetota > Thermoleophilia > Gaiellales > Gaiellaceae > Gaiella. The sequence continues at coordinate 37,074 of DATBET010000162.1, forward strand.
TGACGCTGATGCTCGTCAACGCGGCGGGACTCCAGGCGTCCACGAGCCTGCCGGGGTTCCCGACCGACTCGTTCCTGGCGTTCGCGCTCGCGGTGCCGTTCATCCAGGGCGCGCTGTTCGCGACGATGAACGCCGGCACCGACCTCGCGCGCGACATCCAGTCCGGCTTTCTCAACCGGCTCGCGCTGACGCCGCTACGCAGGTCGGCGCTCCTCGCCGGACAGCTCAGCGGCATCGTCGTGCTCGGGCTCGTGCAGGGCGTCTGCTACGTCCTGGTCGGGCTCGCCGCCGGGGTGGACTTCGCGGCGGGCGGGGTCGGGATCCTCGTGCTGCTCGGGTTCACGATGCTCGTGTCGCTCGGCTTCGGCGGGATCGGGTCGTTCCTGGCGCTGCGGACGGGCAGCGGGGAGGCCGTGCAGGGGATGTTCCCGCTGCTGTTCGTGTTCCTGTTCCTGTCGTCGATCTTCGCGCCGCGGAACCTCATCGCGGTCGACTGGTTCCGCTGGGCGGCCACCGTGAACCCGGTCTCGTACCTCGTCGAGTGCGTCCGCAGCCTGATCGTCGTCGGCTGGGACGGGGAGGCGCTGGCCCTCGGCTTCGGGATCGCGGCCGTGGTCGCGGTCGTCTCGCTCGCGCTCGCCTCGTGGGCGATGAAGGAGAGGATGACTCGCACGTGAGGGCCTGGCACGTCGCCCGCGGCGTCGCCTGGCGGACGCTGCACGTGATCGTGACGACCCCGTCGCTGCTCCTGCCCGGGCTCCTGTTCCCGCTGTTCTTCTTCACCGCGTTCGCGGCCGGCCTCTCGCAGGTCGGCCGGGTGCCCGGGTTCGACTACGCGGGCGACTACACGTCGTTCCAGTTCGTGTTCGTGCTGCTCCAGTCCGCGGCGTTCGGCGGGGTCTTCACCGGCTTCGGCATCGCCCGCGACTTCGAGGGAGGCTTCGGCAGGCGGCTGCTGCTCGCGTCGCCGAACCGGCTCGGGATCCTCGCCGGGTACGCGCTCGCCGCGCTCGGACGGTGGGGGATCACCGCGGCCGTGCTGACCGTGATCGCGGTCGTGGTCGGCATGGACGTCGGCGGCGGACCGGTCGACCTCGTCGGGCTCTACACGCTCGCGCTGCTCGTGAACGTCGCGGCAGTGCTGTGGGCGGCGGGGATCGCGCTGCGGTTCCGGACGATCCAGGCCGGGCCGCTCATGCAGCTGCCGGTGTTCCTGCTCCTGTTCTTCGCCCCCGTCTACGTGCCGCTCGCGCTGCTCACCGGGTGGATCGCCGCGGTCGCCACGTACAACCCGATCACCTACGTGCTCGAGGCCGGTCGCGGGTTCATGTCCGGCGCGCCCACTGAGGTCCCGCTCGCGTTCGCGGCGGCGTTCGCGCTGATCGCGGCGTTCCTCGTCTGGGCCGTGCGCGGCCTCAGGAGCGCGGAGGAGGCGGGGTAGCCGGCGCAGCACGGCGCGGGAGCCGTCCAGCAGCGCGGCTAGGGTGCCCCGGTGAGTCGCGCGGTCTGGCCCGGGAGGCCGTTTCCCCTCGGCCCGACGTGGGACGGGGGCGGGACGAACTTCTCCCTCTTCAGCGAGAACGCCGAGCGCGTCGAGCTCTGCCTGTTCCACGACGAGGACGGCGAGGAGCGGATCCGGCTCGAGCAGCAGACCGCGCACGTCTGGCACGCCTACCTCCCCGGCGTCGGCCCCGGGCAGCGCTACGGCTACCGGGTGAACGGCCCCTGGAGCCCGGCGGCCGGCCATCGCTTCAACCCGGCGAAGCTGCTGCTCGACCCCTACGCGAAGGCGGTCGACGGCCCGATCGCGTACGACCGCGCGCGCACCTTCGCGTACGCGCCGGGGGCAGAGGACGACCTGGACCCCGGCGACTCCGCGCCCGCGATGCCGCGCTGCGTGGTGGTCGACGGCTCGTTCGACTGGGAAGGGGACGTCCGTCTCGGCCGCCCGTGGGCGGAGACCGCGATCTACGAGCTCCACGTGAAGGGCTTCACGCAGCAGCTCCAAGGGGTGCGCGAGGACCTGCGCGGGACGTACGCCGGCCTCGCCTCGGAGGAGGCGCTCGCGTACCTCCGCGACCTCGGGGTGACCGCGGTCGAGCTCCTCCCTGTGCACCACATCGCCGACGAGCACGCGCTCGTCGAGCGCGGTCTCACGAACTACTGGGGCTACTCGACGATCGGCTACTTCGCGCCGCACGCGGCCTACGCCGCCACGGGCTCGCGGGGTGAGCAGGTGCGCGAGTTCAAGGGAATGGTGAAAGCCCTCCACCGCGCGGGGATCGAGGTGATCCTCGACGTCGTCTACAACCACACGGCCGAGGGAAACCACCTGGGGCCGACGCTGTCGTTCAAGGGCGTGGACAACGCCGCGTACTACCGCCTCGTCCCCGACGACCCGCGCCACTACATGGACTTCACGGGGACCGGCAACTCGCTCAACCCCGTCAACCCCTCGGTCCTGCGGCTGATCATGGACTCGCTGCGGTACTTCGTGATCGAGTGCCACGTCGACGGCTTCCGCTTCGACCTCGCCTCGGCGCTCGCGCGCGAGCTCTACGACGTCGACCGGCTCTCGGCGTTCTTCGACGTGATCCACCAGGACCCTGTGCTCTCGCAGGTGAAGCTGATCGCGGAGCCGTGGGACGTCGGGCCAGGCGGCTACCAGGTCGGGAACTTCCCGATCCTCTGGTCGGAGTGGAACGGGCTCTACCGCGACTCCGTGCGGGACTTCTGGCGCGGGCACACGGCCGTCGCCGAGTTCGCGCGGCGGTTCACGGGGTCGAGCGACCTCTATCAGGACGACGGGCGGCACCCGTCCGCGTCGATCAACTTCGTCACGTGTCACGACGGGTTCACGCTGCGGGACCTGGTCTCGTACGACCGCAAGCACAACGAGGCGAACGGCGAGGGAAACCGCGACGGCACCGACGACAACCGCTCGTGGAACTGCGGCGTCGAGGGCGAGACCGACGACCCCGCGGTCAACGAGCTCCGCGACCGGCAGAGCCGCAACGTGCTCGCGACCCTCGTCCTCTCGCAGGGCGCGCCGATGCTCCTCGCGGGGGACGAGCTCCGCAACACCCAGCACGGCAACAACAACGCGTACTGCCAGGACAGCGAGCTCTCCTGGCTCGACTGGCAGCTCGACGAGCGGGCGCAGCTGCTGCTCGGGTTCACGCAGCGCCTGCTGCGCCTCCGGGCCGAGCACGCCGTGTTCCGCCGCGCAGCGTTCCTCACCGGCGAGGAGCGGCAGGGCTCGGGCGCGCCCGACGTCTGGTGGTTCCGGCCGGACGGCCGGAAGATGACCCAGGCGGACTGGGCACGCGGCGACGCGTTCGCGCTCGGCGCCTTCCTCAACGGCGCCGAGATTCCGTCGCTGACGCCCGAGGGCGAGGCCGTGGTCGACGAGTCGTTCATCGTCCTCTTCAACGCCTGGCGCGAGCCGGTGACGTTCGTCCTGCCGCCGGCACGCTTCGGCCGTCGCTGGGCGCACGAGCTGTGCACCGCCGAGCCCGAGCGTCGACCGAACGGCACGGCGTACCGCGCCCGCGCGGCCGTCCCGCTCGAGGCGCGCGCGCTCCGCGTGCTCCGGCGCGTCGGCTGAGCCCGGCTACTCGACCGGCGGCGGCTGGCGCAGCACGCGCAGGCAGATCTCGACGACCTGCGGGTCGAACTGCGTGCCCGCGGCCTCGGCCAGGCGGCGGAACGCCTCCTCGACCGAGAGAGCGTCGCGGTACGGTCGGTCGGTCGTCATCGCATGGAACGCGTCGCACGCGAAGATGATCCGCGCCTCGAGTGGGATGCCGTCGCCCCGCAGGCCGTCGGGATAGCCGCGCCCGTCGAAGCGCTCGTGGCAGGCGCGGACGATCGGGCGCACCTCGGCGAGCTGCTCGATCGGCGCGAGGATCCGCTCCCCGAGCTCCGGGTGGCGCTCGATCACCGAGCGCTCCTCCGGCGTGAGCGGTCCGGCCTTCATGAGGATCGCGGCGGGGATCCCGATCTTGCCGATGTCGTGGAACAGCGCGCCGAGCTCGACGCGCTTGAGGCGCCTCGCGTCGAGGCCGAGCTCCCTGCCGACCTCGATGGCCATGTCGCAGATCCAGCGTGCGTGCGAGCTGGTGTAGGCGTCCTTCGCCTCGAGGGCATTGGCGAGCGCCTCGACGGTCGAGAGGAACGTGCGCTCGAGCGTCGCGAAGCTGCCGGCGTTCGTGATCGCGAGGCGCGCCTGGCTCGCGATCCCGGCCAGCAGCTCGAGCTCGCGCACGCCGACGTCCGCCTCCACCGCGACGGCGAGCGCGCCGAGGCCCTGGTCGAGCGGGACGAAGGCGATCGCGTGCGCCGGTGCGGCGCCGCGCACGCCGAGCGCGCGTCCGACGCGCGCCGCGTCCTCCTCGCCGACGAGGAACGGCTCGGCGCTGATCGTGAACGGGGCGACAAGCTCGGGGGGCACCACGCGCCCCTGGAGCGCGGAGTACGGCCGGCCGCCCGCGGTGGCCCGGCACACGAGCCCGCCCTCGGACGTCGGCAACCAGACGGAGCACCGCTCGGAGCCCATGATCCGCGCCGCGCCCAGCGCGACCTGCTCGAGCACGCCGTCGAGGTTCGTCACGGCCGACAGCTCGCGCGTCAGCTCGAGGAGCGCTTTCGCGCTCTCGGCCTCCCGCCGCTGCGCCTCGTAGAGCCTCGCGTTGACGAGCGCGACCGAGGCGTGCCCGGCGAGCACCTCCAGCAGCCGCAGGTCGTCGTCGTCGAACTGGTCGACGCCGAGCTTCGAGACGACGATCACGCCGACGACGCTCGGGCCGTAGCACAGGGGAACCGCGAGCAGCGACTCCTCGATCACCTCCGTGCCGGGGATGCGCCTGCCGATCTCGCAGTGCGCGGCGTCACCCGTGATGAACGGCTTGCCGGTCGCCGCGACGTGCCCGGTGATCCCGTCGCCGACGCGGGTCGCGAGCGC
>DATBET010000163.1:0-21129 GCA_036558885.1 Gaiella sp.
TGCCGGCGGACGTCGAGGTGCTCGAGACCGGGGAGCCGGGCGACGCGACCGCGATGGCGCAGCAGCACGAGTCGACGGCCGACGCCATCTACGTCCTCTCCGGCGACGGCACGTACAACGAGGTCGTGAACGGGATCAGCGGCGAGGTCCCGCTCGGCTTCCTTCCCGGCGGGGGGACGAGCGTGCTGCCGCGCGCGCTCGGGCTCGGCCGCGACCCCGTCGCGGCGGCGCGGCTTGCGGCGTCGGGACGCGAGAGGACGATCGGCCTCGGACGAGTCAACGGCCGCCGCTTCACGTTCAACGCCGGAATCGGGCTCGACGCAGAGCTCGTCCGCCGGATCGACAACCGCGGCCGCAGAGCCGACGGGCGCAGGCCGGGGGATCTCGCGTTCACCAACGAGGTGCTGGGACTGCTCACGGAGCACCGCGGTCGATTCCAGGACACGCTGGAGGTGGAGGGCGAGGGCCCGGCGGCCTTCGTCGTCGTGGCGAACTGCCGCCCCTACACCTACGTCGGGCCGCTGGGACTTCCCATCGCGCCGGGAGCCTCCTTCGACGGCGGGCTCGACCTCGTCGCCCCGTCGAACGTCCGGGCCGTCGATCTTCCGCGTCTAGCTCTCGCCGCGCTGCGTGGTGCGCGGCCGGGCCATGGGCTGCTCGTCCTGCACGACCGCGACCGCATCGTCGTCCGCTGCCGGCAGCCGCTGCCCCTGCAGGCGGACGGTGAGGATCTCGGCGATGTCGAGGAGGCGGTGTTCGAGTCGGAGCCCGCCGCAGTGACCGCGCTCGTCCCCGCGCCCGGCTAGCGCGAGTCGACCCGGGCGCGCGCGCCGAACAGATCCGACCAGCGCCGGCCGATGCCCTTCGCGAACTGCGTCTCGAGCATCCGGAAGTGCTCGTCGAGGATCTGCTCCAGCCGATCGCCGTCACGCCGACGCATCGCGTCGAGCTGCCTGCGGTGGACGTCGAGCGTCTGGCGATCCGTCGTGATGCCTCCGGAGTACGCGTCCCGGATCGGCGACAGCCCTCGGGCAACACCCTGCATCGCAGCCTGGATCGTCTCGTTGCGACACGACCGGACGAGCGCCCGGTGGAACATCGCATCTGCGCGCATCACGCTCGGGCGCTCGCCGAGATGCCGTTCGAGGAGGTCGATCGTCCGCTGGATCGCGGCGAAGTCGGTCGCGGTGGCGCGCCGGCTCGCCTCGTGCACGACCGCCCGCTCGAGCACGCGGCGGGCACGGAGAACGTCGACCGCCGAGCGCTCCTCCAGCCTCACCGCCGAGAAGAGCGCGACCGCGGGCACGAGATCCGTGGCGACGAAGATCCCGCCGGTCTTGCCGCGGCGGACGTCGACGAGGCCCGAGAGCTCGAGCACACGGAGTGCCTGGCGAAGCGTCGGCTTCGAGATGCCGAGCCGAGCGGCGAGGTCGGTCTCGTTCGGGAGCCGGTCGCCGGTGCGGAGGCCGGCCCGCTCCACGGCCTCGGTGAGATGCTCGATCGCGGCCTCGAACGTCCGCGTCGCGCGGATCGGCTCGATCTCGAAAGCAGGCGGGGGCGCCATCGCCGACGCAGTGTCGCAGGATCGGGGCAGCGCCTCCGCGCAGAGATTTGACAGGAAAAGGGCAACGCTGTTTCACTTCAGTTGTGCAGAGCTCGTTCGTGGTCGAGCAAGGGCTGAGCAGGGTGATCGGCGTCGAGGGCGAGCCCGACCGCCGCGTCGACGGGCTCGACGACGAGGCGCTCCTCGCGATCCACCGGTCGCTCGTCCTCCTGCGCACGTACGACGAGCGCTCGGTCGTGTATCACAGCCAGGGCCGCATCGGCACCTACGCGATCTTCCGCGGGCACGAGGCCATCCAGACGGGGGTCGTCCATGCCCTGGAGCAGCGCGACTGGATCTTCCCCAGCTACCGCGACTCGGCGATCGGGCTGCTCCGCGGGCTGCCCGCCGCGACGATCCTGCAGTGGTGGCGCGGGCACCCGTCGGGGTGGTGGAACCCGGAGGACGTGAAGGTCGCGTCGATCTGCGTGCCGATCGCCTCGCAGGTGCCCCACGCCGCGGGCCTCGCGTGGGGGCTACGCCTCAACGGCACTGACGCGGCCGCCGCGGTGCTCTTCGGCGACGGCGCCACATCCGAGGGGGCTTTCCACGAGGGGGCGAACCTCGCCGCGGTCGTGAAGGCGCCCCTCGTCCTGGTCTGCAACAACAACCAGTGGGCGATCTCGACGCCGCTCGAGGCCCAGACGGCGGCCGCGACACTGGCCGACAAGGCGGTCGGCTACGGGATGCCGGCCCTTCGTGTCGACGGGCACGACGTCCTGGCGGTCTACGAGGCCGTCCGCGAGGGAGTGGCGCGCGCCCGCTCCGGCGACGGCCCGACGTTCGTGGAAGCCGTCACGTACCGCTCCTCGCCCCATGCGACGGCGGACGACCCGAGCCTCTACATCGACCCCGAACGGGTCGCGGCCGACAAGGAGCGCGACTGCGTCCCTGTCTTCGAGGGGTACCTGCGCCGTCTGGGCCTGCTCGACGCCGAGCGGGCCACGGCGGTTCGTGAGGAGTCGCTCGCCGCGATGCGGGCAGGGATCGAGACGGCCGAGGCCGAGCCTCCTGGCGATCCGGAGCTCGTCTTCTCCCACGCCTATGCCGATCCTCCGGCCACCCTCGCGCGCGACCTCGAGGACCTCTTGCGGGTGCACGGGCGGTGAGCGCGACGGCCGTGACGGCCAAAGAGCTCCTGCTCGTCGAGGCGGTCAACGACGCGCTCCATGTCGAACTACAGCGCGACGGGTCGGTGATGGTGATCGGCGAGGACGTCGGCCGGCTCGGCGGCGTGTTCCGCGCGACGGCGGGCCTCCGCGACAGGTTCGGGCCGGACCGCTGCGTCGACACGCCTCTCTCCGAGGCGGGGATCCTCGGCGCCGCGGTGGGTCTCTGCATGGCGGGGTGGCGCCCGGTCGTCGAGATGCAGTACGACGCGTTCTCGTACCCCTGCCTCGACCAGCTCATCACCCATGTGGGCCGCTATCGCTGGCGGACCGGGGGCGCGATGGGCTTCCCGCTCGTGATCCGCATGCCGTACGGGGGCGGCGTGCGCGCACCCGAGCTCCACGACGACTCGCCGGAGTCGTACTACGTGCACACGCCCGGAGTGAAGCTGGCCGTGCCCGCCACCCCCGCGGACGCGAAGGGCCTGCTCGCCGCGGCGATCCGTGACCCCGACCCCGTGGTCGTGCTCGAGCCGAAGCTCGTCTACCGCACCGCGCGAGGTGCCGTGCCGGAAGGCGAGCATGTCGTCGAGCTCGGTCAGGCGCGCGTCGCGCGGGAGGGAAGCGACCTCACGCTCGTCGCCTGGGGCGCGATGGTCGCGGTTTGCGAGCGCGCCGCCGACGCGCTCACCGGGGAGGCGTCGGTCGAGGTGCTCGACCTCCGTTCGCTCAAGCCGCTCGACGAGGAGGCGCTCCTCACGTCGATCGGCAGGACCGGGCGCTGCGTGGTCGTGCAGGAGGCGCCGCGGACGTGCGGCTTCGCCTCCGAGGTCGCGGCGCTGCTCGCCGAACGGGCGATCCTCGACCTCCAGGGCCCCGTCCTGCGGGTCACCGGCTACGACGTGCCGTACCCGTACTGGCAGCTCGAGGACTGGTACATGCCGTCGGTCGAGCGCGTCGTCGACGCCGCGCGCCGCGTGCTCGCATTCTGAGCCGGGCGGGTTACCCTCCGCGCGTGGCGTACGAGTTTCGCCTCCCCGACCTCGGCGAGGGCCTCACGGAGGCCGAGATCGCACGCTGGCTCGTCGCGGAAGGCGAGGAGGTGCAGGAAGACCAGCCGCTCGTCGAGGTGCAGACCGACAAGACCACCGTCGAGATCCCGTCGCCGCGCGGGGGGACGGTCCTGAAGGTGCTCGTCGGGGAGGGCGATGTCGCGCCCGTCGGCGCGGTGCTCGTCGTGATCGGCGTGGAGGGAGAGCAGCTGTTGCGGGCGGTCGAGACGCCGGAGCCTGCTGCCGAGGCGGGCAGCGCCGGTCCGCTCGTGGCCGTCGTCCCCTCGGATCCCTCCGCGGCCGTCCGCGCCACGCCCGCGGTGCGCAGGCTCGCGAGGGAGCTCGACGTCGCTCTCGTCGACGTCACGGGGACGGGGCCGGACGGCCGGATCGTCGAGGCAGACGTCCGGGCGGCAGCCGCGGGTACCGGCGTCGCCGCGCGGATCCCGGTCCGGGGCGTCCGCCGGGCGATCGTCGAGCAGGTGACGCGGGCGCATCACGAGGTTCCCGCCGTGACGTTCGTCGAGGAGTGCGACTTCGGCGGCGTCGACCTAGCGCGGCTCCTGGCCCTCTCGATTCATGCGGCCGCCGCTTCGCTCGCCGAGTATCCGGAGCTGAACGCGCGCCTCGTCGGAGACGAGATCGTGCTCTTCGAGCGCATCGACGTGGGGGTCGCCGTCCAGACGGACGAGGGGTTGCTCGTGCCGGTCGTGCGCGGATGCGAGCGGCGCTCGGTCGAGGAGATCGACGCCGAGGTTCGCCGGCTGGCCGAGGGCGCCCGGGCCGGGACGCTCTCCGCCGACGAGCTCCGCGACTCGACGTTCACCGTGACGAGCGCGGGGAAGCTGGGCGGCCTGCTCGTGACGCCGCTCGTGAACCACCCCGAGGTCGCGATCCTCGGGCTGCATCGCATCGCCGAGCGGCCCGTGGTCCGCGACGGCGAGATCGTGATCCGGCCCGTCGGCAACGTCTCCGTGAGCTTCGACCACCGGGTCGTCGACGGAGTTCGCGCGGCCGCCTTCTGCGTCGACGTGATCGACCGGCTACAGGGCTTGTCCGGAGAGGGGACACGGTGAACGACACGCGGCACGTGCGACGAGGCAAGCGACTGAGGACGCCTCGTCGTCGTGCGTGCCGCCTGTCCGGTGCCCTGTTCCACTCTCCGGACAAGCCCTGAAAAATCCGGTTCCGGCGCCATCCCGTAGTAGCGGTCGTCGCCGTACTCCGACGGAAGGCGACACCATGAGAGGGAGGCTTCTGCTCGGGCTCTTCGTGCTCGGGCTCGCTCGTCACGGCGGCGGTCGCGGGGATGAATGGGAACTGGTATCCAGGGCGTGATCGCGCAGGCACATCACCGCCGACGACCTCACCGGCCCGCTCCAGGGTCAATCGCGGGAGGACGTGCTGTCGGCGGTGCGCACGGGCAAGGCCCACGTGAACCTCCACACGAACGATGGCGTCGACCCCATCAACACCGGAGTGGGCGACTTCTTCGGCGGCGAGATCCGCGCCAACATCGACGCTACGGACAGTCACCCTCGGCCGCAGGTACGGGGCGGCGGCGGTCGCCCCGTACAATCCCGCGCGTGGACGACGCGGTCGACATCGGCTTCACGCTCGGGCTGGGCCTCGCGGCAGGCCTGCTGCTGGCGGGCCTCTTCGCCGCCTGGCGTTACGGGTTCTTCGCTTCCGCGCTCGGCGCGCTCGTGGTCGGCATCCTCGCGGGGCTGCTCGTGCGGGGCTGGATCGGGCTTCCCGGCGCCTTCGCGGGCGCCCTGATCGGCGCCGTCTCCGCGTCGATCGTCGCGCGGGGAGCCGTCCGTCGCGGGGGAACGCCCGGCGGCACCGCGTTCATGTTCGTCCTCGCCGCCATCCTCGTGGCGATGGTGGCGCTGATCCCCTTCGTCGGGTACGTGCTCGCCGTGCTCGTCCCCGCCGTCGCCATCCGGAGAGTGCGCCAGGAGCCGGCGCGCCACGCCGGCTTGCGCTCGCTCGCGAAATGACCGCGCCGCAGAGGACGAAGCTCGTCCTCGTCGTGATCGACGGGCTCACGCCGCAGATGCTCGAGGCGTCGCTCGAGCGACGGTCGCTGCCGACGCTGACCGCGCTCGCAGAGCGAGGGACCCTCTGCCGGGCCACCACGACGTTTCCGTCGCTGACCCCGGTGTGCCTCTCCTCGATCGCGACGGGGGCCCATCCCGACGTGCACGAGATCCCGCACCTGGTGTGGTGGCATCGAGGCGAGCAGCGGCTGGTGGAGTACGGCTCGTCGTTCGGCGCCGCCCGCGCCGCGGGCCTCGGCCGGACGCTGCGCGACACGCTGGTGGGGATGAACGCCGAGCACCTCGGCGCCCGCGCCGTGACGATCTTCGAGGCGCTCGCGGACGCTGGGCTCGAGACCGCCGCCGTCAACTTCACGGCCTACCGCGGGCGCACGTCCCATCGCCCCTCGGTGCCCTTCCTCGGCCGTGTCCGCGGGCCGGAGCACTTCTACTTCTACAACCTCTTCCGCGGCCCACGGACGGGCGCGCCGCTCTCGTTCCGCAACCGCGCGCGCGGCTCGGTCGACGCGTACGCCGCCGCGGTCGGGCGCTGGCTCGTGACCCGGGACGGGTTCGACTTCCTGCTCTTCTACCTCTCCGACTACGACTACGCCTCCCATGTCGAGGGCCCGGATTCGGCCGACGACGTGCTGCGCCGGTCGGACGAGGCGATCGGCGGGCTGGTCACGGCGGCTGGGGGTGTCGACGAGTTCCTCGAGCGGTACGCCGTGATCGTGCTCGCCGACCACGGCCAGACCCGCGTGCAGCAGGTCGCCCGGGCAGGAGATCCTCTCCGCCACGAGCCCGACACCCTCGTCGCCGCGTCGAACCGGGCCGCGCACGTGTACCGCACCGGCACGGCGGCGCCGAGCGCACGTCGGCTCGCCGAACGGCTCGACGGCGCACCGTCCACGGGCGTCGTCCTCTTCCGCGAGGAGGACGTCTACGTGGCGCGGCGCGAGACGGCCGAGCTCGTGGTGCGGGAGACGACGGGCGGGGTCGAGCTCGAGGGAGACCCGGGGGTGCTCGACCAGCCGGACGGCGTCGCCCGGGCGCTCGCCGCGCTCCGCTGCCCCAACGCCGGCGACGTCGTCGTCTCCGCCGCCGCGGGCTGGGAGTTCGCCGACCTCGGTGGCCGGCACCACCTCGGGGGCGGCTCGCACGGCTCGCTCGACGAGGGCGACTCGCTCGTGCCCGTCCTCACGGTCGGGCTCGGCGGCGAGACGCCGGCGAGCATCGTCGACGTGGCACCGCGCGTCCTCGCCCACTTCGGGGTCGAGGCGCCGCCGTACGCCCTGCGCCGCGCCGCATGAGCGGCGCCGAACGGGCGCGCGTGCGGATGGTCGCGCGTCAGCTCCGACGGCGGGGGATCTCCGACGAGCGGGTCCTCGCGGCGATGGAGCGCGTGCCCCGCGAGGCGTTCGTGCCCGACAGCCTGAGGGAGCACGCGTACGACGACGCGGCGCTCCCCATCGGCGAGGGGCAGACCATCTCGCAGCCGTACATCGTCGCCGCGATGTGCGAGCTGCTCGGCCTCGACGGGACGGAGACGGTGCTCGACATCGGTACCGGCTCGGGGTACGCCGCGGCCGTCCTCGACGAGCTCGCCGACGCCGTCGTGTCGATTGAGGTGGTGCCCGAGCTCGCGGAGACCGCGCGCGCGGCCCTCGCGGCGACCGGTCACGACGGTGTCGAGGTCCGCGTCGCCGACGGCCGGGCAGGTGCGCCGGACCGCGCGCCGTTCGAGGCGATCGCCGTCGCGGCGGCAACCGACGCGGTCCCGGCGGCGCTCGTCGAGCAGCTGGCCGCGGAGGGCCGCCTGGTCGTGCCCGTCGGCAGCAGACACGGCCAGCGCCTCGTTCGGCTCGTGAAGACCGAGGACGGGCTCGCCGAGACGTGGTCGGTCGCCTGTCGCTTCGTCCCGCTCGTCCACGGCTAGGGGCCCGGAGCCGCGGTCGGCCGGAAACGCCGGTACGCTCGCGCGACGCAGATGGACGAGCACACGGCGATCACGGAAGCGGCGGCACCTCGACGCCGCGCGCACGCCGCGCTTCGCCGCCGGGCGAACTGGGAGGAGCTCGTCAAGTTCTGCGTCGTCGGGGCGAGCGGCTACGTCGTGAACCTCGCCGTGTACACGCTTCTCCTGGACGGCGCCGGCCTCCACTACGTTCTCGCCGCGATCGGCTCGTTCCTCGTCGCGGTGACGAACAACTACGCGTGGAACCGCGCCTGGACGTTCCGGCACGCACGCGGGCACTTCGTGCTCCAGGGCCTGCGCTTCCTCGTCGTCTCCTCGCTGGCGCTCGGGGCCAACCTGCTCGTGCTGCACGCGCTGGTCTCGGCCGGCGTCGGCGAGGTCACGGCCCAGGCGATCGCGATCGTGCTCGTCACGCCCGTCAACTTCATCGGCAACAAGCTGTGGTCGTTCCGGCGCGGCTCCTGACGGCCGCCGCGCTTCTGACGCTCATTCCCGCCCTCGCGCTCGCGGGGAACACGCTTGCGGCACCGCCTGGGTCGTCCGGGCCGCTCTACGACGAGAACGGAAAGCTCGTACCCGAGCCGTTCCCGCCCGGCGAAGGGCCGCCGCGCCTGAAGGAGCAGGCGGTGGTGGATGCGTTCCTCCGTGCGCCGAAGGTAGCGGACTGGATCGACCGGTATCCGCACAACCTCGCGACGGACGCGTCGTTCGACCGCGAGGCCCGCACCTGGACCGTGCACGTGTGGTCGGGCCGCGCCGGGGAGATCGCGACCGGCACCGTGACCGACCGCGGTGCGGTAACCGAGGCGTGGACGGGACCCCAGGTGGCCTGGAAGATGGCCCGCGGCCGCGCGGGCGCGTTCGGCGGCGAGCTCCTCACGTCATGGCCCGTCTGGCTGGGGCTCTCCGCTGTCTTCCTCCTCGGCCTCGTCGACCTCCGGCGGCCACTGACGATCGCCACGCTCGACCTGCTCGTGCTCCTCTCGTTCGGCGTGTCGCTCGTCTTCTTCAACCGTGGTGAGGTGTTCCAGAGCGCCGCGCTCGCCGCGCCCCCGCTCGTGTACCTGCTTCTGCGCACAGCGTGGATCGGCTTCCGCCGCACTAGTCGGACGAGGCTGTCCGTCCCCCGTTGGCCCGTGTGGGTGCTCGTGGGCGCGACCCTCTTCCTCGTCGGCTTTCGGGTGGGGCTGAACGTCGAGAACCCGCGCACGGTGATCGACGTGGGCTATGCGGGAGTGATCGGCGGCGACCGGATCATGGACGGCCGCGTGCCGTACGGGACGATGCCCGTCGAGCAGGGCAAGGCCTGCGGGCCCGCGGCGAGCGACGGCGAGATCCGCGACCGCATCCAGACGAACGGCCGTTGCGAGTCGGCCAACCCGAGCGGCGACACCTACGGCCCGGTTGCGTACCTGGCGTACATCCCGGCCGTCGCGACTCTTGGCTGGAGTGGAAAGTGGGACGACCTTCCGGCGGCGCACGCCACCGCGATCGCGTTCGACCTGCTCGTCCTGCTCGGGCTCGTCCTGATCGGACGCCGGTTCGGCGGGACACGGCTCGCCGCGATCCTCGCGTTCGGCTGGGCGGCCTACCCGTTCACGCTGTACACGCTGATGTCGAACACGAACGACGCGATCATGCCCGCGCTCCTCGTCTGGGGCTTCTGGCTCGCGTCCTCGCCGGCGGCGCGCGGCGTCGCGACGGCGCTTGCGGGCTGGACGAAGTTCGCCGCGCTCGCGCTCGCACCGCTGTGGCTCACGTACCGCTCGACCGAGCAGCCGGTACGGATGGTGCGGTTCGCGCTCGGATTCGCGCTCGCGACGCTCGCGGCCTTCTCGATCCTGCTCCTCGATCCCCCGTTGCACGCCGCCGTCGAGACGTTCTGGGACCGGACGTTCGGCTTCCAGATCGACCGTCCTTCGCCCTTCTCGGTCTGGGGTTGGGGGCCGTACCACGCACGCGGGATCCCCGACCTGTCGTCGCTGCAGACCGTCGTCCAGGTGGGGACGATCGCGCTCGCGGGCGTCGTCGCGGTCGTGCCTCGCGCGAAGGGCCCGCTCGAGCTCGCTGCGCTCACGGCGGCGGTGCTCCTCGCCGTCGAGCTCTCCCTCACGCACTGGTTCTACCTCTACCTTCCATGGGTGCTCCCCTTCGTGCTGCTGGCGCTCTTCTTGCCCCGGGAGGACGTCGCCCGCAGAGCCGAGGCGTGAGAACCTACCCACGCGAGGCGGGCTGGCCCTCGTGGGAGGGGCTCGTCGCGTGCGCACTCTTCGTCGTGACCGCCGTGACGATCACGGTTACCTGGGAGCTCCTCGGCGACGCCGTGACGGACGTCGCGCTCTACCAGGCCTACGGCGAGAGCATCGCGGACGGCCTCGTCCCGTACCGCGACTTCGGCTTCGAGTACCCACCCGGCGCGCTCCCGGCGATCGTCCTCCCGGCGCTCCTCACCGGGACGCTCCATGCCTACCGCATCGTGTTCGTCGCCGAACTGGCGCTCGTCGGACTGGTCGCCGTGCTTCTCCTCGATGCCGTGCTCCTGCGGCTCGCCCTGCCGCGCCGCGAGCGCGTCCTCTCGCTCGCCGTCGTCGCGTTCGCGCCGCTGCTGCTCGGGGGTGTGATCCTGACGCGCTTCGACCTCGTCCCCGCCGCGCTCGTGCTCGCCGCGCTCGCGCTCGCGGTTGCGGGGCGGCGCCGTGCGGCCGCGCTCGTGATCGGCATCGGCGCCGCCGTGAAGCTCTACCCGGCGCTGCTGCTGCCGCCGCTCGCGATCGACGCCTGGCGGAGGGGAGGCCGACGCGAGCTGGCGATCGTGCTCGGGCTCGCGGCCGCGCCGATCGTGCTCGCCTACCTCGCGTTCCTCGCGGTCGCGCCCGACGGCGTGCTCGACTCGCTCGGGCGGCAGGTCGGCAGGCCGCTCCAGATCGAGAGCCTCGGCGCCGGCCTGCTGCTCGCGCTCCACCAGGCGTTCGGGATGGGTCTGGGGTGGACGTCCGGAAGCGGCTCGCAGAACCTCACCGGCACGGGTGCCGGGACGCTCGCCGTGCTCCAGGGAATCGCGCAGGTCGCCGCGGTCGTGCTCGTGTGGGTCGCCTACGCACGCGGGCCGTCGACCACCGAGCGCCTCGTCCGCTACGGAGCCGCGTCGGTCGTCGCGTTCGTCGCGTTGAGCAAGGTCCTCTCGCCGCAGTTCCTCGTCTGGCTCGTCCTGCTCGTCCCGGTGGTCGGCGGGCGTCGCAGAAGAGCGACGTTGGTGCTGGTCGTCGTCGCCTGCGCGCTCACCGCGATCTGGTTTCCGGCCCGGTACTGGGATCTCGTCCGCGACTTCGACCCGCTCGCGTCGTGGCTCGTGCTGCTGCGGGGGCTCGTGCTGGTCGGGTTGCTCGCGGCGATCACGTGGCCGGCCACGGAACGCGCACCGGCTCGATCGCCGTCGCCCGTCCCGTCGCCCGGTCGCACGTGACGAGCGCGCCCTCGAGGCGCACTCCATCCGTCGCCGTCTCGAACCGCACGGGCATGCCCGTCCGCATCCGCCTGACGGCGAGCTCGGTCACGACGCCGATCACCGAGTCGTGCGGGCCCGTCATGCCGACGTCCGTCAGCGCTGCCGTCCCGCCCGGAAGGATCCGTCCGTCCGAGGTCTGGACATGCGTGTGCGTTCCGAGGACCGCCGTCACTCGACCGTCGAGCCAGGCCGAGAGCGCCACCTTCTCGCTCGTCGCCTCCGCGTGGACGTCCACGACCACGACCGGCGCGGCCGCGGCCGCCTCCTCGACGAGCGTGTCGACCAGCTCCCACATGCTGTACGCGGGCTCGAGGAAGAGCGAGCCGAGGAGGTTGATCACGGCGACGGACGTCCCGTCCCGGGCCTCGACGACCGCGAGGCCGCGTCCCGGTGCCCCGGCCTGGAGGTTCGCGGGCCGCACGACGTTCTGCGACGTGGCGAGGTAGGGGCCGATCTCGTCGCGTCGCCAGGTGTGGTTCCCGAGCGTGATCGCGTCCGCCCCCGCCGCGAGGAGCCGGTCGGCGAGGCGCGGCGTGATCCCGATCCCGTTTGCGATGTTCTCGCCGTTGACGACGCAGACGTCGACGTCGAGACTCTCGCGAAGGCCGGGCAGGAGGCCTTCGACCGCGTCGCGGCCGGGCCGGCCGACGACGTCGCCGACGAAGAGGATGCGCATGGGCGCTCCGGTGGCCTTCTACGGAAGCGAGCCGGGGGACGGGTAGACGGCGATCGAGACGTTGTTCCCGCCGTCGGTGGCATGCGCGGCGAGCGCCTGCTCCTCGACCGCGGCGACGTTCACCGCGGTGCCGAGCTTGGACGTCGCCGCCAGCACCGGTGTGCCGACCGCGATGGCGGGGTCGGGTCTGACGTTCATCACGGAGACCATCACCGACGGCGCCCGCGTGGGCCTCAGGTCGATGCGGCTCCCGACGCGCTTGCCGCCGATCACGAGCTTCGTCACCGCGACGACCGACCCGGCGACCGGCGAGTAGACGTCGGTGCCGGGCGGCGTCCCCACGTCGAGGATGTTCGTCCCGGGCGGGCCGCCTTCCAGCTGATACCAGCGCGGCCAGTCGCGCCCCGTTCCCGCGATGTGGCGCCAGAGACGCGCGAGCAGGCCCTCGTTCGCCTGGCGGCCGACGGGCTGGAGGGTCAGCGAGCCGTCGCTCGACCCGTGGAAGCCGATCGCGGTCAGCGAAGCAGCCGCGACCGGGAGCTGGATGCCGAGGTTGCCGATCGTCGCCAACGCCTGCGGCGTCGGCCGGACGGCGGCGTCGCTCGAGGCGGGAACCGCCGCCAGCGAGGCCGGCTCGGGCCCACCCGAGGAGCCGCCGCTGCCGAACGCGGTGAGGAGCAGCGTGACGATGGCCAGGACGGCGAGCGCCGACCCGATCACGAGCCGGCGTGCGCGTCGCTGGGCGCGGCGTCGACGTTCACGGAGACGAGCGGCTTGCCGGGAGCGCGGCGAGGCCATCGCGGGCACGGTAGCGCACCGGCCAGCGGCCTTCATGCCCCACACGGGCGCGCGGCCGGATGACCGTCAAAGGCAGGGCTACGATCGCTGCATGACGGCGCCTCCGCGGATCCGGATTCCCCGGTGGGTGCAGCTCGTCGTCCTGCCCGTTCTCCTGGTCCTCGCGTTCCTCCTCGCGCGCACACTCGGGCACGTCATCTTCCTCTTCCTCACCGCGGCCGTGATCGCGTTCACGCTCAACCCGCTCGTGCGAGACCTCACCCGGCTGCGCCTGCCCCGTGGGCTGGCGGTCGCGATCGTCTCGATCGTCTTCGCCGCCGCCGTGATCGGCCTGCTGGTCGCGCTCGGGACCGTCGTGGTCTCGGAGACGCGCACCGCCGCCGAGCGGATCGACACGTACCTGAC
This sequence comes from Gaiella sp., assembly GCA_036558885.1. Lineage (GTDB taxonomy): Bacteria > Actinomycetota > Thermoleophilia > Gaiellales > Gaiellaceae > Gaiella. The sequence continues at coordinate 13,169 of DATBET010000163.1, forward strand.
CGAGGAGAGCCCGACGACGGGCCAGACCGGGGTCGAGGTCGACATCGACAGGCTCCAGGCCTGGCTCGACGGCCATGGCCTCGAGGGGATCCGGATCGAGAAGCAGCTCGACGACCTCACGCAGTCGATCGGCGCGGGCGAGGTCTCGAGCTACGCCCAGGACGCGATCTCGTTCGCCCAGGGCGCCGCGGTCTCTGTGATCCTGCTCATCTTCTCGGTCGTCCTGATCGCGGTCATCTCGATCTACATGCTGCTCGACATGCCGCGGCTCGAGCAGTCGATCGACCGCCGGTTTCCGCCGCACGGCGGCCCGCCGCTGACGCAGCAGATCGAGCGCGCCCTCTGGGGATACGTGCGCGGCCAGGCGATTCTCTCACTCGTGATCGGCACGAGCGCCGGTCTCGGGATGTGGATCCTCGGCAAGACCGGCCTCGTCGAGGGCGCCGACCGGTACGCGCTGCTCTTCGGCGTGTGGACCGCGTTCGTCGAGGTGATCCCGTACATCGGGCCGTGGCTCTCGGCCGTGCCCCCGGCGATCTACGCGCTCGTCGTCGACCCGATCGGCGTGCTCTGGGTCGCGGCGCTCTTCGTGTTCATCTACCAGATCGAGGGGCACGTGGTCGTGCCCAACGTGATGGCGAACGCGCTCAGGCTCCACCCACTTCTGGTGATCTTCGGCCTGCTCGCCGGGGGCGAGCTCTACGGGATCGCCGGCGTGCTCGTCGCGCTCCCGACGATGGCCGCCGGCCGCGCCGTCTGGGAGTTCTTCCGCGAGCGGATCGACCTCGATTCCTGGAGCGACGATCGCGACAAGGAGGTTCCCGTCGAGGTGGAGCTCGAGCCGCCGCAGCGCGTCACACGCGTGCCCTGAGGCGCCTCCCCGCGTACGCTTCACGCCGTGAGCTTCCCCGTCACCCGGCTTCGGCGCCTGCGGCGCACCGATACGCTGCGGGCGCTCGTACGCGAGACGTCGCTCTCGCTCGACGACGTCGTGATGCCGCTCTTCGCGTGCCCCGGAGACGGGGTCGTCCGGCCGGTCGAGGGGCTGGCCGGGATCGCGCAGCGCTCGGTCGACGAGCTCGTGCGCGAGGCCGGCGAGCTCGCCCGGCTCGGCGTCCGCGCCGTGCTCTTGTTCGGCATCCCGGAGACGAAGGACGCCGAGGGCTCGGGCGCCTGGGACGACGACGGCATCGTGCAGCGGGCGCTGCGGGCGCTTCGAGCCGACGTACCGGGCTTGACCCTGCTCACCGACGTGTGCCTCTGCGAGTACACCGAGCACGGCCATTGCGGCGTGCTCGACGGAGACACCGTGGCGAACGACGAGACGCTCGAGCTGCTGGCTCGGACGGCGTCGAGCCACGTCGACGCGGGCGCCGACGCCGTGTGCCCGAGCGACATGATGGACGGCCGGGTCGCGGCGATCCGCGCCGTCCTCCCCGACACCCCCATCGTCTCGTACGCGGCGAAGTACGCGTCGGCCTTCTATGGGCCGTTCCGCGAGGTGGCCGAGTCCGCGCCCGCCTTCGGCGATCGGCGCGGCTATCAGATGGACCCCGCGAACGGACGCGAGGCGCTCCGCGAGTGCGCCCTCGATCTCGACGAGGGCGCCGACGTGCTGATGATCAAGCCCGCGCTGCCGTACCTCGACGTGATCCGTGCGGTCCGGGAGCGCTTCGACTGCCCCGTGTGGGCGTACCAGGTCTCTGGCGAGTACGCGATGGTGCGGGCCGCCGCGGACGCGGGCCATCTCGAGGAGCGGCGCGCTGCCCTCGAGTCACTCATTGCGATCAAGCGGGCGGGCGCGGGGACGATCGTCACATACTGGGCCAAGGACCTCGCGGCGTGGCTCTGATCGGCTCGGATCTCTGGCGCTCGGCGACGGGGCTGATCCCCGGTGGGGTGAACTCGCCGGTACGCGCGATGAGGGCCGTCGGCCTCTCCGAGCCGTTGTTCATGCAGCGCGGTGAGGGCGGCGCGATCGAAGACGTGCACGGGACCCGCTACGTCGACTGGGTGCAGTCCTGGGGCCCGCTGATCTTCGGGCACGCCGATCCGGAGACCCTCGACGCGGTGCAGGAGGCGGCGGAGCGCGGGACGACGTTCGGCGCGCCCACCGAGGCCGAGGTCGAGCTCGCCGCCGAGGTCGCCGACGCGGTCCCGTCGGTCGAGCTGGTGCGCCTCGTCAGCTCGGGCACCGAGGCGTCCATGAGCGCGTTGCGACTTGCGCGAGGAGTGACGCGCCGCGACCGCGTGATCAAGTTCGCCGGCTGCTACCACGGGCACGTCGACGCGCTCCTCGCAGACGCGGGGTCGGGCGTGATGACGCTCGGGCTCCCCTCCACGCCCGGGGTTCCGTCGGGCGCGACCGCTGACACGATCGTGTGCCGCTTCAACGACGTGGACGGCGTCGCGGCCGCCTGCGCGCAGTACGGCGAGGGGCTTGCCGCGATCGTCGTGGAGCCCGTGGCGGGGAACATGGGCTGCGTCCCGCCCGAGCCCGGCTTCCTCGAGGCGCTCCGCTCGCTCTGCGACGCGACGGGGGCGCTGCTCGTGTTCGACGAGGTGATGACGGGGTTCCGCGTCGCCCGGGGAGGGGCGCAGTCCCTCTTCGGCGTGCTGCCGGACCTGACGATCCTCGGCAAGATCGTCGGCGGAGGCCTGCCGGCGGCCGCCTTCGGCGGCCGGGGCGAGCTGATGGAGCGCCTCGCACCGGTCGGCGACGTCTACCAGGCGGGCACGCTCTCCGGGAACCCACTCGCGACCGCGGCCGGGCTCTCCGTCCTCCGCCGCCTCCGTGATCCGTCTGTCTACGACGAGCTCGAGCGGCTGGGCGCCCTGCTCGAGGAGGGTCTCGCGCCCTTCGGGACCGTGCAGCGCGTCGGCGCCATGCTGACCCTCTTCTGCCACGCCGGCCCCGTCCGTGACCACGAGGACGCCCGCGCGTGCGACACAGACCGCTTCGGCGCGCTCTTTCGTCAGCTCCTCCAGCAGGGGATCTACGTGCCGCCGTCGCAGTTCGAGTGCCTCTTCCCCTCGACGGCCCACACGGACGACGACGTCGAGCGGACAGTGGCGGCCGTCGAGGCATTCGCAGAGACGTCCTCAGCGTGACGGGGCGCAGAGGTAGTCGCGGCGGCGAAGCCGACGCCTTCAGGGGTGTGCCCAGCCGAAGGCCAGGATCAACCGAAGGGATCTCGCGCGAGCAAGATCCCGCTCGCGAGCTGATCTCCGACGTGGGGCTGTTCGAGGACATCGCCGCGGCGGCTGCGGCCGAGAGCCCGCTGTGGGCGAATGCGCTCCGTCCGGAGGCGGCGCGCGAGACGCTGCCCGTCTTCTCCCCGCTCGTTCCGGACCCGCAGTTCGCCGTCGGGCTCGAGACGATCTACGAGGGCTATCTCCTGCACTACGGCCGCTCACGGCTCTTCGATCCGCCGGACGAGGACGTTGCCTTGTTGCTCGGCGACGCGCTGCTCGCGCACGGGCTCGTGCTCGTCGCCGGGACCGGCTCCGTCGCGGCGGTGACCGACCTCGCGGAACTGCTCGCCCTCTGCACGCAGGCGCGCGCGGACGGCACGGACGGTGACGGGCCCGCCTGGGCGGCGACCGCGGCGCTCCTCGGCGCAGGAAATCTCGACGACGCCCGTGCCGAGCTGCGCGACACGCGCGATCCGACTCCGCTCGAGCGCCTTGCCCGCTCCACCGCCGGCGACGGGCCCGTCGACGCGGCGCTCACCGCGCACGCCTCGCGGCTCGTATAGCATCGCCGCGATGGCCGCCGCGCTCTGGCTCCTCGCCGACGCCGCCTCGGAAGGCAAGAAGGTCGTGCTCTCGATGCTCGTCGTCGGGCTGGTGTTTCTCGCCGTGATCGTGCTCGGCGACCTGAGCCACTACGCGTCCGCCCGGCGGCGCCGCTCGAAGCTCGACCGACCGCTCTGAGCGCGCGGCGTCGTTCCTCCTAGACTGACCGCGCCATGGCCGCCCCGGCGAAGGATCTTCGCGACTGGATCGCGCTGCTCGAGCGCGAGCGAGAGCTCGTCCGCGTCCGGGCGGAGGTCGACCCCGACCTGGAGATCACCGAGATCGTCGACCGGGTCGTCAAGTCCGGCGGGCCCGCACTGCTCTTCGAAAACGTCAAGGGCTCGCGCCTCCCGCTGCTGATCAACCAGTTCGGGACGGAGCGGCGCATGTGCCTCGCGCTCGGGGTCGAGCGGCTCGACGACATCGCCGCCCGGCTCGGCGAGGTGCTCGAGCTCCAGCCGCCGCAGGGCCTGATGGACAAGGTGCGGAAGCTCGGCACCCTCAAGTCGATCGCCGACTCGATGCCGAAGAGCGTCTCGAAGGGCGCCTGCCAGGAGGTCGTGCTGACGGGGGACGACGTCGATCTCGACGCCCTGCCGATCATGCGTTGCTGGCCGCTCGACGCCGCCCCGTTCATCACGCTGCCCGCCGTGATCACCCAGGATCGGGAGACGGGTGTGCGCAACGTCGGCATGTACCGGATGCAGAAGGTCGACCGGCGGACGACGTTCATGCATTGGCAGGTGCACAAGGACGGGCGCGCCGACCTGCTCGCCGCCCCCGATGGCCGCATCCCGGTCGCGGTGGCCCTGGGCCTCGATCCCGTGACCGCCTACTCCGCGAGCGCACCGCTCCCGAAGCACGTCGGCGAGCTGATGGTGGCGGGCTTCCTCAAGGGCTCGCCCGTGCAGATGGTGCGCTGCAAGACCGTCGAGCTCGAGGTTCCCGCGAACGCGGAGATCGTGCTCGAAGGCTGGGTCGACGCGGCGGAGCCCGGGCTGGAGGGCCCGTTCGGCGACCACACGGGCTACTACACGCCGCCCGAGGAGTTCCCGCTCTTTCGGCTCTCGGCGATCACGATGCGCCGCGACGCGATCTACCCCTCGATCGTGGTCGGCAAGCCGCCGGCCGAGGACGAGTGGCTCGCGAAGGCGACCGAGCGGATCTTCCTCCCCGCGATCCGGATGAGCGTGCCCGAGATCGTCGACTACGACCTGCCCACCTCCGGTGCGTTCCACAACTGCGTGATCGTCTCGATCCGCAAGCGCTTCCCCGGGCACGCACGCAAGGTGATGCACGCGATCTGGGGGCTCGGGCTGCTGTCGCTCTCGAAGTCGGTCGTCGTCGTCGACCAGCACGTCGACGTCCACGACTACGCGCAGGTGTTCTTCCACGTCTGCGCGAACGTCGATCCCAAGCGCGACGTCCTCATGAGCGAGGGGCCGCTCGACCAGCTCGACCACTCGTCGGTGCTGCCCTGCTACGGGGGCAAGATCGGGTTCGACGCGACCGCGAAAGGACCGAGCGAGGGGGCTCGCGAGTGGCCCGAGGAGATCGAGATGACCCCCGAGGTCCGGGCCAAAGTCGACGCGCGCTGGGCCGAGCTCGGGCTGCCCGAGCGTTGACCGTGCACGGCGCCCGCCCAACCGTGCAGAATGCACGCCGGTGAGCGAACCGCAGGACTCGCACCAGGTTCCGACGCCTAGCCTCTGGCCGATCGGCTTCGCGATCGGCATCGCCTGCGTCCTCGTGGGCCTCGTCGTGAGCGTCCCGGTGCTGATCATCGGCGCGTTGATCGCGCTCGTCTTCGGCTTCCTCTGGGTGCGCGACCTGTTCACCACGCACCCGGTCACCGCGGCCGACGCCGGCCTCGGGGAGCAGCCACGCGCGGCCACGGTCGCCGACCTCGGCGAGCCGGTCGACCGGGCGACCTTCCTGTCCCTCTCGACGATCGGCGTCGGCGCCCTGATCGGCGCGGGGATCACGCTGCCGCCGCTCGGGTTCGCGGTGCTGCCCTCCTTCGACGGAGAGGGCATCAAGACGCGGGACGTGAACCTCGGGCCGCTCACGAACTTCCCCGAGGGGCAATACGTGATCGCGACCTTCCTCGAGAACCCCGCCCAGGGCGAGGTCAGCAGGCGAACGGCGTTCGTGCGGAACAACGGGCGCACCAACGACGGCGTGCCGAGCTTCACCGCGATCTACAGCCGGTGCGTCCACCTCGGCTGCCCGGTGCAGCCGAACGGCCCGATCGACGAGGAGGCGAAGAAGGAAGTCAACGGGATCGAGCTCCGGCCCGTCCTCGCGGCGAGCTTCGGCTGCCCGTGCCACGGCGGCCTCTACGACTCGGAAGGCAACCGCAGCGCGGGCCCGCCGGTCCGCTCGCTCGACCGCTTCGAGTTCTCGATCGTCAACGGCGACCTGATCCTCGGTCGCGTCTTCAGCGTCGCGAACGTGGAGGGCGCCGGCGCGAGCGCTCGGATCGCGAAGTACTACAAGGCGTACCCCGGTGTCCACGTCGACGGCGTCGAGCGGTTCCTCTACCCGATCCCGACTCCGGGAAGCAGGGGCTGAGCCGTGGCCAAGACTGCGCGCCGGAAGCAGATGGAGGCCGTCGCGCTCTACCCGCTCGACTGGGTGGAGGAGCGGTCGGGGCTCGTCGGGTACACGAAGTGGTTCCTCTTCCGGAAGGTGCCGCACGACATCAGCTGGGCCCAGACTCTGGGCGCGGCGGCGCTCACCGCGTTCCTCTCGCAGGCGATCACCGGCGTCGTGCTGGCGATGTACTACAAGCCCGACCCGAACGCGGCGTACGGGTCGGTCGTCAACATCACCGAGGAGCTGACGCTCGGTTGGCTCGTGCGCGGCATGCACAAGTGGGGCGCGAGCGTCTTCATCATCCTCCTGTTCTTCCACATGGCGAGGACGTTCCTGTTCGGCGCGTACAAGTACCCGCGCGAGCTGAACTGGGTGATCGGCGTGCTGCTGCTCGTCTCCGGGATGCTCGAGGGCTTCACGGGCTACCTGCTGCCGTGGGACCAGACCGCGTACTGGGCGACCGCGGTCGGGATCAACCTGAACGCGACCGCGCCGTTCTTGGGCCCGTTCCTCGCGCAGTTCCTCCAGGGGGGCCTGTACATCGGGCCGGACACCCTGCCGAAGTTCTACGCCCTGCACATGCTGCTGATCCCCGGCGCGATCTTCGCCCTGATCGGGCTGCACCTCTACCTCGTGGTCCGGCTCGGCGTCACCTCGCCTCCGTGGTCGGCCACGGCGGCCGGGCGTGAGCGGGTCGACGGCGGCGGGCGCGAGGGCCTGATCCGCGATCCGGCCGTCCAAGAGGAGCCCTCGTAAGGATGGGCACGCCCCTCAAGGAACGCAACCGCGCCGAGTTCAAGCGCTACAAGGAGGACGTCGAGCGCGAGGGGAAGAGCTTCTTCCCGTACGCGATCCTCCACGACTCGGTGATGTCGCTCGTCGTGGTCGCGGTGATCATCGCGCTCGCCTGCATCTGGTACTTCACGGCGGACGGGACCGAGGCGGGGCTGCTCGGGCCGTGGTACACGGACGAGGCCGACCCGGGGACGATCGCGTTCGTCCCGCGCCCCGACTGGTTCTTCTACTTCCTCTTCTATCTCCTGCGGATCTTCAAGTGGCCCGAGACGGTCGTGCTCGGGACGGTCGGGATCCCGACGATCCTGCTGATCCTCCTGATCGGCCTGCCGTTCTACGACCGGCGCCCCGAGCGGCGGATCAGCCGCCGGCCTGTCGCCGTCGTCGCAGCGATCCTCGTCGTGATCTCGATGGGGGTGCTGACCTGGAAGGGCGCCACCGCGAAGGAGGCGCTCGGCTCCGAGCTGATCGCCGCCGGCAAGCCGCAGGAGTGGGCGGAGCAGCAGGGCTTCGCCGACAACGCGACCGCCGTCGCGGGCGCGACGCTGTTCGCGCAGTCCGGCTGCCTCAACTGCCACACGTACCTCGGCGAGGGCGCCGGGAACCTCGGTGCGCCCGATCTCTCGGAGATCGGCGCCTCCGGGCGCGGCGTGGACTTCTTCAAGTCGTACATCTCGAACCCCGCCCAGTACGGCAACAACGTGATGACCTCCTACAGCTACCTCGGCGACGAGAACCTCACGAAGATCGCGACGTTCCTCGACGCGAGC